>CAZZHN010000304.1:0-3978 GCA_964654065.1 uncultured Solibacteraceae bacterium
GCTTCAGCCGCATACCGCCGCTCGTCGGCGACGAGGATTTCGGACTCGACACCGGTAAGGACGTTACCCGCATTGATGCGTTGCAGGCCTTCAGCTGCGTCGAATGCGGCCGCTGCACCGAACATTGCCCGGCGAACAACACCGGCAAAGTGCTGAACCCGAAGGAAATTGTTCTGGGGCTGCGCCGCTACCTGAACGAATTCGGAACCAATGGTGAAACCCCGCTGTTGGGTTCACACATCGACGAGGAGGCGGCCTTCCAGTGCACCACATGCGGCGGCTGCGAGTTTGAGTGCCCGGTGGGTATTCAGCATCTGCCGCTGATCATCGGTCTGCGGCGCGGCGCGGTGAATACCGGAAAATGGGAAAACGAGTACGGCGCCAAGCTTTTCCTCAACCTGGAGCGCAACGGCAATGCGCTGGGATTCGCTCCCGCGGAAAGGCAGAAGTTCATCGAGAAAAACGAGCTGCCGTTCTACGACGGCACACAGGAGTACTGCCTTTGGCTGGGCTGCATGGGCGCATACGACCCCCAGGGAAGAGAAATCGTGCTGGCACTGGCGCGCGTACTACGCCACGCCGGCGTGACCTTCGGTGTGTTGCGCAAGGAGAAGTGCACCGGCGATCCGGCGCGCCGCCTGGGCAACGATCTGGCGGCGGGGCAAGTGGCGGAAGCGAATATTGAGGCGCTGCGCGCAGCGAACGTATCCCGCATGGTGTCGATCTGCCCGCATTGCGTGCGCACCATCGGCACCGACTGGCAGGAATACGGAGCCACCTTCGACATCGAACATCACAGCGAACTGCTGGCGCGCCTGGACGCCCGGCTGCCTGCGCCGCAGACGCTGGCCGGTAAAATCGTATTTCACGATCCCTGCTACCTGGGCCGCTACCGCAATGTCTATGACGAGCCGCGCAGCGTGCTCAGGCGGTACGCCGATCTGACCGATCCGCCGCGCGCCCGCGAGCGTTCTTTCTGCTGCGGCGCCGGCGGCGGCCAGATGTTTCTTGGCGAGGAAAAGGGCACGCGTGTCAACGTCGCCCGCGCGGAAGAGCTTCTCGCCACCGGCGCCCACGTTATCGGCACTGCCTGCCCCTTCTGCCAGACGATGTTTCGCGATGCCCTGGGCACGATTACGCAGGCGCCTCCGCAGCTCCTCGACATCGCGCAGATTGCCGCCGCCGCCCTTCCGCAACCGTAAGCCCGTGGCGCGCGCGTCCACGCGTGCTGTGTCGGCAGTCGTGCCGGCATTTCTTGCTGTTTGGGAGCCCCAGGAAAGGCGCGATGACTCACGCGGGACAGCGCGCGCCGCGGACCGGCTGCCGCGCTCACCCCGCCAGTCTGTTATGCTCTGCACCGCCGCCGGGAAGGAGCAGTTCCAGAAAGGCCTGCGCGGCGCGGTTGAATTTCTTGCGACGCCGGTGCACAATGCCGACCGGCCGCACCAGGCCGGGAGCTTCCAGTTCCACCGCCACTAGGCGGCCTTGTTCGATCTCCGCCTGCATGCTGCGCGCGGGAAGAATGCTGACACCCGATCCCAGCGCCACGGCTTCCTTAATCATCTGGATATTGTCGAAGTGCATCACCATGTGCACCGTCACACCCCGCCCGCGCAGGAAGCGGTCGATCTCGCGGCGAATCGACAGGTCTTCGTCGAAGCCGATGAAATCGATTGCCTCCAGGTCGGCTGCGAATACGCGCTTCCGTTCCGCCAGAGTGTGCGCGGGCGGCGCAGCAAGCTGCATCTCTTCATCGCGCCAAGGAATGGCAGCCATTTCGCGGCTCGATTCCGGATAGCTTACCAGCCCCAGGTCCGCCTCTCCGCTGCGCAGGGCCGCATAAATCCTATCCGGCCGCATGTATTCCACTTCCAGGCGCGCCGTCGGATGGCTCGCAGCGAACTCTTCACTCAGCCGGCTCATCTCCGAAAGCCCCACCGAGTAAATTGACGCCACCCGCACCGTGCCTTCTACTTCCAACTTGAGCCGCTCCAGCGCCAGTTGAAATTCGTCCTCCTGTTGCAGCACATCGCGGCAGAAATCAGCGTAAAGCTTGCCGGTAGGGGTCATCTCCAGCGGCCGCTTCGAGCGGTCGAGCAAGGGAGATCCCAAACGGCGTTCCACCTCCTGCACGTGTTGGCTCGCCGCGGATTGCGTTACACCGCAAACCTTGGCCCCTTTACTCATGCTGCCTGTGACTGCTATCTCTCTGAAAAGCCGCAGTTCCCAGAAGCTCACGGCCCCAGCATACCATAACTTCCGCTAATTTTGATACGGAATCAATTTCCTATTGCCTAATAGTAGATCTCCTGGTAAACTTGTCAACTTAGGCAACCGCCGAGCTCCAGCATCCAACCGCGGCCGGATTACCCTCCAATGGCCGTGGATGGCTTCGGGACGATTCTATGAATGACACCCTTGTGCCGCGCGGCTTGCCACAGCCACAGGGTCTCTATGACCCAGCCCAGGAACGCGACTCCTGCGGTATCGGCTTCGTCGCCAATATCAAAGGCCAGAAATCGCACGACATTATCGTCAAGGGCATTCAGGTTCTGATCAACCTGACGCACCGCGGCGCTTGCGGCTGCGACCCCGAGACCGGCGACGGAGCCGGCGTCCTGATCCAGATCCCGCACAAGTTCTTCGCCCGCGAGTGTTCCAAGCTCGGCTTCACCCTCCCTGCCGCCGGCGAGTATGGGGTGGGGATGACGTTCCTGCCGGTAGAGCGCCACGACCGGCTGCAATGCGAAGGCATCCTGGAGCGCATTGTCACCGAAGAAGGCCTCACCGTGCTCGGCTGGCGCGATACGCCCATCGACGGCGCCGCCATCGGCCGCGAGGCGCGCAACAGCCAGCCTTACATCCAGCAGGTTTTTGTGAGCCGCGGCAAGGGCATGACCGAGGACCAGCTCGAGCGCAAACTGTACCTGGTCCGGAAGCGCGCAGAAATCGAAGTCGGAAAGTCTGACCTGCCGGAGAAGAGCTTCTTTTATATGCCGTCCTTCTCGGCCCGCACCATCGTCTACAAAGGCCTGCTGCTGGCGCCGCAGATTGCGAACTTCTACCCTGAACTGAGCGATCCCGACGTGGTGAGCGCGCTCTGCCTGGTGCACCAGCGATTCTCCACCAACACGTTCCCGACGTGGCAACTGGCGCATCCCTACCGCTTTATCGCCCACAACGGGGAGATCAACACGCTGCGCGGCAACGTGAACTGGATGCACGCCCGCCAGTCGGTGCTGGCGTCACCCCTCTTCGGCGCCGATATCAAGAAGCTGTTCCCGATCATCCAGCCGAGCGGCAGCGATTCGGCTGCGTTCGATAACGCACTGGAATTGCTCGTCATGGCCGGGCGCGGCATCAGCCACGCCATGGCCATGCTCATCCCAGAAGCCTGGTCGGGCAATCCGCACATGAACCCGCAGAAGCGCGCGTTTTACGA
Organism: uncultured Solibacteraceae bacterium; assembly: GCA_964654065.1. Lineage (GTDB taxonomy): Bacteria > Acidobacteriota > Terriglobia > Bryobacterales > Bryobacteraceae > Bog-375. Next base: position 3,443 of record CAZZHN010000304.1, read on the forward strand.
GTATCACGCGTCGCTGATGGAGCCGTGGGACGGCCCCGCCGCCATCGCCTTTACCGACGGCCGCTCCATCGGAGCCACGCTGGACCGCAACGGCCTGCGCCCGGCCCGCTACCTGGTCACCAACGACGATCTCATCATCATGGCTTCGGAAGCCGGCGTGCTCCCCGTAAAGCCCGAAGATGTGAAGCTCAAGGGCCGCTTGCAGCCGGGAAAGATGCTGCTGGTGGACACCGTGGGTGGGCGCATCATCTCCGATAAGGAACTCAAGGCCAGCCTCTACGGCCGCAACCCGTACCAGATGTGGATCAAGGAAAACCAGGTCCAGATTCACGAACTGCCGGAGCCGCCCCGTGAGTACGGCACCGATCGGGACACCCTGCTGCAGCGGCAGCGCGCCTTCGGCTATACCGACGAAGATTTGAAAATGATCCTCGGCCCCATGGCCGCCAAAGGTGAGGAGCCGATCGGCTCCATGGGCGCCGATACGCCGCTGGCCTGTCTTTCCGACAAGCCGCAGCCGCTGTTCAACTATTTCA
>CAZZHN010000305.1:0-3977 GCA_964654065.1 uncultured Solibacteraceae bacterium
GGGCTACCTGAGTCAAGCAGATACCCACCTTCTGGAATTCATGACCGCCGGCGGTCTACGGATAGCCGTCATTGCCGCCCGCCGGATATCAGAGAGTAAGGAACGAATCGGCAAGGATGTGTCCGCCATCCAGCGGGCCTAAATCATCGAAGTTCCCACTCGATCCATCGGGTGGCCGATACGCACTGCGATAAGTCAGCGAAGCCCGGCCACCCGCAACGAATCTTTCACGCCTTTCGGCCGCACTGCGCCCGCAGGGGCCGGGTATGCCCGGCCCGCGCCTCGCCGAACGCCCATCCTCGCCGCCCGCGATCGTCGCCTCTCTGGCGTAGAATGTAGTCGAGCATGCAATTCCCCCGCCTGTTGCTGGTACGTCAGAAATTTCCCGATCGCCGCATCCCCGACGTCGCAGCCGAAGTCCGCCGCCAACTGTCAGCCGCCGGCTTCGCCGCGCGCGTGGCGCCAGGCAGCCGCGTCGCCATCGGAGTCGGCAGCCGCGGGATTCAAAATATCGCCACCATCGTCCGCTCCGTCGTCCAGTACTGGAAGGACGCGGGAATCGAGCCGTTCCTCTTTCCCGCCATGGGCAGCCACGGCGCCGCCTCGGCCGCCGGCCAGGCCGACGTGCTGGCCCACTACGGCATCACCGAATCCGGCATGGGCTGCCCTATCGTCAGCCAGCTGGAAGTGATTTCGCTGGGCAAGACGGCTGACGGCATCGAAGCGTTCATGGACCGCAAGGCTTACGAATCCGGCGGCGTCATGCTGGTAGGCCGCGTCAAGTGGCACACCGATTTCGCCGGCAAGATGGAAAGCGGCCTGTTCAAGATGATGGCCATCGGCCTTGGCAAGTTCGCCGGGGCGCAGCGCTATCACGCCTACGCGTACCGGCTCGGCCTGGAGCACGTGATCCGCAGCGTCGGCCGGCAGGTGCTGTCCTCGGGCAAGATCCTCGGCGGCCTCGCCATCCTCGAAGACGCCAATCACCATACCGCCAGGCTGGACGCGGTACCGGTGGAGGAAATGGAAGCCCGCGAAGAGGCCAACCTGGTGCTGGTGAAATCCTGGATGGCGCGCCTCCCGATGGATGCGGACCTGCTCATCCTGGATGAAATCGGCAAGAACATTTCCGGCGCCGGCATGGATACCAAGGTGGTCAACCGCGGCGTGAACGGCGAGTACAATCCCTGGCCCGGTCCCCGCTTCCAGCGCATCTTCGTGCGCGATTTAAGCGAGCTGACTTATAACAGCGCCGTCGGCATGGGCATGGCGGACGTGGTGACCGACCGGCTGGTCGACCGCATCAACTGGGAGCCCACCTGGATCAATTCGCTCACCGCCAACACGCCTGCCTGCATCCGCACCCCGGCTCATTTTCCAACCGACCGTGAGGCCATCGAGCGCTTCGCGCCGACCGTCGGCAAGATCGACCTGCGCGAAGTGACCTACGCCTGGATCCGCAACACCATGGAGCTCGGCCGCATGGCTCTCAGCGAGAACCTGCGCGGCGAAATCGAAAAGAATCCCGGGCTTGAAATCGAATCCGCCATCGACTTCGAATTCGACGGCGAGAGCAACCTGGTCAGCCCGTTCGCCCCGGTAGCGGAAACAGCCGGAATTCACTAGCGCGCGGCTACGCCACCGCCCGCAGCCGTTTCACCGCGTCCGCGCACAGCACCGTGACATGCTTCGATTCGGGCTGCAGCCCACCCAACGCGTCTTCGATCAAACCCGGCTCGAACCCGGCCAATTCGCCGCGCCCCTTACCCAGCAGCCATTCCGTCAAAGCCGAGCCGGCGGCGATAGAGGCCGTGCAGCCGCGCACTTTGTACCGCACCTCGGTAACGCGCTCTGCCTCGAAGCGCGCCGATAACCGCAGGATGTCGCCGCACGCCGGATTCGATACCTCCAGCGTAACCGCCGGCGGCGGCAGCTCCCCCACGTTGCGCGGATTCTGAAAATGATCGAGCAGCTGCGGTGAGTACATGGCGCCGGTTGAGCCGCCTTCAATTTAATGCCACGGCGGTGACTTCGGCGAAATCGATTCCCGGCCGGCCGCCGCGCTTTTCACACGCCTCCTCCAGCTGCTTCCAGAGGGCCAGCACTTCCGGCGGCGCGTGATCGGGGATGTCCGCACTTCTCCACGTGAAAATCTCGACGAGGTAGGGAAGGCCCGCCTCGTCCGCGCCGCGCAGCACGACGTGTGGACTTGGCAGCACCAGGTCCAGCTTGCGGTACAGCGCCCACGCTTGTGCGCTGATCTCCGCATAGTGGGCCTCCATGCCGCGTTTCACATGCGCCACGCTGTGCATGGTCTCTGTGCCGGGTCCGGGCAGGCCGGCCGGCGTCTTCTGGGCAAAGCCCGGCGGGCACAGGGCTGTGAGTCCGATGGTCACCGTCATGGCGATCGGCCAGGCACGGTATCTGGGCGGAGTGTCGTGTGGAGTCATATGAGATCCATCATGCCAGACTGCGCGCCGCTACAATGTCCTTCGATGCCTGAATTCGACGTGGTGGGGGTGGGCCTCAATGCCACCGACACACTGCTGATGGTGCCGCACTTTCCGGCCTATGCGGGCAAGGTGCCGTTTGAAGCGGAGGTGATGAGCCCGGGCGGGCAGGTGGCCAGCGCCATGGTGGCGTGCGCGCGGCTGGGTCTGCGGGTGAAGTACATCGGCTCAGTGGGCGACGATGAACGCGGACGCATCCAGATGGAGAGCCTGCGCTCGACCGGCGTCAACCTCGACCACGTGCAGTTGCGTAAAGGCTGCGCCAACCAATCGGCCTACATCATCATCGATCGTTCCACCGGCGAGCGGACCGTGCTCTGGCGGCGCGACGACTGCCTGCGCATCGACCCCGCGCAGATCGCCGAAGAGCAGATCACCGGCGCGCGCCTGCTGCATATCGACGGCCACGATACACCCGCCGTGGCCCACGCCGCCGCCATTGCGCGCCGCCACAGGATTCCGGTCACGGTGGACGTGGACACCATCTACAAAGGCTTCGACGCCGTCCTGCCGAACGTGGATTATCTGGTGGCAAGCTCTGAGTTTCCCGGTAACTGGACCGGCAACCGCGATCCTTTCGAAGCCTTGGAGAGCCTGCAAATCGAATACCGCATGAAGGTGGCGGCCATGACGCTGGGTGCGCACGGAGCGCTCGCGCGCGTGAACGGCCAGTTCATTTACGCGCCGGCTTACGTGGTGAATTGTGTCGATACGACCGGCGCCGGAGACGTGTTTCACGGGGCGTTCTGCTATGCTGTTTTGCAAGGGATGACAATGCCCGCCGCTCTCGATTTTTCCAACGCCATGGCCGCTCTCAACTGCACCGCGCTGGGCGCGCGCGGCGGCATTCGCGGCCTCGAAGAGATCCAGTTGCTGATGACGCGCGGCGAACGGCGCTCGCACCCCGACTTTGCCGCACGCGCTCAGGCCTCCGGTGTCCCTCCGACGATCTAAATGTTCCCGCTACGCGATACACAGCCGAGCTATTCCAAGCCCGTCGTCACGGTCTTTCTGATCGTGGTCAACATTCTGATTTTTCTCTTTGAGTTTTCCCTCGACGATTACACGCGCAACGCCTTCATCGCCTCCTACGGCCTGGTGCCGGATCATTTCGCCGTAGCCAATATCTTCACCTCCATGTTTCTGCACGCCGGCTGGCTGCACGTGCTCGGCAACATGTGGTTCCTGTGGATCTTCGGCGACAACATCGAAGACATTCTGGGCCACGGCAAGTTCCTGCTGTTCTACCTGATGTGCGGCGTGGCGGCGGCGCTGACCCAGGTTCTCGCCAGCCCCGGCTCGCGCGTCCCCATGGTGGGCGCGTCCGGCGCCATCGCCGGCGTGATGGGCGCCTACATGGTGAAGTTTCCCCGCGCCCGCATTCTGACCTTCGCCATCATTATTTTCTTTTTCACTACCTTCGAGGTTCCCGCCTGGGTGATGCTGATCTACTGGTTCGCGCTGCAA
>CAZZHN010000306.1:0-3954 GCA_964654065.1 uncultured Solibacteraceae bacterium
AGATCATCATTGGGCCGGGATGCATGGTTTCGAAACGAAGAGTGCTTCAGGCTTTAGGAGCAAATCAAAAAGTTGTCAGGCTTCTGAAGGCAAGGCTGGCGTACACTGCGTTTCGGGTTGTGGAAGATGAGAACGGGTTCGATGGCGGATAAACGAGGAAGATTCATCAGCCCGGTGTCCCGTTTGGAAATTCAGCCGGGGAGTCCAATCGGGATTTCTGCCAGGAATGCTGTTGTCCGGCAATGGCAAGAAGGACCCAATCGAGAACTTCATCCCGCCCTGCCACAGCCACCCCGAACTGTATAACACCCTGGCGGATTGTAGCTTTTTCTGAAAACACTGTCCGAAGTTTTCTGGCGGCGGCTCCGATCACGATGGCGAACTCTCTGCCGGATGCCCCGCAATGCGTCGCAGCGCGGGGACTCTCTGGGGCTTCCGTGCTTGGTTCGCTATTGGATATAGGCGCACAAGTGTTTACAATAAACATGAGGCGTATTTCCTTCCAGATTTGGATCGGGCTCGGAGGTCAGAATTTCGAGCCTTTTCCGTCTTCAGCGTAAAAGCAAAGAGCCTTCCGGCGCGCCGGAAGGCTCATCGATTCCAAAAGTGATCCCACCAAGAATCTGAAGGCCCGTCGGCTGATGGCCGTTCGGGCCTGATTCGTCGTTAAAATGACTGGGCGACAAAAACCAGGCGCCAGCCATTACTGTGCGACCCAAGCTAGGGTCGACTGTTATGCGGCGACCCTTTTCTGGTGCGGAATTGGCGCAGGGCACTGCCCCGTGCGGAACTAGCGAGCGAACCTAGCCTCGAGTAGTGATTGGGGACACGAGCTTCCTGACCAATTCTGACCAATGCCGTACTGCAATCCTTGCATTCTTTGCATTCTTTGCAATGTGGGATCAGTAACTTACAGACTCCATTGGTGTCTTGCTGGTTCGAATCCCACCCTCACGGCCGTTGCCTGGAGCACGCTGGTCCGGGATCAAGTGACGCACTGCGTGCAACCAGTTTCGGTCGCCAGCAAGCGAGCCGCCGGCTGGTGTTCCTCCGGCACTGCGATGCGCGTCGCCGCTGCGCCGGCCCCGCGAGACAATAAGCCATGCGAAGGTTCCTCAGATACATCACCAACAACGAAGCCATATCCCGCCACGAGGAAGTCTTTGACGAGATTTTCTGGACCATCGAAACTCTTGCCCTGGTTCTCGGAATATGGATACTCCTGGCAAAGCACAGTTCTGAATGGATCGCGTTCCTGGTCATCGAATACTGCTGGGCGATGGACAATCTGCGGCACAATCGTCCCTGACGGTGGCAGGATCATAATGAGGAGGCTCCTCATCAATTCGGTTTCCCGACGGCCCGCCGGGGTCAGGTCATGCAGTGCGCTCCGTGTTGCGGGGCGGTGTCTCTAAGCCGCACGACGGGCCCGCTGGCGTTAGGCCCCGGCTATCGCACTCTGGCGTCCCTCCGACAGATGCAGCCAAACCTCCCGTTTCACCTACTCTGTCTTACGCGAGTCGGGCACGGCGCCCATCTTCTCGATTTCGCTGAAGTAAACCTTGCGGCCCTCGTCCATCGCCTGGTTGGAGAGAATCACAGCCACGGCGTCGGCCATGCCGATTTCGAGATCGGCCTTCGGACGTCCACCGTCGCGACAATTCTGGAAAAAGCTTTCCAACTCCACGTCAACCGGGTTGCGCTGCTCCTCCTGCACGAAAACGCCCTTCGAGTACAGCCAGCGGCGAGCATATTTGACTTCGCGATCGAGGAAGCTCTCCTTGCCGTCAAAAGCCAGGTCGCCGGTCATGAGCGGAATCGGGCCATTGGCGCCTCCGGCGGCGATCATCGTGGCGCCGGCCACGAATGGCTGCTTTTTGTCGTTGGCCTTTTCGACGGTCGCGGTCTTGGGCGGCTCGCGATACCACCACGCTACCGGCATGTGGACGTCATCGCCGACGGTAATCTCGATGGTGCCGTCTGTGCCCATGATGATCTCTCCCATCTCGGGCCGCGTGCCATTGAAATACGGGAGAAACTGGTTGGTGCTGATGGCGGAGTAGGTGAGTTTCTGTCCGTTGGGATAGCGATAGATCAACTGGATGTTGTCGTAGACGTCGCGGCCGTCCTTGAGCAAATCCAGGCTGCCGAGGCCCATCACGAATTCGGGCGACGAGCCGAACATCCAATCGGCGATATCCACCTGGTGCGAGGTCAGCTCCGCCGTCAGCCCGCCGGAGAACTGCCGGTATAAGCGCCAGTTGTCCAGGTTGGAAGGGCCGCCGGGCTTCATCGTCCAGAGGCGGCTGGGCTTGTTGATCATGTTGCGATGCCACTGTGCGTGGATGTGGTGGACATTGCCCAGTACACCCTTGTCCACCATGTCCTTCACCATCTGGTAGAACTGGCTGTAGCGCCGCTGCAAACCGGTTTGCAGCACCTGTTTCGGCCGCGATTCCGCCAGCGCGCGCAGCTCGTGCACTTCGTCAGGCTTGAACACCAGGCATTTTTCGCAGAACACATGCCGGCCGCTCAGCAGGGCATCCCTGGTGAGCGGGTAGTGCACGTTGAGAGGAGTGATGACGAAGACGGCGTCGAGATCCTTTCGATCCAGCAGCTCGTGGTAGTCCTTGTAGGTTGCGGGGTTGCTGCCGATGGTCTGGACGCCGCGATCGAGCGCGCTCTGCTGCAGGTCGCAGATCGCCACGCAGCGGCCTGTCGAGATGTTCTTGAGGTGCTTCAGCAGGTAGGTGCCGCGGCTTCCTGTGCCGATCAGGCCGTATTGCACCTGTTGATTGGCGGCTCTCACTTCTTGAATAGCCGGAGCGCCCTCAATGGCGGCGGCCACTGCGGCGGCGGCGCCGGCGGTCTTCAAAAGATCGCGGCGCGAAAGATCCGTCTGCTGGGACATCGGGCAACCTCGCGGGTCAAATTTGGTTTGATTGTAACATGCCAAAAAGGGGAGCTTTTCAAGGATTCTCGTTCTCGGCGGCACCGGTTTTGACCGGCCCGCATGTCGTGCGCGGGCGAACGAACTGGGGCACGAAACCGCATTCGAGCCGAACTGGGCTGCCGCGAAATCGTCCCGCGCGAAGAAGGCCTGCGCCCCACCATTCGGTCGGAAGGCGCGCAGCGCGATGCTGTTCCCGCCCCCAATAAAAAAGGCCGGTGGCGAGATTCGCCACCGGCCGCCTCTGAATGACGGAACTGTTGTGGCGTTACCGGCGCCAGTAACCGGCGTGGTAGCGGCCACCGAAATAGTGCGGGCCTACCCAAGCCGCGCCCACAAACGGCCGCCGGGCCCAATAGCCCGCGCGCCCGCCCCAGCCGGCAATCCACACGTAACCGGGGCCCGGCATAGCCGGAGCATAGTAAGCAGGCACAACCGCGACGGGTGCAGGAGCGTAAGCCACCACCGGCGCAGGAACGTAGGCGGGGTACACGGGGCGGAAGCCGCCGAACCCGACACCAAAGAACACGCGCGGCGCGGCAAACGCGCTGGCACCGGCCAAAAGCAACACAGCAAGCAATTTCGTTTTCATGACTCCTCCTTTTGATTCCCTTGTTCCACCACCCTCTCGGGCGGCTCACACCCGGATAAAAGCAAGACGTTTGCCATACACAAATCAATGAAAAAATAAGGCCCTGCACGGCATTCCCTCTGGCCGCCCTCCACCGCCGCGGTGGTTTTCGGCCACCCTCGCACTGGCGGCACGTACCGCTTTTTACACGCGTGTACCGCGTGACACGAGGACGCTGCGGACAAGTTTAATTTTTTCAATGATTTACTGTTCGGCATCCAGACTGCATCCCCACCCGGCGTACGGAGGATCGGAAGATGTTCAAGACGGAAGAGCAGATCAGGAAGATGGCGACGCTGACGGGAGTTCTGCTGATGGTGGCGGCGGAGGCTCTCGCCCAGGAGAAGCAACAGCCGGCGCGGCGCATCATTAT
>CAZZHN010000307.1:0-3918 GCA_964654065.1 uncultured Solibacteraceae bacterium
GATACGCCGCTGGCCTGTCTTTCCGACAAGCCGCAGCCGCTGTTCAACTATTTCAAGCAGCTCTTCGCCCAGGTGACCAACCCGCCCATCGACCCGATCCGCGAAGAGATGGTGATGTCGCTGATCAGTTACATCGGCACGGAGCGCAACATCCTGGCGGAAACGCCGCAGCACTGCCACACTTTGCGCCTGCCGCATCCGATCCTCACCAATCGCGACCTGGAACGGCTGCGCCGCGTTTCGCAAGGGAGCTTCCTCGCTACCACGCTGCCCATGCTGTTCGCCGTCGAGGAAGGCAACCGCGGCCTGGAGCGCGCGCTCGAGCAGCTCTGCCGGCGCGCCTCGCTTTCCATCCAGTCCGGCTACACCCTGCTGATTCTTTCCGACCGCGGCCTGGACCAGGACTACGCGCCCATTCCCAGCCTGCTGGCGCTCACCGCCGTGCACAATCATCTGGTTCGTGAGGAAACGCGCACCCAGGTGGCCCTCATCATCGAATCGGGCGAGCCGCGCGAGGTGATGCACTTCGCCCTGCTGATCGGTTACGGCGCCAGCGCCGTCAATCCGTACCTCGCCCTCGAAACCCTGCAGGCCGGCCAGTTGCAGGACACCGGAGTCAAGCCGGAGAAGGCGGTTGCCCATTTCATCAAGGCGATCAACAAGGGGCTGCTCAAGACCTTTTCCAAGATGGGCATCTCCACTTTGCAGAGCTATCGCGGCGCGCAGGTGTTTGAAGCCGTCGGCCTCTCCAAGCGCCTGGTCGACCGTTATTTCACCGGCACTGTTTCGCGCGTCGAGGGCGTGGACCTGGATGTTCTGGCGCGCGAGGCCATCCTCAAGCATGAACACGCCTTCCGGCCGGTGCGGGAATCCGATACCGAGCTGGCCATCGGCGGCGCCTATCAGTTTCGCGCGCGCGGCGAATACCACCTCTTCAATCCGCAGACCATCGCCAAGCTGCAGCAAGCCGTGCGGCAGGACAGCTTCGCCACATTCCAGGAGTATACAGACCTGATCGACCGGCAGAACCAGCAGCTCACGACGCTGCGGGGACTGCTCGAAATCAAGAAGTCGGACGAGCCGATTCCGCTCGAAGAGGTCGAGCCGGTAACCTCCATCGTCAAACGCTTTGCCACCGGCGCCATGTCGTTCGGCTCCATTTCCAAGGAAGCCCATGAAACGCTGGCGCTGGCCATGAACCGCATCGGCGGCAAGTCGAACACCGGCGAGGGCGGCGAGGATGAAGAGCGCTTCGGCGACGGGCGCCGCTCCGCCATCAAGCAGGTGGCTTCCGCCCGCTTCGGCGTCACCACCAACTACCTGGTGAACGCAGACGAGTTGCAGATCAAGATGGCGCAGGGCGCCAAACCCGGCGAAGGCGGCCAGCTTCCCGGCCACAAGGTGGATGAAACCATCGCCCGCGTGCGCCATTCCATTCCCGGCGTGGGTCTGATTTCGCCGCCGCCGCACCACGACATCTACTCCATCGAAGACCTGGCGCAGTTGATTTACGATCTCAAGAACGTCAACCCGCGCGCGCGCATTGCGGTCAAACTGGTGGCCGAGGTAGGTGTGGGCACGGTTGCCGCCGGCGTTGCCAAGGCGCACGCCGACGTGGTGCTGATCGCCGGCGATTCGGGCGGCACCGGCGCTTCCCCGCTCAGCAGCATTCGCCACGCCGGCGTGCCCTGGGAGTTGGGACTGGCCGAAACGCATCAGGTACTGGTGCTCAACGACCTGCGCGGCCGCATCCGCGTGCAAACCGACGGCAAACTGCAAACCGGCCGCGACGTGGTGATCGCCGCGCTGCTCGGCGCCGAGGAGTTTGGCTTCTCCACCGCCCCACTGGTGGCCCTGGGCTGCATCATGATGCGCAAGTGCCATCTCAACACCTGCCCGGTGGGTGTGGCCACGCAGGACCCGGTGCTGCGCGCCAAGTTCCGCGGTACGCCTGAGCACGTCATCAACTTCTTCTTCTTCCTCGCCGAGCAGGTTCGCGCCTACATGGCGCAGATGGGATTCCGGACGTTCGACGAAATGGTCGGCCGGGTGGATATGCTGGAAGCGCGTACGGCGCTGGACCACTGGAAGGCGAAGGGCATCGACTTATCGATGATCCTCCACAACCCGCAAGTGCCCCTGCGTATCGCGCGGCGCTGCGTGCAGGCGCAGGACCACGGGCTTGACCAGGCGCTCGACTACAAGCTGATCGACCATGCCCGCGAAGCCATCGAGGGTGGCGCGCCAGTGGAAATCAAGCTTCCCATCCGCAATATCCATCGCACGGTGGGCGCCATGCTCTCGGGCGAAATCGCACGCAAGCACGGTTCAGCCGGCTTGCCGGACGGCACCATCCACTTCCAGTTCTCCGGCTCGGCCGGCCAGAGCTTCGGCGCTTTTCTGGCGCACGGCGTGACGCTCGAACTCGAAGGCGACGCCAACGATTACGTCGGCAAAGGCCTCTCCGGCGGCAAGCTGATCATCTATCCGCCGCGCGCTTCCAATTTCCTACCGGAAGAGAATATCATCATCGGCAACGTCGCTCTCTACGGCGCCACCAGTGGTGAGGCGTTCCTCAATGGCATGGCCGGAGAACGCTTCGCCGTCCGCAATTCGGGCGCTACCGCGGTGGTGGAAGGCCTGGGCGATCACGGTTGCGAGTATATGACCAATGGCCTGGTGGTGGTGCTGGGGAAAGTGGGCCGCAATTTCGCCGCTGGCATGAGCGGCGGCATTGCGTTCGTCCTCGATGAGAAGGGCGACTTTGCCGAGAAGCGCTGCAACATTGCGGGAGTGGACCTGGAACCGGTCAGCGAAGCCGACGCCGGCCTGCTGCATGGGCTGATTTTCCGCCATGTCGAATACACTGGCAGCCCGCGCGGCAAATGGGTCCTCGAAAACTGGGAGCAGATGCTCCGCCAGTTCGTCAAGGTATTCCCGCACGAATACAAACGCGTTCTGGGCATCCAACGCGAAACCGCGGCCGTAGCCTAACGCTGAAGCCGGTGGCGCCGGCGGTCTTTGCCGCCGGTGATTTACAAACGGAGTCGAAATGGGAAAGACAACCGGGTTCATGGAGTATACGCGGGAGGTGGCGGAACGCCGCCCGCCTGCCGAGCGCATCAAAGACTGGTTTGAGATTTATCGCCCGTTTCCTGAGCCGAGCCTGCGGAGCCAGGCCGCCCGCTGCATGGATTGCGGCGTCCCGTTCTGCCACACCGGATGCCCGCTTACCAACCTGATCCCGGATTGGAACGATTTTGTCTACCATGACCGCTGGCACGACGCCGTCCGGCAATTGCACGCCACCAACAATTTCCCGGAGTTTACCGGCCGCATCTGCCCCGCCCCCTGTGAGGCCTCGTGCGTGCTGGGCATCAACGAACCACCGGTCACCATCAAGCAGATTGAGCGCACCATCGTCGATCGGGGTTTTGAAGAAGGATTCATCCGCCCCGAGCCTGCCGCGGTCAAGACCGGCAAGCGAGTGGCTGTGGTCGGATCGGGCCCCGCCGGACTGGCCGCGGCGCAGCAGCTGGCGCGCGCGGGTCACGCTGTCACCGTATTCGAAAAGAACGATCGCATCGGCGGCCTGCTGCGCTACGGCATTCCCAACTTCAAGATGGAAAAGCACCTCATCGACCGGCGCCTGGAACAGATGCGCGGCGAAGGGGTCGAGTTCCAGACCGGCGCCCAGGTGGGCGGCAATATGCCGGTGGCGGATCTACGCAAAGAATTCGACGCCATACTCCTGGCGGGTGGCGCCGAACACCCGCGCGACCTCAGCGTCCCCGGCCGCGAACTGCAGGGCATTCACTTCGCCATGGAGTTCCTGCCGCAACAGAACCGGCGCTGCGAAGGCGACACGGTTCCTGATTCGCAGGCCATCCTCGCCACCGGGAAGCGCGTGGTCATCAT
>CAZZHN010000308.1:0-3916 GCA_964654065.1 uncultured Solibacteraceae bacterium
ATAAAAATCCTCCGGCGCGCACCGGTCGCGTTCCACCTCGCGCAGCAGCGCGTCGGTGGCGTCCACCTGCGAACAGCCGAGCAGCAGCAGCGTCTCCAGCAGCCGGTCCAGCGCGCCCTGGTCGCCGGCGGTGACCCGGAGCCGCAGGTAAGACGCCTCGCTGTTGGTCCGGCCGATGCGGAACTCCTCCACTTCGAAGCGGCTGTGCTGCTCCACCACCGTGTCGAAGATGCTCTCCATGATGTGGGAGTCGATTAGGTGGCCTTCCGCTTCGACCACTTCCTGGAATGGCATAGAACCATCTATTGTACCGTCGCAAGAAACCGGGCATGCCCGGCCCGCCGCCCCCTGCCGCTATCGTGTAGTTCACACCTGTGGCTTGGGGGCACAAGCCCTGGGCGCGGCCCGATGTGCGCGGCAGCACCGTGTTGAGGCAGAATAGTAGAGCGGCGTCGAAGGCGGCGTTTGGCCTGACCCGTGCAGCGGGTCCTGCGGCATCCGGGTCCATCCTAAATCGGAACAAAGAGGAATATGAAGAAATCGGCCATGGTGTTGGTTTGTGTTTGGTGGTTGGCGGGCTGGGCGCAGGCGCGGCCCTCGAACCCGGCCGCGCCTGTGGCGGACACCGGTGCCGCGCCCGCCGATCCGCCGAGCCCGCCGGCCGCCGCGTCTTCGACGGACCCTGCGCCGCCGGACCAGCAGGCCGCGCCGCCCGCCGCGCAACCCGCTGCGCAACCCGCAACCCAGGAGCCGCCGCAGACCGGGCAGCCCAATATTTCAGCACCGCCGGAGTTACCCAAGTACCCGGACGTGCGTATGCCTGGCGAATCCGGCGTCTGGATCGGGATTGGTGGATCGGAGCCCACCGGCAACCCAATCTTCAACAAGGGACGCTCCTCGGGAATTACCACCAATTCGCTCGTCACCTTCGAGGGGAGACCGAAACTCGGAGAAAGCGCCGAAATCGGTTTTGCGCTGGGTCTGCATAACGCGCTCGTCGTGTCCGCCTTTACCACCCGCGCGGCTGGCGACTTTACCTCGGGCACCGCACTCACTCTGTGGGGCCTGGCCTATGATCCCGGCGTGCTGATTGCCACCAACTACCAGTTACAGGACATCAAGATCTCCTTCGAGTACCTGACCTGGCCGTACCCGGTCGAAAGCCGGCGCTTCCGTTTGAAGACGCTCTGGCAGGTGCAATACGTCAACGTCGTCACCGGGTTTGACGCGCCTCTGTTGCCGACCACGGGTCCCGCGGGCGGGCCTCTGATCGGTGCCAACGGGCAACCGGTCAGCTATCAGGCGGCAGGCAGCCACTGGTTTATCTCCCCCACCCTGGGCGTGGGCGCGAGGGAGTATTTGTCCAAGTTCCTGCGCTTCGAGTTGAATGCCTCCGGCTTCGCCTTTCCGCGGCGCTGGACCATCTGGGACACAGACGCTTCCCTCAACCTCCGTCTCGGGCACTTCGAGTTAGGCGGCGGCGTACGCGCCTTCCACGTCAAGACTTCGACCGACGGAGCGTATTACATCCGCGGGACCTTGATCTCGCCGGAGGTCTCCCTCCGCTGGTATTCGAGGTAACCGCGTCCGGCTGCCGCGCCCGTCCTCCCAGCGCTGCGACTTCCTCCTCGGTCAGCCGCCGCCACTTGCCGATCGCGAGCTCTCCGATGCGCACGGGCCCGATGGCGGTGCGAACCAGCTTCAGCACCCGGCTGCCTGCCGCCTCCACCATGCGCCGCACCTGCCGGTTCCGGCCTTCGGTGAGCACAATCTCGATGAACGTGTGTTTGGCGCTGTCGCGCAGTCGGCGCACTTCGGCCGGGCGCGTCGGCCCGTCGCTCAACTCGATGCCATGGCGCAGGCGCTCGATCTGTTCCTCGCTCAGCGGCGTGGACGTCTTCACCTGATAGGTTTTGGACACCAGGTGAGCCGGGCTCGTCACGTGGTCGGCAAACGCGGTGTCATTGGTCATCAGCAGCAGGCCGCTGGTGTCCAGATCGAGCCGCCCCACCGGCGCCAGCCAGCCGCCTGCGTCCGCCACCAGGTCGAAAACCGTGGGGCGGTTCTCCGGGTCGCGATAAGTCGTCAGGTAGCCCTTCGGCTTGTAAAGCAGGATGTAGATCCCGCGCGTCGCCGTCACCGGCTTTCCGTCCAGCGTGATCCGGTCGCGCGCCAGATCGATCCAGTGGTCGGGATTGCGCATGATCGCTCCGTTGACGCGCACTCGTCCTTCGGCGATCCAGCGCCGCGCCTCGGTGCGGGATCCCTGGCCGGCCTTGGAGAACGCCCGCTCCAGCGTTTTGAGAACGCGCCGGTCCTTCCGTTCTGATTTGGGCTTCAACATGCCGGCCTGGTCAATGCCATTCCACCGGGCGCTATATTCAGGTCTGGGGGCGAGAACAGACGGGGGCAATATTGATTCGGGGCGCGCGTCAGTTGCTCACCATGCGCGGCCCAAGGGAGGCCCGCCGAGGTTCTTTCCTGAATGAGACGCAGCCGATCTCCGACGGATCGGTGCTGATCCGCGACGGCCTGGTCCAGGAAGTGGGCCCGACCCGGCGCGTCGAGAACCTGAAGTCGGCGCGCGACGCTGTGGAGATCAGCGCGGCCGGCCGCCTGGTCATGCCGGGCTTCGTCGATGGCCACACCCATCTCGCTTATCCACTGCCGGGCTGGGCGCGCGCGGACGGGATGTCGGCGCTCAACGCCGTCAAAACCTCCAGCGCGCGGAGCGTCGCCATCCAGATACGGAAATACCTGCGGACCATGGCCCGGCACGGCACGACCACGGTCGACGTCAAGGCCGGCTGCGGCGGCGGCCAGAGCGCCGAGTTGAAACTCTTGCGCGCCTTGTCCCTGGTGAGGCACGACCCGGTGGACGCGGTGCCGGCTTTCCTCCTGCGCCTGCCGCCTAACGAAGGCCCGGCCCCGGCCGAGGCCATCGTCGACTGGGCCTGCCGCGACTTTCTGCCCCTGTTGCACCGCCGGCGCCTGGCCCAATTCGCCGACATCGAATGGAGTCCGGAGGAAGGCCGCCAGCCGCTGTTCCGCCGCTACCTGGAAACTGCCGCGCATCTCGGCTTTGGCTGCCGGGTGCATGCCGAAGGCGAAGGGCTGCTGGAAGCCGCGGCAGTGGCGCGCGAACTCCGCGTCGCCGGCGTCGACCATCTGGAAAGAATCACGGCCCGCGAGCTCGGGCCGATGGCGGCAGCGGGTTCCGTCATCACGCTGCTGCCCGGCCCGGCCTTTCACCGCGGCAGCCGTCCGGCGCCCGCGCGGGCTCTCATCGAGGCCGGCGCCGCCGTCGCTCTGGGCAGCAATTTCAACCGCACCGACAGTCCCATGCTCAACATGCAGACGGTCATATCGCTGGCGTGCCGGGAAATGGGAATGACGCCGGCCGAAGCGCTGGTCGCCGCCACCATCAACGGCGCCCACGCACTGGGCTGCGCTGCCACCGCCGGTACCATCGAGCATGGAAAGCCAGCCGATCTCATCGTTTTCAAAGCTTCGGATTATCGCGAGCTGGGCTGCCATTCCGGCATGAACCTGGTGCATCTCACCATGAAGCACGGCGAATTCATCTACCAGGAGGGCGAAGTGGCGCCTCTTCCGGCCCAAAAACTGCGCCTGGCCTGGTAGCCGCGTCTGCCCGCCGCCCGTGCCAGCGGATCACTCGTTCCGTCGCCAACCTGATACCCGCCTGCGGCCACCGCTCCACTTCACCGTGCCGCGATGTTTTCCGAGCCGCGACCGCCAGGGAGCGGCTGCCTTCAGTGAAGCTGGTAGCTCCTCTCTCTGCAAAAAAGCCGGGCGGCTGTTCAGACCGCCCGGCGGCATTTCCGGATCCAGGGCCGGAACTACCTGACGAACACCGATATGGTGACGCTGACGGTCTGGCCTCCAGGTCCGTAAG
>CAZZHN010000309.1:0-3825 GCA_964654065.1 uncultured Solibacteraceae bacterium
TCGCGCGGGTGAAAATCGGAAACCAGCGCCGGCAGGCCGCCGATGTGATCGTCGTGCGCATGCGACAGCGCCACGACATCCACCGAGCGAATGTTGCGGCCCCAGAGGTACGGCGCCACCACGTCTTCGCCCACATCGAGTTGCGGCTTGGGCCGGTTGCCGAAGGTGGGAATGCCGCCGCCATCGAGGATGATGCGTTTTCCGTTCGGGAAAATCAACAGCAGGCCATCGCCCTGTCCCACATCCACCACGGTGAGCTCCAGCTCGCCAGGGTGGACGTCGGGAGGGAACGGCTGCCAGAGCAGCAGCGCCAGCAGCCCGGCTACGGCGGTCCCGCTTGCGAGGCGCCACCAGCGCCCGCGCGATGCCGCCGCTGCCACCAGAGCCAGCGAAAATGCAGCCCCTAGCCACAGCGGCGGAGTCGGAATGCGCCAGTCCGGATCGAGAGCCGCATGCCAGTGCACGACGGCGCGGGAGATCGCCAGCAGTGCGCCGCCTAACCGGGTCATCCACGTCCAGCCGGTGAACACGGCCAGGAAGCCGACCGGAATCGCGAGGCCCATCACCGGAACCACCAGCGCATTGGCGGTGAGGCCGGAGAGGCCGACGCGATGAAAGTACACGATCATCGGCAGGGCCAGCCCAGCCCAGCCCAGCCCAGCCTGGATGACGGCTGAGATGGCGGTGATTTCATAGAGGAAGAAAAGCGCGCGCGCGGCGGCCGCCACTGCGAGGCGTGCTGCCCTCAATGGGATTCTGAGCGCGCCGTGCAGGGTCTCGGCGAAGAGGCGCATTTCGATGCGGAATTGCGCCACGCGCGGCTCCAGGTGGATGTCCCGGTCGCAATCGGCAAGATCGGCCACGCCGCGTGCCAGGGGGCCCGAGGTAGCCCGGATGAGCGGGGTGGCGAACGCGCCCAGAAACGCTACTGCCAGGAAGCTCAACTGGAAACTGGCGTCGAAAAGCTGGTCTGGGTCGAAGAGCAGAAAACCGAGAGCCACGGCGGCGAGCAGGTTCAACGGCCGCTTCTGGCGGAAGAAGAAGCCGGCGATGATGACCAGCGTGAGTGCTGCGGCCGACCGCACGCACGGCGCGTTGAACCCGGTGATGAGCGCATACAGCCAGGCCAGCGCCGCGGTCAACGCTCCGGCCAGGCTCGCCGACACAAAGCACGCACGCAGCATGAAAAACAGAAAGGCGGCCACGATCGCCACGTGCGTTCCGGAGATGACCAGCGTGTGAAAGGTGCCGGTGGAGCGGTAATCGTCGGTCCACACCTTTTGCATTTGAAATTGCTGCCCCAGCAGCACCGCCTGCATCATGGCGGCCTGGTACGGGTCATGCCCGTAGAGCGAATTGATGCGGGCCATGGCGGCGCCGCGCAGGTCCATCACTGCTTTTTGGAACGGCGCGCCGCAGCGCCCCGGAAGAACAAGCACCGTCCGAGCGGCGCTGGAGGCTGTCCAGTAGATATCGTGCCGCGCCAGGTAATGCCGGTAATCGAATGCGCCAGGGTTCTCATAGTTGCGCGGGGAACGCACCCGGGCATCGAGCTCGATTCTTTGGCCGTAAGCAAGCGCGGGAAGGGTTTCGTCCGGCCTGACGTAAAGCGTGACCTGGACGCGGGCCTGCGGCTCCAGCTCCAGCAGGAATCGTTCGCGTTCGCCGGAAAGAGCCGGCGGTTCGACCACGCATCCGCTCAAGATGACTACTTCGCGGCCCGTGACGTCCAGCTGCGGCGGCGGGCCCGGCCGGTGAACCAGAGCAGTGAGGGCGCCCGCGGCGATCATGCACAGCAGACAGCAGATGCCGGCCAGCACGCGCGCGCGGCGCAGCATGGCGACGACGCCCAACGCCAGGAACGCAGCGACGGCCAGAATCAACTCATGGGTGCGAAAGGGAACGAAGCGTGCCGTCAGGATCCCGGCGGCAATTGCGGCCACCGGTCCTAGCAGGGGATCTCGCATTGGCAAGGCCGGCTTCGGCAGAACACCGGAGCCATCCGGACTCTCCGTCAGCCGTCCGATCTTTGCGGCCAGGCGGAGCAGCGGGTTGCGTCCCGCTGGCTCCGCCTTAGAATCGGCCCTTGAATCGACCTATCTCGGAGGAACGACTACTCTAGCGTTGTAAGGGAAGTGGTCTCAGCCGGGCGGAATTCTCGGAAATCTCTGCGCGATCGGCTTTTTTCGTTCGTCGTTTTTTTCGGCGCTTCGCGAAAAGGACAGGGTCGAAAAACCACCGCGCCTAGGGGATTCCCTAAAAGGCACCGGCGGCAAGACCGCTGGCGCTACAGAGCGCTGAGGTTCGGGGTTTTCTTCATCCGCTTTTGCGGGCCGGAGGCCCCACGGGGGCAGACGAAAACCGATGGTCTGTCCTAC
The DNA here is from genome assembly GCA_964654065.1 of uncultured Solibacteraceae bacterium. GTDB lineage: Bacteria > Acidobacteriota > Terriglobia > Bryobacterales > Bryobacteraceae > Bog-375. The sequence goes on from CAZZHN010000309.1 coordinate 2,379, forward strand.
CGCCCGCTCAAGCAGCGCCCAGCTTCAGGGCCTTGACGCGGTCGCGCAACTGGGCGGCTTTTTCAAATTCGAATTTGCGCGCCGCCTCGCGCATGTTGTTCTCCAGATCGGCGATGAACTTCTGCAGTTCTTCCGGCGTCAGGTTATCGACTTCCTGGTCCTCCTCGATGGGCACCGTCACGTAGTCGCCTTCGGCGATGGCCACCAGGCTCATATCGATGGGCTTGATGATGGATTGGGGCACGATGTTGTTGCGCTCGTTGTATTCCACCTGGGTCTGCCGGCGGCGGCCGGTTTCGTCGAGCGCCTTGCGCATACTGTCGGTCATCACGTCGGCGTAAAGGATGGCGTGCCCCTCGACGTGCCGCGCCGCGCGGCCGATGGTCTGGATCAGTGCCCCGGAGGACCGAAGGAAGCCTTCCTTATCGGCGTCCAGAATCGCCACCAGCGAAACCTCGGGCAGGTCGAGGCCCTCGCGCAGCAGGTTGATGCCGATCAGCGCGTCAAATTCACCCCGGCGCAGGTCGCGGAGGATCTTAATGCGGTCCAGTGTGCTCACTTCGGAGTGCAGGTAGCGACAGCGCACTCCAACCTCGGAGTAATACTCGGCGAGATCTTCGGACATGCGCTTGGTCAGCGTGGTGACCAGCACACGCTGGTTGGCGTCGACCCGCTTGCGGATTTCTCCCAGCAGGTCGTCCACCTGCCCCTTCACCGGCCGGATTTCCACGCTTGGATCGATCAGGCCTGTTGGCCGGATGATCTGTTCCACCACCACCCCCGCCGACTTGGTGAGCTCGTAGGGTCCGGGCGTGGCGGAAACGTAGATCAGCTGGTTGACGCGGTGCTCGAATTCCTCGAAGGTGAGCGGGCGGTTATCGAGCGCGCTGGGCAGACGGAAACCGTGCCCCACCAGCACCTCTTTCCGCGAGCGGTCGCCGTGGTACATGCCGTGTAGCTGCGGCACCGTCTGGTGGCTTTCGTCGAGGAACATGATCGCGTCGTGCGGCAGGTAGTCGAGCAAGGTTGGCGGGGCTTCGCCCGGCAGGCGGCCGGAGAAATGGCGGGAGTAATTCTCAATGCCGTGGCAGTAGCCGATCTCCTTCATCATCTCGAGATCGAACATGGTGCGCTGGTAGAGCCGCTGCGCCTCGACGATCTTGCCTTGCTTTTCGAGCTCCGGGCGCCACCAATCGAGCTCCGTGCGGATGCTCTCCATGGCGGCGAGCCTGGTCTCCTCGCTCATCACGTAATGCGTCTTGGGATAGATGGGGAGCCGCGTGTAGGTCTGCTTGACCTGCCCCAGCAGCGGATCGATCTGCGAGAGGCTTTCCACTTCGTCGCCCCAGAGCTCGATGCGGTAGGCGCAATCGTCGTAGGTGGGGTAGACTTCGATCACGTCGCCGCGCACGCGGAACGTGCCGCGGCGGAAATCCGTGTCGTTGCG
>CAZZHN010000310.1:0-3770 GCA_964654065.1 uncultured Solibacteraceae bacterium
GCGTGCCGTTCGCACGCGAGTATTCCGGCTACCTGGACAACCGCAGCTTCGGCGGGGCGCAGGTTTCGCGCACCTTTTATGCCCGCGGGCAGACCGGGCAGCAATTGCTGTTGGGCGCCTACCAGGCGCTGGAACGGCAGATCGGCGCCGGCACGGTGGAGATGTTTCCGCGCACCGAGATGCTGGATCTGATCGTGATCGACGGACACGCACGCGGCATCGTGACCCGCAACTTGATGACCGGCCGGATCGAGTCGCACCTGGGCGACGCGGTGGTGCTCGGCACGGGCGGCTACGGCAACGTTTATTACCTCTCCACGAACGCGAAAGGCTCCAACGCGACCGCCATCTGGCGGGCGCACAAGCGCGGCGCGCTATTCGCCAATCCCTGCTTCACGCAGATTCACCCGACGTGCATCCCGGTTTCCGGCGATTATCAATCCAAGCTGACACTGATGAGCGAATCGCTGCGCAACGACGGGCGGGTGTGGGTGCCGGCGAAGACGGGCGACACGCGCCCGGCCAGCCAGATTCCCGAAGACGAGCGCGACTACTACCTGGAGCGCCGCTATCCGAGCTTCGGCAACCTGGTGCCGCGCGACGTGGCCTCGCGAAACGCCAAGACGGTATGCGACGAAGGCCGCGGCGTGGGCGAGACCAAGCTGGCCGTGTACCTGGACTTCCGCGACGCGATTGACCGCCTGGGCAAGCACACGATCAAGGAGCGCTACGGCAACCTGTTCGACATGTACGAACGCATTGCCGGCGAAGATCCCTACCAGGCGCCGATGCGCATCTATCCGGCCATCCACTACACGATGGGCGGCCTGTGGGTGGACTACAACCTGATGTCCACCATTCCGGGCCTGTATGTGATCGGCGAGGCCAATTTCTCCGACCACGGCGCCAACCGCCTGGGCGCCAGCGCGCTGATGCAGGGCCTGGCCGACGGTTACTTCGTGCTGCCGAATACGATCAACGATTATCTGGCGACTTCGAAGCTGGAGAAGGCCGATACCAGCCATGCCGCGGTGCGCGACGCCGAAGAACAGGTGGTGCAGACCACCAGCAAGCTGCTGCACAACAAGGGCACGCGGTCGGTGGATTCGTTCCACCGCGAGCTGGGCAAGCTGATGTGGGACTACTGCGGGATGTCACGAACTGCCGAAGGGCTGAAGACGGCGCTTGCGCAGATTCCCGGCCTGCGCGAGCAGTACTGGCAGGAGGTGAAGGTGCTCGGCTCCGGCGAGGAGCTGAACCAGTCGCTGGAAAGGGCCGGCCGCGTGGCGGATTTCTTCGAACTGGCGGAGCTGATGTGCCTGGACGCGCTGGAGCGCAACGAATCCTGCGGCGGTCATTTCCGCGAGGAGTACCAGACGCCGGAAGGTGAGGCTGCCCGCGACGACGCGCACTACTCCTACGGCGCGGCCTGGGAGTTCCGGGGCGTTGGCGAGCGGCCCGCCCTGCACAAGGAACCGCTGGCCTTCGAATACGTGCACCCGGCGCAGAGGAGCTACAAGTAATGAGAATCATCCTCCACATCTGGCGGCAGCGCAACGCGAACGAAGCCGGGCGCATGGAGCGCTACGAGGTGCCGAACGTCAACGAGCACATGTCGTTCCTGGAAATGCTCGACGTGATGAACGAAGACCTGATCGCGAAGAACGAAGAGCCGGTTGCTTTCGATCACGACTGCCGGGAAGGCATCTGTGGCATGTGCGGGTGCATGGTGAACGGCGTGGCTCACGGGCCGCTGCCCGGCACGACGCTCTGCCAGCTTCACATGCGCCACTTCAAGGATGGCGACGAACTGTATCTGGAGCCGTGGCGGGCGCGCGCGTTTCCGGTGGTGAAGGACCTGGTGGTGGACCGCAGCGCCTTCGACAGACTGATGGCGGCCGGCGGCTTCATTTCAGTGGCGACCGGCAGCGCTCCGGACGGCAACGCGATTCCCGTGCCAAAGGAGAGCGCCGATCGGGCCATGGACGCCGCCGCCTGCATCGGGTGCGGCGCGTGCGTCGCCATGTGCCCCAACGCTTCGGCTTCGCTCTTCCTGGCCGCCAAGATTTCCCACCTGGGCCTGCTGCCGCAAGGCCAGCCCGAGCGCGACCGCCGCGCGGTGGCGATGGTGGCGCAAGCCAATCACGAACTCTTCGGCAGCTGCACGAATATCGGGGAGTGCGAAGCGGTCTGTCCGAAGGACATCAAGCTGGAAGTGATCGCCAGAATGAACCGCGATTTCCTGAAGGCCAAATGGACCGGGCGGGGAACGGACGAAGCCTGAGGCGCGGCGCAGGCTGAAGACACGATCGGAATCGTCTCATGAGAAGAAAAAGCCGAGACGACTCTCGGCTCTGCAGGCTCGACAGCCTGCGCCACGCATCCACTCAACACGGTAGACGTGGGGCGCGGCCTCGCGGTTGACACTCCTTTACAAAGAATACGGAACTGTTTACAGACGCCGTGAATCGAGCTGCGGCGGACTGCGTCCAACCAAGTGAGGAAGGAGGCCCCAGATGGCTGGACTCAGGATGCTGTTGGACCCCGCCAAGAGAGGACGGGACGCGGAAACGCTGGAAGCGAAGCTGCGCGAGCGGATCGTGGGGCAAGATGAGGCGGTGGGGCAGATCGTCGATCTGTATCAGACGTTCGCCGCTGGAATGTCGAACCCGGCGAGGCCGGTGGGAAACCTGCTGTTTCTCGGGCCCACGGGGTCGGGCAAGACGCGCACGGTGGAAGCGCTGGCGGAGTGCCTGGTGGGCGACGCGCGCGCGGTGGTCAAGATCGATTGCGCCGAGTTCCAGCACGGGCACGAGATCGCCAAGCTGATTGGCTCGCCTCCGGGATACCTGGGGCATCGCGAAACTCATCCCGCGCTGAGCCAGGAAATACTGGATCAGTTTCACACCGAGCAGGTAAAGCTCAGCTTTGTGCTGTTCGACGAAATCGAAAAGGCTAGTGACGCGCTCTGGAACCTGCTGTTGGGCATCCTCGACAAAGCAACGCTAACTTTGGGGGACAACCGGCGCGTCGATTTCTCCCGCTCGCTGGTTTTTCTGACCAGCAACCTGGGAGCCAGGGAAATGGAAGCCATGCTGCGTCCCGGACTGGGCTTTGCGCCGGCGCCCGCCGCGCAGGAAGAAAAGCTGACGGGCAAGATGGGCCGCATGGGGGTGGAAGCAGCGCGCCGGCGATTCACGCCGGAATTCATGAACCGGCTGGATAAGGTTGTCGTATTCCAGCCGCTCGGCGAACCTGAAATGCGGCGCATTCTTGAAATCGAGCTGGCCGAGATGGAGCAGCGCGTCCAGCGCGCCACAGGCGCTACCGGCCTGAAGTTCCGGCTGGATCACCGCGCCAAGAATCTGGTACTTTGCGAAGGCACCGACGCGCGGTACGGCGCACGCCACTTGAAACGGGCTGTGGAACGGCTGCTGGTGCAGCCGATCTCGAATCTGATCGCCACCGCACAGGTGAAGGATGGGGACCAGGTGCTGGTGCATGCCGACGCGGCCGGCGGACGTCTGCTCTTCCTCAAGCGGTTCGAGGGCTCGGCGCCGCGCGCGAAAACGGCAGCCGGCGGTACTGCCGCGGCGTAATGTACCAAGTCCTTTTGTACCAATACCCCGTACGTACGCGTGGGACTCGCAAGAGGACGCGAAGTAAGGCACTCTAGGATTGCGGTTACGGAATCCGGCAGCGGGTCAAAGTGGCAGGTTGGCGGAGATCGAAACCGCACGCAAATCCGTCAAAATTCTCCTTTCGCCGCC
>CAZZHN010000311.1:0-3767 GCA_964654065.1 uncultured Solibacteraceae bacterium
AAGAGCTCAAGATGGAGGCCGACAGCCCCGATTACCTGGTGCAGGAAATCTTCTCTTCCAACTTCTGGAAAGACCACCCGCTGGGCAAGCCGATCCTCGGCACGCGCGAAACCGTGAGCAGCTTCGATCAGGCTGCCCTGCGCGATTATTACGCCGCCGTCTATGCGCCGGCCAACCTGGTGGTGACGGCAGCCGGAAACCTGACACACGACACCCTGGTGGACCTGGCGCGCCAGTATTTCGACGCTCTGCCGGCCAGCGCGCCGGCGCCGGCCGGGGAAGCTCCCCAAACCCACGCCCGCATCGCCCTGCGCAACAAGCGCGCCCTGGAGCAGGTTCACCTGTGCCTCGGCGTGCCTTCGCACCCGCTGCCGCATCGCGAGCGCTTCGCGTGTTACGTGCTCAATACTCTGCTCGGCGGCGGCATGAGCTCCCGGCTGTTCCAGAACATCCGCGAGCGCCAGGGACTGGCGTACGCCGTCTTCTCCGAATTGAACCCGTATCGCGACACCGGCTGTCTTTCGGTCTATGCAGGAACGTCGCGCGAATCGGCGCGCCTGGTGGTGGAGTCCATCCTCAAGGAGTTTCGCGATCTCAAGGACCGGCCGGTGGGCGAGGAAGAACTGCGCCGCGCCAAGGATTATCTCAAAGGTTCGCTGGTGCTCGGCCTGGAATCGACCTCGTCGCGCATGTCCGGCCTGGCGCGCAACGAGATCTACTTTGGCCGCTTCTTTTCGCTTGACGAACTAGTGGAGAGCATCGAGGCCGTGGCGGCGGACGGCGTCCGCGAACTGGCGCGGACGTTCTTCGACTCGCGCCACATCGCGCTGACCATCCTGGGCAACCTGGAAGACCTGCATGTCGGGCGCGAAGACCTGGTCTGCTGAGACTCTAGCTGGCAGGCTAAAGCATTTCCTATCAATATCTTGAACAGTGCTGATCGGGCGACTCCCGGCTTACCCGTAAGATAGTCAGGCAAGCGGACCGCAGCGGTGTCATTTGGCCGCAATTGAGCGTACAATTCAAGACAGGCAGGTGCTTTATGAACCTGGATATACCGGAGGTTCTGATCGCTCTCGGCGTGCTGGCCGGGATTGCGTGGGCGATTTACATTCGCCTGCACCCGCCGGCGAAACCCCCGGCGCGGCGGCGCGCAGCGGGCCGTTTACCTTCGCGTGGTGCCTAGCGAAGATTCGAGCGCGATGCGCACCAGCTGGCTCCGCGTGCGCACGTGAGTCTTTTGGAAAAGCTGCTGCAGCGTGGCTTTGATGGCGCTTTCGGAGACGCCCAACTGCGCGGCGATCTCCTTGTTGGTTAATCCTTCAAATAGTCCCTGCAACACCTCCTGTTCGCGCTCGGTGAGCAGACGTCGAAGATTGTGTTCCTCGCGGAAGCTCACGTTGTCGGCCAGCAGCTGAATCACCTTGGGATCCACCCACATTTCGCCCGCCGCCACCTGGCGGATGGCCTGGGCCAGGCTGCTGGGAGAATTATGCTTGAGAAAAATACCGGAGGCGCCCAGTTTCAGCGCCAGCGAGCTTTCGGTGGCGCTCATGCCGGCGGTCACCATCAGAGTTTTGCCGCGGTAGCCGGCACGGAGCGCGGCTTCGAGAAACTGCGCGCCGTGATCGTCGCCCAGGTCGTAGTCGAGCAGGATGACATCCACCGGCGTCTTCTGGAGGATGTCGAGCGCTTCGGCCGAGGTCCCGCAATGGCCGGCCATTGCGAAATCCGGCTCGGAGGCCAGCAGCCGGCCGAGGCTCTCGCGGAACAGCACGTGATCGTCAAGCAGTAGCAACCGGATGGGTTCCATCTTCCGCCACACGCGAGAATTCGCGTTCGCTGGGGCCGGCTACGGCCAGTTCGATGACGAACGAGCAGCCGGCCACCGTTGGATCGTGCCGCAGCTCGCCATGAAAGGATCGCACGAACGCGCGTGAGAGAAAAAGCCCCAGCCCGGTAGACTGCGCACCCTGCTGGAAGGGTTGAAAAAGCTTCTCGGGGGAGTCGATGCCGGGACCGGAATCGGTGACGCGGAGCAGCACCGCGTGAGCGTTGGTGGAAACTGCGATGTCGATGCGCTTCGAAGGGGCCTGGTCCAGAGCCCGCTCGCTGTTCTTGATGAGATTGAGCAGCACCTGCAGCAGGCTGTGGCGGTCGGCCCATACCGGCGGCAGCTCCTCAGGAACGTGCCAGTGCACCTCGATGCCGGCTTCCCGGCAGTAGGGCTCGAGAACAATCCGCAGCTCGTCCAGGGTTTCGAAAAGGTCGGTGCCGGCCACCGGGTTCGGCCGCTGGCTCTGTTTGAGTTCCACCGAGGCGATGCGCGTGAGCGTCTCAACCAGCGATCCAAGGGCCTCAAAATCACGGTCGGTGCGCAGCGCGCCGGAGCGGGCCAGGTTCTCGTAGATTACCGCGATGGCGCCGCAGACGTTGCGGATCTCGTGCGAGACCGCGCCCACCAGGATGCGCGAGCCGGCCAGCAACTGCTCCAGGCCGTATTCTTCGCGTTCCCGCAGTTGCTCGGAAGAATCCACCACCAGGGCCGCCAGGCGCGGGCCGATGGCCGTCCGGTAGGTGGAGAAGAAAACGTCGGCCAGAAACACCTCGCCGCTCTCTCGCTGGCCGCGGCACTGCATCTCGGTGCGAAACGTGGGCTGCTCCACGCCGCCGAACGGCACGCGGCCGAGCGCCGGCACGTAGCGCCGGATGCTCCTGCCGGCGAAGCTGCCATCGGGCACCGCAAACAACCGGTGTGCTGCCTGGTTGGCCCGCAAGACCAGGCAATCCTGGGCCATGGTGAGGATCGCCACCGGGCTGCTTTCGATCAGGAACTCGAGCTGCTCTTCCGCGGATCGCCGCGCGGCCATTTCGCTCTCCACGCGGTGCAGGTTCTCCAGCTCGCGCGCCCGGGTGCGGCTGATTTCGAAGGCGAACAGCCCGGTGCCGCTCAGCGCGGTGAAGACCAGAAAGTCCTCCGGCAGCGACACGTTGAGGGGAAAGTGCGGCGCAAATACGTGCGACAGCACCGTGCAGATAGCCGCCGTCGCCAGGATTCGCCCACGCGGCCAAACGGTGCCCACCAGCAGGATCGGACCCAGATACAGGAAGCCGAACCCCAGCGGCAGATCAACCTGCCAGTCGATCAGCGCCACGGCAAGGATAAGTAGCGCGGCAATGGCGACGCGGACGTTACCCTGGAGTTGAGACAATCGCACTCGTCAGCCTTTAATCGAATTGTAGATACAATCGTGCTATAACCCAAGCCTGGGGGCTGAAAGATAGGTCACACGCGCCTGAAAGATAGGTGTTGGCCCTTCGCGCAAAGCCGCTAGAATCAATGAGGAAGCTCTTTCCAGCCCTGCGCGGGGTGTCGCCGCTAACCGGCACTCAGATGAGACCGAACTCGACGCGAAATCTGCTATTTCTTGCCCACGAAATCGTCCGTGCCGCGCTGCGCGCGGGCGTGGCAGCGGTCTGCCTGGTCCCCGCTTTCGCCCAGACGGCGCTCACCTGGCAGCAGGTCAAGGAGAAATTCGCCGCCACCAACCCCACCCTTCAGGCCGGCCAGATCAACATTCAGGAATCGAAAGACGAGGAAATTACCGCCTACCTGCGCCCCAACCCGAATTTCTCGTTCACGCTCGATCAGCTCGACCCGTTCAGCCCGAACCCGTACCGGCCGCTGGCGAACACGGAGCCGCTGGCGAGCTTCGATTACCTGCATGAGCGGCAGCACAAGCGCGAGTTGCGCCTGGAAAGCGCGC
>CAZZHN010000312.1:0-3749 GCA_964654065.1 uncultured Solibacteraceae bacterium
CGCCGTTCTTGTCGCCGCGCGGCGAAGGGTCGCGCTGCACCATCTGGACGGCGTGCTCGGAAAGCGGCCGCGTAGCCGCCTCCTGTCTGCCCCAGTTCGCATAAGCAAACTTGGTGACGATTTCGCCGCGTTCTTTGAGCGCGTCCAGCACCGCCGCCACGTCAAACTCGCGGTGCAGTGTGGACTTGACGCCGATCTCGATGTTATCGAAATCGATAAACACGGCGATCTTTAGTTTTTGTTCCATTCGTAATTTCCTTAAGTCTGGCAACCGGGTGTGCCGGACCCAGTGGTCCGCCGCAGCCGAAGGCCGATGGGCATGCCGGCACGGCGCATGCCGTGCCTCTGCCTCATGCGTAAGTGTATCCCAATTGCAAGGCCGCCTGGGACGGGCTGGCGCGGAAGCGGAACCCCCAGCGAGAATCGGTAAATCCCGGGTGACAGGAGTGCGCTACCGGTCTGGGACCGGAAATCGCATCACATTCTGCTGCCCGGCCGTCAGGGATTTCCAAACGGCGTGCGGAATGCATCCGGCCTCGCGGCTGTCGTCGGTATACCAGCGACGCACGTAGCGGATACTGGCCAGAGCGCGCGGCGTGCCAGTCATATTTGGCGAGCCTCGATGTAACGCCCAAGGGTGGCGCACCAGTACGTCACCGATCTCCAGCGGGATCGGCTGCATGCGAATCTCACCGGCTTCTACGGCTCGAAGCGCCTCGATCCTGGGGACACGGTGCGTGCCGGGCGCAATTTCGATAGGGCCGTTCTCCGGCCTGATCCGGTTCAGCCCAAAGCTGAGGACCAGCACATAGGCGGGTAGCGAAAGGTCGGGCGCTTCGCCGAATAGCGGCCGCTGGTAATCAACGTGAATGCCCTGGTATTCCGAGCCTTGGACGGCGAGATCGCAGCCCCACTGATCCGCCACCACCCTGTCGTCCATCACGCCGCGCACGATCTTCAGCAGCGCATCGTCAAAAAAGAATTCGGGCGCGAAACACGGCGGTTCGAAAGGCATCGGGAGAAAGTGGCGATGCGGGCCGCGGTTCGGCTGGGTGACGTGTGTTCGGAGATGAGCGAGGCAAAGCGGCCAAAACGCGACCCGGCAAGACTCGATCAGGGCCGCTGCAAAATGTTCTCTGAGTATGCAAAAGCCCTCTTGCCGCACCTCGGCGATCCGGTCCTGAATCGTCATCCACTCAGCGCCCTTCCTGGGCCGCGACTTCGCCCGCCTGTGTCCACGTCATTCCGGTGGCTCGTTCTTGCGGCCGGATTTGAGAATCCAGTGGCGGAACATGGCGGTGTAACCGCGAGCCTCGGAATCATCGCGCAACTGCTCGAGCGAGAACCGCATTTTGCGGCCCCAGTTAGGGGACTGCCACGTAGTGCCGGGGAGGTTCTGCTGATCGAGCTCCTTGGTGAGATCTTCCTGGTTGATGGCCAGCAACTGCGACGGGGTCAGCGCCAGAAAACCGACGATGCCGTTGTGCAGTTCGCCGGAGAGCGCCGGGTAATCCTTGGCGCCGCGAGGCAGATCAGCCGGCATCAGTTCCAGCTCGAACAGCATGTCGAGCATCTTCTGCTTTTCCAGCAGGCGTGTCCGGGATTGCGCGTCGAAGGCGGCCTGGTCGAGCATGCCGGCGGCGCGGCGGGCGTCCAAATCGGCGCCGGCCCACATGCCGGCCAGGGTGGGCAGGTCGTGGGTCGTGGAGGAAACCAGTGCCTGCCGCGGGTACTCGCGGTAGCGGCGGAACTCGCCTTGCGCGTCCTTTTCAAAGTAGAACAAGCGGTAGCTGAGGACGCCGAACTGTTCCAGCGTTTCGCGAATGGCCGGGTCGACGGTGCCTAAGTCCTCGCCGACGATGAGCACGCGGTTGCGTACGCTCTCCAGCGCGAGGATGCGGAGGAGGTCGAGCGACACTTCCTTGACGTAGGCGCCATGGGCGGCGTCGGAGCCGTCGGGGATCCAGTACAGGCGGAACAGCCGCATGACGTGATCCATGCGCAGCGCGCCGCCGTAGCGGGCATTGCGGCGGATGGTTTCGGCGAACAGGCGGTATCCGTTGGCGCGGTGGACTTCGGCGTTGGGCGGCGGAAAGCCCCAGTCCTGGCCCTCCAGGGCGAAGTCATCGGGCGGCGAGCCCACGCGGCAGCCGGAGACGAAGAACGGGCGGTGCGCCCAGAGGTCGGAGCCGAAGCGGTCTGTGGCGAGCGCCAGGTCGTGGTAAAGGCCGATCGACATCTTGCGGGTGCGCGCCCTCTGCTGGGCGCGATGCAGCTGCAGGCCGATCTGCCATTGCAGGTACTGATAAAACATGACCGAGCGCCAGTGTTTTTGCTGGAAGGTCCGGGTGGCGTCCGAATCGGGCTCCCGGTATTGGGGCGGCCATTCGGGCCAGATCCACACGTTGGGATCGCGGCGGTGCAGCCACTCGTCGAGAGCGCAATAGACGGCGAACTTCTGGAGCAGATCGCCTTCCCGCTCGCAGAATTCGCGAAACTGGACCGCGCGCGGCGAACCGGCGCGCCACTCGCGCAGGAATTGCACGAAAGCGAGTTTGAGAAAACGCAGTTTGAGCGCGGCCACGCCTTCGTATTCGACGAATGGGACTTCGCGAAGGCGGCGGATTTCCGCTTCGATCGCGGCGGAGTCACGCAGCCGGCGGGCGCACGTGGAGTGCAGAAAATCCTCCATGCCTTCGATGTCGAGGTAGATGAAATTCTGGTAGTAGATGCAATTCGGCAGGTAGGGGCTGGTGTTGAAAGGGCGCCGGTTGTGAATGGCGTGGAGCGGGTTGAGGCTGACGAAGCTGGCTTCCAGGTCTCCCGCTACCCAATCGATCACGCCCAGCAGATCGCGGAAATCGCCGCATCCCCAGTTGTGTTCGGACCGCACGCCATACAGGCCGACGGCGACGCCGGCGGCGCGGCGGCCGCGCGCCGGCAGGTGATCGTTCCAGGCGCGCTCCGGGGTCACGATGTAGCGGGTTTCGGCGTCCACGCCGCCGATGCTGACCCGGACCCGGTGGTAGCCCAGCGGAAGTGCGACCTCGAGATGCGCCACCTTGCGGACCCAGGTGCGGCCGTCGATTTCGGCGGAAGCGGACTCGGGCAGGTCGGCCAAACGGAGCTCGTAGGCCGCCTCGCTGCCGTCTTCGCGGCGGATGGAGACGCGCGCGACCGGGTGCGGGCAGTCCGCCGGAACATTGAGGGGCAGTTCTGTCTCAGCCGCGACGGTGACCACCAGGGCGGGCGGCACAAAGCGCTCCCACTCGGCGCGGGCGCGGCGGGCGAGCGATTGATCGAGTTCGGCGGCGCTGCCGGCGGCGACGCCCCGGGCGCGGAGTAGTGCCTGCTTGGCTTCGCGCGCGATTTCGTGCTTGCGGCCCCAGATATCCCAGAAGTAGGGCTCGATCCCGTACATGGAGGCAGCGCGATCCAGGAGTTGCTCAAAGGTTGCAGAGGGCATCGGGTGGGCGAACCTCAATTTTACAAGAGCGCGGCCGGCCATGCGAAAATGAGGACATGGAAAAGCCCATGGCGAGCGGCCCAGCCGACCTTTTCGCACGCTTGGACGATTACACATTTTCGAACAGCGCCTCCGCGGCTTCCGAGGGCATCGTCCTGACGACGCTCGACAAAGCCGTAAACTGGGCGCGCAAGAATTCCATCTGGCCCATGTCGTTCGGACTGGCGTGCTGCGCCATCGAGATGATGTCGATGAGCGCCTCGCGCTTCGACATCGCCCGTTT
>CAZZHN010000313.1:0-3740 GCA_964654065.1 uncultured Solibacteraceae bacterium
CATCGTTTTCAATTTGAATACAACCGGCAATATAATGCGAGTAGCCATGGGCGAAGCCGTCGGCACCGTAATTCACTGATGATGCCGCCCTTCCGCCCGTGACGTTGTGGAGACGGTTACCGGAGACACTCTTATGAAGACCGACCAGCCAGCAGCAGCCGCTACCCCGTTCAACACCGTCAAGGAGGTCGAGGCTAACCTCAAAGCCCGCATGGAAAAGGCCGTGAGCGACCTGCAGCATGAAATGGCGAGCATCCGCACCGGCCGGGCTTCGCTGGGCATTCTGGATCACATCCGCGTGGACTACTATGGAACACCCACGCCGCTCAACCAGCTTGCCAACCTGCACGTTCCCGAGCCCAGCCTGATCACCATCCAGCCGTGGGACGTTTCCCAGATCGGGCCGATTGAAAAAGCCATTCGCGTTTCCGACCTGGGCCTCAATCCGGCCAACGATGGAAAGATGATTCGTCTGCCGATCCCTGCGCTCACCGAAGAGCGGCGCAAGGAACTGGTGAAGCGGCTGCACGCCACCGCGGAACACCATCGCGTCTCGGTCCGCAACATCCGCCGCGACGGCAACGAGGCCGTCAAGAAGCTGCTGAAGGACAAGAAGATTACCGAAGACGACGAGAAGCGCACCCTGGATGAAGTCCAGAAACTCACCGACGGCTACATGCTCAAGGTGGACCAGGCCGCCAAGATCAAAGAGAAAGAAGTCCTCGAGATCAAGTAAGCGGCGGTTGACACGGGCGCGGGCTGGCGAGCCGCCTAAGCCGGGAATCGTGGCGACTTTTTCCAGGTGCCGGCGGAGCGCTGCGTGCCCCAAACCATAAAAAGAAATGTCGAGATGACTCTCGACACAGCAGGCAGGGCTGCCCGCACCACATTTACCACTTCACCACCGCAGCGCTGACGGGCGTATCGCCGACGGGAATCATGGTGAACAGCGAGGCGCTCTTGTAGCGGAGCACGCGGTCGGACGATGATGCGCTGAGACGGTCCAGGCGAATCACAGCCATGTCGCCCGACAGCTCATTCAGCACCAGCGCGTACTGATTGTCGGGCGTAATCAGGATAGGGCCAGGACCGGCACCCACTTCCACGACGGCCGACAGGTTCTGGTTCGCCAGGTCGAGCACGGTCACGCTGTTGGTCTCCGGGTTCGAAACCAGCAAGAAGGGCGGCGTGTCGGATACCGTCATGGCGCCGGGCGCGCGTCCCGCGAGCACGGTTTGCCAGACCTCGGTGCTATAGGGAAACACGATCGCCACCGCGTCCATACCCGGACCGCTCAGGAAGACCTGGCCGCCGTCGGGCGTGATGGTGTAGTTCCGCGGCTCAAAGGGGAGCGGCAGCTGCACCAGTATCTTGCCGCTGGCGACTTCGAAAAACGCAATGCTGCGGCCGGCGGCGTTGGCGGCCAGCAGCAGCTTGCCGTCAGTACGGAAGCGGGCAAACTCGGGCGGCGCGTCCCAGAGGATCGTCCGCTCCACTCGTGCCGCATCCAGCGCCGCAATCGCGATGGTTTTGTCCTGGCGGCAGGCCACGGCTGCCCGGCCATCGGCGTTCAGATCGAAGCTGTCAGCCGCCGAATTCAGATGGATGTGCCGCGTGGGTTTGAGCGAATCGAGAGGCGTTTCCACCAGGGCGGGAGGGTCGCGGTAGAGGACCCAGAGCGCCTTGCCATCCGGCGCCAGACGCATCTCCACGGCGGTGTTTCCCGCCCGCATCCGGCGGCTCACCGCCAGCGCGGCGGCATCCAGTTCATAAACCGTCCCGTTTGCTGGCGCGAGCGCGAAGGCAACCGGCTTATCGGGATGCGGCACCACCAGGGTCGGCGCGGAATCGAGCGCAATCTGTTTGCGCACGCGGAAACGGCTGAGGTCCACCACTGCCACGTTGCGCCCCTGGCGGTTGGCCACCAGGCAGTAGCCCGGGTATGCAGTCGCTTTCCGCCTGCCGCACGCCAGAGCCCCGGCCGACGCCATCAGCAGGCCGCGGCGTGAGATCATCCCAGCCCCGCCTCGCGTAAAAAGTGCGCTGCCTCTTCGGGCGGCGTGGGATTGATGTAAAAGCCGGTGCCCCACTCAAATCCTGCGACCTTGGTGAGTTTAGGAATGATTTCGATGTGCCAATGGTAGTAGGCCAGCGGCGCTTCCTGAACGGGGGCGCTGTGCACAATGAAATTGTAGGCCGGCCGCTCCAGCACTTTGTCGATCTTGCGCATGGTGGAGCGCAGCACCCAAGCCAGATTATCCAGCAGGGCAGGCTCAGAGTCCTCATAGTGCGAGGCGTGCTGCTTGGGCAGGATCCAGGTCTCGAAGGGAAAGCGCGGCGCATATGGCGCCAGGACCGTAAACCGGTCCGTCTCCGAAATCAGGCGTGTGCCCGCCGAGCTTTCTTCGCGGATGATGTCGCAGAAAATGCATCGCTCCTTGGCGGCATGGAATTCGCGCGACGCGTCCACTTCTTCCATCACGACATTGGGGATAACCGGCAGGGCGATCAGCTGCGAATGCGGATGTTCCAGAGAAGCGCCCGCCGCTTCGCCATAGTTGCGGAACAGGATGATGTAGCGGAACCGCCGGTCCCGCTTCAAATCGTTGACGCGGTCCTTGAACGCTTTCAGAACCTCGGCAATCTGCGGTTCGGGCATCTCGGCCAGGGTCGCCGCGTGGTCCGGCGTCTCGATGATCACTTCGTTGGCGCCGATGCCACTCATCTTGTCGTACATGCCTTCGCCCTGCCGGTTCAAGTCGCCTTCGACCACCAGCACCGGAAACTTGTTCGGCACCACGCGTACCCGCCATCCGGGCTGGTCGCGGCCGCCGCCGTTCCGGTAGGCAAGCACTTCGGGCGGAGTTTTGTTCTCGTGGCCGGCATCGAACGGGCATACCGTCTGCTGGGCGATCGGCACCGGCTGGCGAATGAAATCGCCGGGGCGCTTGGCGCGATCGGTCGCGATGATCACCCAGCGGCCGGTGATCGGGTCTTTGCGCAACTCAGGCAAGCGAGGGTTTTCCTCCGGGTAGGGTTATCGGCAAACACCTGATTATATGACACGGACGTGAAAGGCGTCGCGCATCCAGGTAATGCGTGGAGGCCGTCCCAGAATGACGCTGACGATATCGAAGCGGGTGCGAGCTGCCGCGAGCTGGGCGCGATAGCCATACTCGCGGGCGGCGATCGCGATCCGGCGCTGTTTTTCTTCGTCCACAGCGGCGTCAGGAGTGCCGAAGTCGGCGCTCGACCGCGTCTTCACTTCGACGAAGACCAGGACCGCGCCATCCCACGCTACGAGGTCGATTTCTCCCGCGCCCGAGCGGGCCTTGTAGTTGCGCGCGACCACCGTGCACCCGTGCCGGCGCAGGTGCCGGTAGGCCAAATCTTCGCCCAGCCGGCCATGATCACGAGAAATTGCGCGGCGCCGCAGCAAGTCCGCGGCGCGGTATAACCATCCGATCACTCGATCACTTCGAATTCGAATTCCATCGCCTTGCCCCGTACCACGTAGCACAGGTAGTGTTCCCAAAAGAGCCGGAAGCGGCGGAAACGGTTGACCAGAAATTCGAACCCGAGCCACCTCCACAAGGCCAGTAGCTTCACGCGCACCGAAATCTCACGAAATCGCACTGCCGTGTAGTAACCGAAGCCGCCGTGATTCTCGCCGAAGTAGCGGAAGCTGAAGCTGTTGAGGTGGCTTTTGTGGGTGGGATCGCAGAACGAGCTGAAATCGG
>CAZZHN010000314.1:0-3694 GCA_964654065.1 uncultured Solibacteraceae bacterium
CGCGAATTTGAGGCCGGCCCACTCGAGGCCATCGAAGAGAAGTTTCCGGCCTTCCTCGATCAACTGGCACTGGCTGCTCCTCCCGAAGTGGCGCAGCATGCCGCGGCGCTGCGCAACGCGGACCCAGCCGAGCTGAAAGCGCTGATCGAAGCCGGCATGGGAGGCCTGCACCCGGCACGCCGCTTTCGCCTCGCCGACTTCCTGGCCCGCGCTTTTCTCCAACCTTGGGCCGAAGCGGCCTGCCCGCTGCCACGTGCCGAAGAGTGGAACCTGACCTCTGTGTGCCCCTGCTGTGGCCGCGAGCCCCAGGCGGCTGTGCTGCGCGAGGAGCAATATGGCGCGCAGCGCAGCCTTGTGTGCTCCCTATGCCAGTGGGAATGGGAATTCCGGCGCCTCCTCTGCCCCGCCTGCGCGGAGGACCGTTCCGACAAGCTGCCGGTGTTCCGCTCCGAAGACTTCCCCGCTGTCCGCGTGGAGGCCTGCGATGCGTGCCAGACCTACCTCATGGCCATCGACGTCACGCTGGACGCCGGCGCCGTGCCGGTCGTCGACGATCTAGCCGCGCTCTCCCTCCACCTTTGGGCGGGCGAGCAAGGCTACCACCTGCTAGCGCCGCATTGGCCGGGGATTTGAGGGCAAACCCGGGGGCGAGCCCGGCCCGCCGCCCGATCTATTTTTCCTTGTCCTTCTGAGTCGCCTTCTTCGACGCCTTGGTGTTGTGCTTGGGTGGCGGGTTCGTGCTGTGCGCGCCCTGGTTACCCGAACCGGCGCCCTGGCTATTCGCCGAGGAACTGCCGCCAGAAGGCGGATTAGTCGTTTGCGCGCTGGGCGGCCGGTCAACCTGGTAAGCCGGGCGCGGGTTGGCCGGTGGGGTGTTCGCCGGCGTGCTCGTGCTCTGCGGCGCTTGATTTACAATTCGTCCGCGCGGCGCGGCGGAAGGCTGGGCCGCTCCCGTGTTCCCGGCGGCGGGTGTGCCGGCGCTGCGCGTCAGGCCTTGCGTCGCGTAGCTGCTGGTGCGGTAGCTGTTTACCTGTTCCGGCGCCAGCGGCCGCCCGCCATTCTGGCGCAAAGCCTGCTCCTGCGCAGCGAAGGAGACTGGTGCGGGCGGCGGCGCGTGGCTGGCCACCACCTGGCGCGAGACGACGCGCGCGGGCGGCGCATGGAATCCGGCCGGTTGCGCAGCCACCACGCTCTCATGCGTCGGCACCACAGCCGGCGCATGCCCCACAATTTCGGCCTGTCCCACCGCCCCAGGCGGTACGGCGATCGCCGCCCGCGCCACCGGCCGAGCCGAAACAAACGCGCTCTGCGGAACCGCGGTCACGGCGCCCGTAACATTCTGGTTGACGTAGTGCACGTTGGTGACATTCACGTTGTTGATCACGGCGACATTGGTCACGTGGGTGATGTTGATATTCTGAACGTAAACGTTGCTCACCGGGTAGGCCGGCCGGTAGACCTCACCCGGCCCCAGCGGGAACCAGGCCGCCACACCGGCTCCGCCGCCGAAGCCCACCGCGACTCCGAAACGCGGGCCACCAACAAACGCCACCAGGGCCGGCGCGTAGAACGGCCGCACGCCGACCACCATGGCTCCCGGCACCCAAACCCAGCCGCCGGCAGCGAAGGCCCAGCGGCCATAGTGGAACGGCGCGAATCCCCACGGAGCATCGTCAATCCAGGTCCAGCCCCACGGGGCCACCCAGACCCAGTGGCCGTAGTGATACGGCGCCCAACCCACCACAACGTTGGTCGGCGACCAGACCCAACCGTACGGCTGCGCATAACGCCACTCGCCATACGTATCCAGATCCTCGTAGCCGATCGTTTCCCGCGGCACATACCGCGCCGAGGCCACTGAGTTCTCGCGCCGATCGCGGACTGAGCACCAGGCGTCAAAGTCGTCCGGCGGCGGCGCCCCGCTCATTTCCTGAGTCACTGGCTGCGTGCCGGAAATGCTGGCGCTCTCCCCGGTGTGGATAATGAACTGCGCCCCGCCTCCCGCCGCTTCCGCCTCGCCCGCGCGCACCACGGCATACGTTGTGCTGTTGTCGCCGTTGGCGTCGATACGGTAATCGCCGGGCCGCAGCAGGTTGATGGCAACGTTGGGCGTGTCCACTTCAAACGCTTCGTCGGGTCCCAGGTAACGCACGTGCACGTTTAACGATCCCTGTGTCAGGCCAAGCTGGACGATTCGGTCGTCTAGGTTCAATACCTCCAGAGCGGTCGCCGAGCTCAGGCGAATCGCCGTCGAACCGACGTGCAATTCCGCGCGCGCTCCGCTGTCGGCCCATAAATGGTCGCCTGTCGTCAGCGGGTAATTGAGCGTCGCCCCTGTCCAGTCTTCCACGCTGCCGGGCCGGAATGATACCGGTCCTTCGAGATGGTTTAACCGGGCAACGCGCGACGGAGGGTCGCCGCCCTGAGCCATGGCGGCAGCCGCCGCAAATGCCAGTAGAACTGCACAGCCTGTGATTCGGCGCATCAATTCGCTCCCTAGTTCTATCTAACACCAGAGCGGGTTCGACGGCTGCCTTAGAGAAATTAAAATCAGGCAAGAATCGCGGCCGAAGCTGGCCATTTTCAACCACTCTGGTGTAATTCAGCCAGCGAGACACCGTTCCGCCGTCCGCAGGGTGCGAAAAGGCCCTGAAATGGAAACTCAACCCGTTGTCCCCGCAAGGACGAGTCAGGTATTATCGGTGCTGATCGGATCAGCGGGATCGCGAAGACCCGAAAACAGTCCCGGTCGCAGCACCGTCTACCAATTTTGAGGAGAGGAAAAATGCAGAAACTGAGACACGTTCCAACCGCGCTCGCGATCCTGGCCGCGATGGTATCCGCCGCCGCTTTCGCCCAGGCGCCGCCGTCGTTCGCCCCGCAACAGCTGGACCAACTGGTGGCGCGCATCGCGCTCTATCCGGATGCGCTGCTGGCACAAGTCCTCGCAGCAGCCACCTACGCCAACGACATTCCTGCCGCCGCGCAGTGGGCGGACGAGCATCATTACCTGGCCGGTCAGGCGCTGGCCGGCGCCATTCAAGGGGACCAGCTGCCTTGGGATCCCAGCGTGCAAGCCCTGCTCCCATTCCCGTCCGTGCTGGAGATGATGAATGCGGACATCAACTGGACCCGGCAGCTCGGCGACGCGTTCCTGGCGCAGCAGCAGGACGTGATGGACGCCGTCCAGCGGCAGCGCGCCATCGCGCGCCGCTACGGTTACCTGAGGAGCGGCGGCGAGGTCATAGTCGGCGGCGGGCCGTACATTACCATCCTCCCGGTGAATCCGGCTTACATCGTGGTCCCCTACTATGATCCGGCAATCGTGTTCTTCGCGCCGCGGCCTGGGTTCGTCGTCGGCGGTGCGATCCGTTTCGGCTTCGGCGTTACCATCGGCGGATTTTTTGCGCCCTGGGGCTGGGTCGCGGGAGGCATCCGCTTCGACTGGGGCGCGCACGCTGTCTTCGTGAACAATGTGCGCTGGGGCAGAACCTGGGTCAATCGCGCTGCCTACGTGCACCCCTACGCAGGGGTCCGGCGTTTCCCAGCTGGCTATGTGCGCCCCGCCGAAGCGCATGCGGTCCATGTGCGTTCCCAGGAGGAGCGGATGGCAGCGCGGCAGGGCAGGCCGGTGCCTCGTGAAGTTCACCGCGAAGAACGCCGCTAGACCAACAGTGGTGGGGCAAGCTTCCGC
>CAZZHN010000315.1:0-3610 GCA_964654065.1 uncultured Solibacteraceae bacterium
GCGGCACCGGCCAGGGCTCGATCCTCAACCAGGATTACGGAATCAACTCCGCCAACAAACCGGCGGCGCGCGGTTCGATCGTCAGCATCTGAACCACCGGCGAAGGCGTGACCGAACCGACACCTGCGACCCCGCTTTCGGAGGCGGAAGAGCCCACGCTGGGGCCGTTTCTGACGAGGATGTGCGCCCTGTCTTGTGCTTCCCGCGCAGCCGCCGGCCCAGTGGTGCTAACACTGCGAGATGCTTGCCGGCTGATGCCTGGCCAGGTTCCAATATGTGTCGGCGGAGGCGAAGAAGGCGATGGGCCCTGGGCCGAATTGGCCCGGCGCCTCATCAATCCCGCGCTGCCTGCACGGAAGGCCGCGGCTCCGCCCGTTTCGCGGTAATCGCGAGTTTGGCTGGCATCAATTCCGGACCATCCCATCCCTCTTTCACCGCCTCGATGCGGATCTCGCCGGGGCGTCTGCCGGCTTGCAGGATCACCTGTGCCAAGCCGTTGAACAGCGAGCGCGTGGGTTCTTTGTCGCTCTCCTGGCAGTTGGGATCGCCGTTGCCCACGCCAATCAGCGCTCCGGCACCGGAGACCTTGAATCCGATCCTGTTGTTCGCCGTGGGCACCGGCCGGCCTTCCCGGTCGAGGACTTCCACTTTCAGGATGGCGATGTCTTCGCCGTTCGCGTCGATCTCGGTCCGGTCGCCCGTCAGCCGGATGGAAACCGGCGGCCCGGTGGTCTCTCGCTTCTCGGTCAGCAGCACCTTGCCATCCTTCGAAGCCCGCGCTTCGAGGACGCCCGGCTCGTACTTTACCTTCCACTCCAGGTGGCCCAGATGCGGGACTTTCTGGCTGCCCAGGCTCTTGCCGTTGACGAACAGTTCGACCTCGTCGAGGTTGGAATAGACCCACACGGGGATTTCGATGCCCTCCCGTCCCAGCCAATCCCAGTGTGGGAACAGATGAAGCAACGGCTCTCTGCGCCACCACGCCTTGTAGTAATAGAAGTAGTCCTTCGGGAAGCCGCACATGTCCACGATGCCGAACTGCGAGTTAATCGAGGGCCAGCCGTACGGCGTCGGCTCGCCGCGATAATCGAAGCCCGTCCAGGCGAACCCGCCCGCTTCCCATTCGCGCGTGGCGTAGAAATTCCACCATGCTTCCGGCGTTTTGCCCCATGGCACCACGCCGGTGTAGGAGTTTACCGTGTTGCGCATCGGATCGGTGGCGTACTCGCCCCGCGTGCTGACTGCGCTCGAGGTCTCCGATCCATAGACGGGACGCGCCGGATACTTCTTGTGGAACCCGTCGGGTAAGTTCTCGCTGTAGTTGAAGCCTATGATGTCGAAGGCCACGGAGACGCCCTTTTCGTTGCTCCCGTTGACGGCGGCGGAGGCGGGGCGCGTCGGGTCGAGTTCATGGCAGAACCGGACCATCCGGGAAGCGATCTTCGCGCCCTGCTCCGCCATTGCGTCCTGCAGTTGCCACTCTTCGTTGCCGATGGACCAGATGATGATCGAGGGCGAGTTGCGATAGCGCTTGACCATGAACTCGAGTTGCCGCATGCCCTCAAGATTCGAACTCATCTGGCGGCTCTCGCACATCATCATCAAGCCCATACGGTCGCACGCTTGCACCAACTCGGGCGTGGGCATGTTGTGAGAGGTGCGGATGGCGTTGCAACCCATCTCGCGCAGCACGGCGAGACGGAACCATTGCAGGCGGTCGGGCAGTGCCGCGCCCACCCCGGCGTGGTCCTGGTGGTTGCAGGTGCCTTGGATTTTGAGGGACTTGCCGTTGAGGAAGAAGCCCTTGTCCGCGTTGAACACCGCCGTGCGCACGCCAAAGGAGACACACTCCGCGTCGCGCGCCTTGCCATCCGATTCCACGGTCACCATAGCCGAGTACAGGTTGGGCTCATCCACCGACCAAAGCGCCGGATTCGAGAGCGTCGCTGTGGCGTCATAGCTGGCGGAACCGTCGACGGCGACGGTTTGCGCCGGGGCTTCGGCCGTCGCAACCATAGCCCCCTTGGCATCGAGAATCCTCCAGCTCACCTTGGCGCCGGCGGCCTGCTTGCTTTCGTTCCTCACCACCGTCGCCAGCGCCACCGTTGCCGAATTGCCGTTCACCGTGGCGCGGACGGTGCTGTCCCACTTGCCCAGATGAACCGCGTCGGTCTTAGTGAGCCAGCCGTGGCGATAGATTCCGGCGCCCTCGTAGAACCAGCCATCGCCGAAACTGGCGTCGACGCGAACCACGATGTAGTTCTTTCCGCCATAGGCCACGAAGTCGGAGATATCGAAACGGAACGGAGCGTAACCGTTGTCATTGCGGCCAAGGAAACAACCGTTCACGAAGACCAGCACGTCGCGGAAAGCGCCGTCGAACTCGACCCAAATGCGGCGCCCCAGGTCGCTGGCGGGGATCTCGAACATGCGCCGATACCAGCCCACGCTGGTCTCCGGATAGCGCCGCCCGAGCGGCTTATAGCCGTGCGACTTCTGCTCATCATCTCGGACGAAAGGCAGCTCGACGGCCCAGTCGTGAGGCAGGTCAAGCGTCCGCCACTTGGAGTCGTCGAAACCGGCCGTTGCGAACTTGAATTCGCCGGCATGGGAGAAGTCGCCCTGGCCGAAGCCAAATCCCAGATCCTTCGACGGGTCCGAGGCATGGCCTAAGGTGAACTTCCAGCCGAAGTCCAAGAGCAACTGCTCTCGCGGTGCAACGGCGGGAGCGGCCGCCGCCGAGCCCCCGGGCACGTCGCTTCCGAGCAGCGCAGCGGCACGGCCCCAGGCGGAGCGGGCGAGCAGGGAAGAGGCGGAGACAGCCAGTCCGGAAGAGAGTAGGTTACGACGAGAGATGCGCGGCATAAAAACCTCGATGGTTTATAGATTCCGTACGCGAGACAGCGAACGCTGGGTCAAGCTGGTCCATTCATGCGAGCAGCGCCCTTCCGACAAGCTAAACATATGATCGGCATCGGTTTTCAGGCCAAGGTCACTTTCAGCGCCGCCGCGTAGTCCACCTTCGGCTGATGCTGCTTCGGAATTTCGACCCGCAGTCCATTGGCATTCTGCTTCCAGTTCCCATTGTCGCCCGTTCCGAGAAGTTCCCGGTACTTAAAGATGGGGCCTCGCAGCGCGCTTGGTTTGGATTAGTGTATCCACACCGGGCGCACTGCCGACCCTGGCCTGGATTTCGGTGTTAACCCAGCGTAGTCCAGATTCCGTGAATTCTCCGCTTCCAGAGCATTCGAGAAATATCCGGGCAAGTGATCGTCCCATATCAGTGTGAAATCGCGAATCCGAATCCCATCAATGTACCGAAGATAAATCGCCGGAATGTCATGTTGGAAGATCGCCTCGTTGAGGCCGGTCGCGGTCCAGCGAAGATCGAAGTTGCCGCCTACCGATTTCGCGATGCGGGGCAGTGGTGCGCGAACATGCATTCGAATCTGTTCCAGATAGATATCCCGAACAATACTGTCGGTCGCCCCATAGATCAGGATCCCGCCCTCCGCCTCGGCAGTGATGTTCGTGAAGTGAAGGTCCTCGATATCCGCTTTTCCGTTACCGGTCCGGGCGGCAATGTAGATCGGTTCCGCCTTGCCCCACC
>CAZZHN010000316.1:0-3588 GCA_964654065.1 uncultured Solibacteraceae bacterium
CTACCTGAGTCAAGCAGATACCCACCTTCTGGAATTCATGACCGCCGGCGGTATACGGATAGCGGTGATTGCCGCCCGCCGGATATCAGAGGGTAGAAACGAATCGATCCAGTGATGCCTAGCCATCCAGCGGGCCAATCCATCGAAGTTTCTATTCAATCCATCGGGTGGCCGATACGCACGGCGATAAGTCCGCGAAGCCCGGCCACCCGCAACGTCTCATTCATTTCTCCCCATCCCTTTCGGCCTTAGTGTGCTTCCGCCCGTAGGCTCCGGGCATGCCCCGCCCGCTCTTGCCCAGCCCGCATTTCCCATCCGTCGCGCTACTGTAAGATCAGTGCGCATCCTCGGCATCGAATCCTCCTGCGACGAAACCGCTGCGGCGGTGGTTGAGAACGGCGAAACGGTTCTGTCGTCCGTGGTGGCGTCGCAGATGGAGACTCACGGCAAGTATGGCGGCGTCGTGCCGGAACTGGCCTCGCGCGAGCACTTACGCGCTATCGTTCCGGTGGTGCGTGAAGCGCTGCAGCGGGCCCAAGTCTTGCTCGACGATTTGGACGCCATCGCTGCCACGTCGGGCCCGGGCCTTGTCGGGTCGCTGCTGGTGGGCCTCACCTACGCCAAATCGCTGGCGTTCGCGCGCGGCCTGCCGCTGATCGCGGTCAATCATATTGAAGGCCACATCCACGCCGTGATTCTGGAGTCGCGCCGCGCCGGCGCGCCGGTGGAGCTGCCCGCGCTGGCGCTCGTCGCCAGCGGCGGCCACACCCACCTCTTTCGCGTGGACGAGAACTTCGGCTACGCCCTGCTCGGCAAGACGCGCGACGATGCCGCCGGCGAAGCCTACGACAAGGTAGCCAAGCTGCTCGGCTTTCCTTATCCAGGCGGACCCATCATCGACCGTCTGGCGCCGCACGGCAACCCGCTGGCGGTGCGCTTCACCTTCGCCAAGATGAAGGGGAACGCGCTCGACTTCAGCTTCAGCGGTCTCAAGACCGCGGTATTGCGCTGGGTGGACGCGCGCGATCTGGCCGACGGGATTGCCGCGCGCCGCGCTTTGGCGCGGGCCGAACCGCGCGCCTCACTCGAGCAGTGGCTGGCAGTCACGCCGCCCGAGACGCTGGATCTGCTCGCCTCATTCCAGCACGCCGTCATCCACGAGCTGCTGACCCGGGCCGCCGCCTCCGCCCAACAGATCCACGCCCGCGCGATGATCGTCTCCGGCGGCGTCAGTGCCAACGCCGGTCTGCGGGAGGCCGCGCGCGCCGCCCATCTCCCGTTTCCGGTTCACTTCCCCTCGCCCGGACTCGCCACCGACAACGCCGCCATGATCGCCGCCGCGGCATTCCCCAATCTTCTGCGCCAAGAGTTCTCCGGCTTCGACACCACCGCCGATGCCAGTCTTGCCCTGGCATGAAGTAGCGCCCGCAACCGCTCCCTAACGGTCGCGCTCTGAGAAGGCGCATCGGAGCCGCGACCGTTAGGGAGCGGTTCGCCGTTAATTCCATAACCGGGCGTAGCCGCCCACACCCGGCTGTTATCATCAGACCGTGGATCAGCCAAGAACCGCGCGCACCTACCTGCTCGTACTGCTTTTCATTAGCCTCCGGGGATGCGGCAACCTGCTGCTGGCGTGGGGAACCAAGCGCCTGCCCACGGTGCTCGGCGTACACCCGGCGGCGTATTTGCAGTCGATCTTCGACCCGGCGGTGGCGGCCGGCATTGCCATGCTGATTTTTTCGTTGTTCACTCGCATGGCACTACTCAGCATCGCCGATTTGAGCTTCGTGCTGCCCGTCACCGCGGTGGGATACGTGCTCGCCGCCGTGCTGGGCAAGTTCTTTCTGCATGAGGAGGTCACCGCGCTGCGCTGGCTGGCTGCGTTTCTCATCTTCGCGGGCGTGGCCGTGGTCGGATCCACCCCGCAAAACACCACCAAAGAGGCGCTCGCGAAATGAAATGGCTGCTGGTCGCGATCACGGTGGTGGCTACGGCGTTGAGCGACCTGCTGCAAAGCTACGAACTGAAGCGCGCCGGCGAACAATCCGTCAGCGCGCGCGGTATCGCGCGCCTGGCCGCGACGGTGGCGCGGCGCCGCTACCTGATTCTCTCCATCGTCTGCCTGGCATTTTCGTTTTTCGCTTTTATGGCGCTGGTGCAGTCGCAGCCGCTGAGCTTCGCCGTGCCCGCCTCGGCGGCCAGCTTCATCCTGGAGACGATTGCCGCTAAGCTCGTGCTGCGGGAACAGGTAGGGCCGCGGCGCGCGGCCGGCACGCTGCTGGTGCTGGGCGGCATCATCCTTCTGGCACGGTAAGCTCGCCGCGCAAGATGTCGCTTTGCCGCCCTTGATAGGAGCTCGCTGTTCTACACTGAAGTTCGATGCTGTCCGCCGCCGCCAAGGAGCGAATCGCCGCGCTGGTCGGGCCGCGGGGCTACCTCCACCGGCCCGAAGATCTGGCTCTCTACGAATACGACGGCGGCCAGGACAAGCATGCGCCCGACGTGGTGGTTTTCCCGCGCACCACGGCGGAAGTCAGCGCGCTGGTCCGGATCGCTAGCGAATTTGGCCTGCCCGTTGTCGGTCGCGGCGCGGGAACCGGCCTCTCCGGCGGCGCCATCGCGCGCCAGGGCGGAATGATGATAGCCTTTGCCCGCTTGAATTGCATCCGCGAATTGGATCCGGCCAACGAGCGCGCCGTGGTGGAACCGGGAGTCGTCAACCTGGATGTCACCGCGGCCGTGGAACGAGACGGCTATTTCTACGCCCCCGACCCTTCCAGCCAGCGCGCCTGCACGGTGGGCGGCAATGTGGCCGAAAACGCCGGCGGTCCTCACACGCTGGCTTACGGCGTTACCACCAACCATGTGCTCGGCCTGGAACTGGTGCTGGTGGATGGGACCGTGGTCGACACAGGGGGCCTGGCGGATCTGCCGGGCTATGACTTGACCGGCCTGCTCACCGGCTCGGAAGGCACGATGGCCCTGGTAACGAGGGCCACCTTGCGGTTGATGCGCAAGCCGGAGATGGTGAAGACCGCGCTGGCAATTTATTCGAACAGTGAAGACGCGGGGCGCACGGTGGCCGAAATCACAGCGCAGGCCATCACTCCGGTCGCTCTCGAAATGCTGGATGGGGTGATGCTCCGCATGGCGGAGGAGGCGACGCATGCCGGTTATCCGCTGGATGCCGCCGCCGTTTTGCTGATCGAGCTGGAAGGGATGCGCGAGGCCGTCGAGACCCAGGTGGAACAGGTGCGCGCCGTCTGCCGATCGTGTGGCGCCATCGAATTCCGCGTGGCGCGCACGCCGGAAGAGCGTGAGTTGCTCTGGAAGGGCCGCAAGAACGCGTTTGGCGCCGTGGGCCGCGTGAGTCCCAGCTACTATGTGCAGGACGGCGTGGTGCCGCGCACGCGCATCGCGGCTACCATCCAGTTCATCGCCTGGGTGGCTCGCGAACAGGGCCTCACCATCAGCAACATCTTTCACGCCGGCGACGGCAACCTGCATCCGATCATTCTCTTTAATGCGCGTGTGCCCGGCGAAAAGGAGAAGGCGCGTCACGCGGGCGAGGAGATTCTGAAGTGGTGC
>CAZZHN010000317.1:0-3546 GCA_964654065.1 uncultured Solibacteraceae bacterium
GCCGCATCGCTCAGCGCGGTCTGCCGCTCGGGTTCGTTCGCCATTACTTCCTCCTGTTGGCTCCAGAGTCTAGTATTCGACTAGGAGATACGCCCCTGACCATATCATGATTGCGGAGGCGAGGGCTAGCGGCGATCCAGCTTGTGGCAGGATCCGCTGCAACCACAGTCCCACACGTGTGCTTTGCCGTCGGGAGGTGTCTGGTGGTCGCCGTCGGTCAGATTGAGACTCGAGCCCTCACGAAATCATCGTGTGCGGTTTGCCGGGTTCGGATAAGGCAACAAAGCGCGCGAAGATAGGCGTCCGGGTCTGGATCGACCGCGGTGTCCAGCCATTCTTTTAACCTTGTTAGCGATGCCGCCGAGCGCGGTGGAACGGCTACGGTACGCGATTGTCTGTTCTTTGGATCATTTATCCCGCTCCTCCTCGCAGGACTCTGCCCGAACCCAGCAGCAACTATGACAGATCCGGCTACTGTTTCAGTGGCGCGAAGCGTAGAATCGAAGCTTAAGGCGGTCCAGGCTTTAGCAACCTGACCCTGGAGGTCGAAGAAATTCGCGCCGGATGGAGTCGTGGTCGAGCCTGCGAGGTTCGTCGCGCCAGGTCTATGGCAAGTTCCCAGAGACTCGCAGCAGCCCTGTTAACGCTGGCGGCAGGCGCGTTGTGGCTGGTTGCGGCGCATCCCGCCGCCGAGAGCCTGATCCGATTCACCTACGCCAATCGATTTCAGGCTGGAGAGTTGTGAGACGCCCGAGCGCCACGCGCCTTAGACGATGGCCGGCGGCGTCGCCATCTTCGACTACAACAACGACGGCAAGCTGGACATCTTCTTTACTAACGGAGCCGATATCCGGACGCTCCAGAAAAGCTCGCCTAAGTACTCGAACCGACTCTTCGCGAATTACGGCAGCGGCCCATGCGTCCCGCGACTGGGTTCACGCCGAGCACGGAGAAGAAATCCGCGGAAACCATTTCAACTTTTACGCGCTCGGGCTCGCCCGTGCCCGTCAGATTGTAATTGTCCTCGCGAAAGGCCGCCATAGAGGAAAACGAGCGTTGATTGCGAACCCAGTCGAGAAAGTTAGGATAGGCGATGGAACCGTACGAAAAGTCCTTGGTCTTCGCATAGATGGCAACCAGGCGATCCGGCTGCCGGTAGGGGAGCGAATTGAGCAGCACACCATTCACCACAGAAAAGAGAGCTGTATTCGCGCCGATGCCGAGCGCAAGCGTGAGAATCGCAATCGCCGCAAAGCCTGGCGATTTGCCGACCATCCGCAGGCCGTAGCGAATGTCTTGCAGCAAGGTATCCATTCTTGTCTCCAGAGGCCCGGACCGCCCCAAAAAGTGATACGGCGTTCCAGTTGACGATGTTCCGAGAACCAGCGGGATCCGCCGGGCGGAGACTCACTACCCAGGACGCCAAAATGGAGATGCTGCTTACAGTGAATGGGACGCGGAAGTCCAAAATGGAAATTCCGGTGAAAGAGCCTGGCCGCGCCTGGGTTTAGCGGACGGCTCACGGCCTGGCTGCGTAGAACAGATATGTCGCGCTGTAGCCGACCCGTTCCTGATCGCCGACGTGTAGCGCATCGCACGTTTTGCCGGCAGGAAGCAGTCCGCCGGTTGTCTCGATGCGGCGAATCAACGACACAGTTCCAAATTGTCCCGCCGCGTCCTTGGCCGGCAATTCCAGCCAATGGATCGCATCCTGATTCTTCGGCAGATAGTGTTTTGCCTGCGGGCCATCGCCACGCACCAAACTGCCGTCTGTAGCCTCCCAAACCGGGCCCTTGTAATGGTGGACCATCACAGTCTTCTCGTCGTTCATCAGGATCGCGTCCGGATCCGACACCCAGGCGAAGGCCTGACCGGTTTGCCGGCAGTTGTAGATCTGGACGCTCGTAGGCAGCGTGTGGAATCGGAACCGGACCTGTTTCCCCTCCGGCTCTTTCAGCTCCGAATTCGGCAGCGGGTTTTGGGCGGTCTGGCCCGCAAGGGGCAGCCCCGCGGGCAACCCGGCCAAGAACAGTAAGAGCATGCGCCAACGGGTCATAGCGATTTTGTTGAGTCTATCAGAGTTCGGTCTATAGACAGAATCCAACCAACCTCGTCCCGGCCGCGCTGCTGTTAAAGTGGACCCATACGGGCTGCCCTGGTTTGTTCACTTGGCTTGCTGGCGGGCCTGGCGGGCGGGCAGACGCGCCCGCGCGCACGGGATCTGGGGATCGTCACTGGCACCCTGCCTACCGGACCCTGGAACGCAATTACCGACGTGGCGGGGGTTCTGGTCGGCCACACCACGCTGATTCGCGGCGAAACGATCCGAACTGGCGTCACGGCGGTGCTGCCGCATTCGGGAAACCTGTTTCGGGACAAGGTTCCAGGTGCGGTGTTCGTAGGGAACGGCTTTGGGAAGCTGGCGGGCTCCACGCAGGTCAACGAGCTGGGCGAGATCGAGACGCCGATTTTGTTGACGTCGACACTCGACGTCCCGCGCGCCGCCGATGCGCTGCTGGATTACATGCTGGCGCTGCCGGGCAATGAGGCGGTGCGCTCCATCAACCCGCTGGTCGCCGAGACGAATGACGGGTACCTGTTGAATGATATCCGCGGACGGCACGTGGGACATGACGAAGTGTTCGCCGCGATCCATAGCGCGAAAGGTGGGCCGGTGGAGGAAGGCGCCGTGGGAGCCGGCACGGGGACGGTCGCCTTCGGATGGAAGGGCGGTATCGGCACGGCGTCGCGCAAAGCCGGGGATTACTTCGTTGGCGTGCTGGTGCAGACGAACTTCGGCGGGGACCTCATGATCGCCGGTATTCCGGTGGGCCGGGAGCTGAAGAAGCGAGCCGGTGCGAATGAGGGGAAGGGTAGCATCATCATCGTATTGGCGACCGATGCGCCGGTGGACGCGCGCAACCTGCGGCGGATGGCGGCCCGTACCATGTTCGGCCTGGCCCGCACCGGTGCGGATGGATCAAACGGCAGCGGGGACTACGCCATCGCCTTTTCCACTGCCCGCAATCCTGCGCGGCTGGTCGCCAACGACGCCATGTCGCCGCTGTTTGTAGCTGCGATCGACGCCACCGAGGAGGCGATCTACAACTCGCTGTTCAAAGCCGTGACCATGACGGGAAATGGGCACACCGTAGAGGCGCTACCGGTCGAGGAGACTAAAGAGATTCTGAAGGCGCACGGAGTGCTGCAGAAGACAGGACGTTGAGGCATCGCCGTACCTCGGACGGCTGTCATTCCTGGCGGTCGAGCGCCATGTGTGTCTCCCGCAAGTGATAGAATCGAGTACGCCAGGAGGGTGGAATGTTTCGTCTGGATGCGGATCGCCCGGTCGAGTTCTGCGACGGGCTGAAACGACGCGACTTCCTTCACGCCGGGTCGCTGGCT
This sequence comes from uncultured Solibacteraceae bacterium, assembly GCA_964654065.1. GTDB lineage: Bacteria > Acidobacteriota > Terriglobia > Bryobacterales > Bryobacteraceae > Bog-375. The sequence goes on from CAZZHN010000317.1 coordinate 3,406, forward strand.
GCGCTGGGGTTAACGCTTACGGATTGGTTCGGGCTGCGGGCGCTGGGAGCGACCAGCGATTCGGACGTCAACTGCATTCTGCTGATGCTCATCGGCGGGCCCTCGCAGCTCGACACCTTCGACATGAAGCCCAACGCTCCG
>CAZZHN010000318.1:0-3539 GCA_964654065.1 uncultured Solibacteraceae bacterium
TTTCACCGCACGATTCTAATGACTCACTGCAGCCTGGCGTATTCTGCCTTGGCTTCCTTCAGAATGGGGATATCGGGGTCGGCGTCTTTCCAGAGGGTCAGGAAGTCTTTGTAGGCCGCCAGCGCGCGGACCCGGGCGGCATCGCTTTCGGCGCCGTGCGCGCTCTTCGCCTGTAACGCATTGGCGCGCGCGAGCCCCAGATGGGCGAGAGCGCCGGTCCAGCAGTTCCAGACCAGACCGCTGTGGTCCAGGATTTTCTGAAACTCGACCGCAGCGGCGGCGCCGCCTCCCGCCGCGAGGGTGGCCTGGCCTCGAATGTATGTTGGATAGAGACAAGAAAAATTGGCGACGAACTGAACCTGGCCATACTCAATCGGCGGCAAGGCCGGCTGCAGGTCCGTAATGGCCGCGGACGAGCTCCTACGATTCAGCGCCAGTTGCGCCCGGATCGCGGGTAGCCACAGCGATTGAATCTGGGTGTCAAGCGGATGGAGCTTGTTGATGTCGGCGGCCATTGGTTCGGCCCTGGCCGAGTCGCCGGCCATGGCGAACGCCAATGCGGCTTCCACGGCGACCCCGGGGCTGTCCGGATAGAGCTTCCATCCCGCCTCTGCCGCCTGCCGCGCTTCTGTGGAATTGCCGAAGGCCCCCTCGCGCAGGGCGGCGTTCTCCCTCCATATGGCGCCGACCTCCTTGCTGTCCGCGCGTATGGCGGAGTCCACGGACCGACTGGTCAATTCCCGTGCCTTGTGCAGCCGCCCGGCGAAGGCTTCCGTGTCGGACGCCAGGGAAAGCCCGAGATTTTCAAAGTCCGGTTTGGACGCGAACCATTGCTGCTCCTCCACTATGGCCGCTGAGTCGGCGGCGAGGAAGGCCAGAGCATAGAGGGCGCTGTGAACCCCCTCGTTGTCGAACTTTTGTGCTTGTCCTTCGCGGAGGGTCCGGCCGGCCTCGTCCAGGTGCTGCAAACCGAGTAGCGTATTGCCTAGGTTCCCATAGCGTGTTACCGAAGGCTCGATCTTCTTGTATGCCTCCAGTGCTCTCGCAAATTGCCCCTGCAAGCTGTAGACGATTCCTAAGCCACCGGTTCTGGCTGCGACCTGAGGGTAACTTGCAAACATTTCCTCATAGCTTTGTGCCGCCTTTTCAAGTCCGCCCGTCACGACGTGGTAGTAGCTGGCGTCGATCTCCAATTTCTCGCGTTCGCTGGAGTGTTCGCGCAACTGGAAGGCCTTGGTCAGGTACTCCGCGGCCCGCCCTATTTGTCCCACCCCGTAGTAGTCCTTTCCGACGGACAAGTATCCGCTTGCGAAGGTCGGATCCAGTTGGATGGCGCGTTGGGCGTATGGCAGAGCCGCGTCGTTGCCCTTTTCTGAGCGGAGCTTGAGCGCGAGGCTGTATGCCTTCAGGGCCTCCAGCGAAGACGTGGTGGCCTGAGAGAGCGGCACATCGAACTTCTGCACGGTCGCCAGAGACTCGCCCAATTGACGACGCAGTTTGGACGCAGCCTCGCCGAGAGTGTTCAATACCTTCTCCTTGGCCTGTGCCGTTACCTGTTCCTGGGCGAGCGTGTCGCCCGTCTGGCAATTCACGGCCTTAAGAACGAGAACGTACTCGGTCCCCAGGCTGGCGATCGATCCGGAAATATACGCCCTACTCCCGGCACGCTCGCAAACCTCCCGCGCAACATCCTGGGTCAACTGTGTGCCTGCGGGGCGAGTCATCAGTCTTAGGGTCGCGGCAACTTTGCTGTCCGCCAACACGTTGAGGAAAGGGGATTGATTCAGGGCGACGGTGAGGGCAGTTTTGAGCGTATCGTCGAACACGGCATCGCTGGTGCTGTTGGCGAAGTCCGCAATCACGATGGTGTCTTCGTCCGTCAGCGGCCTGGCTTGCTTTGACCGGTAGTACAGTCCCGCCGCTGCCAGCGCGCCAAGCACCAGCACCGAGGCGGCGACCGCGGGCCAGCGCTTCTTCCGCGGGACTGCCGTCTCTTTCGCGACCGCCTCTTTCACAGCCGGCGTGGATGCGCCGGAACTCACGGCAACGCGCCCGCTCTGCATCTCGCGCTGCAGCCGCTGCAAGTCCGCCCGCATGTCGGCGGCGCTCTGATATCGCAGAGTGCGGTCTTTCTCCAGCGCTTTGCGGATGACCACCTCGATTCCCGGAGCGATTTGCGGATTCACCGCGGACGGCGGCACAGGCTCTTGATGAAGAATCGCGCCACAGACCACTCCCGAGCTGGAGCCGGTAAACGGCATCCTGCCGGTGGCCATCTCGTACAGCACGGACCCGAAGGAAAACAGGTCGGTGCGTGCGTCCAGTTCCAGGGCGCTCACCTGCTCCGGCGACATATACGCGATGGTGCCGAGCATGACTCCCGGACTGGTGAGGTGATCGGGATCGGGGCCGGCCGTCATGGTGGCATCCTGTTCGTTGACCGAAGCTGCTTTAATAGCAACTTTCGCCAGCCCGAAATCCAGAACCTTGGCGCGGCCGCGCCGCGTCACGAAGATGTTAGCCGGCTTGATATCGCGATGCACGATGCCTTCGGCGTGAGCTGCATCCAGAGCATCGGCAATCTCCATGGCGAGGGTAAGGAGGGCTTCGGTTTCAACTGGACGGCCGGCGATCTTATGCCTCAGCGTGAGCCCATCCAGGAATTCCATCACCATGTACGTGCGGCCGTGGTCCTCGCCGATATCGTAAAGCGTGCAGATGTTGGGATGGTTCAGGGCCGATGCCGCCCGCGCCTCACGGCGGAAACGCTCCAGGACGCCCAGATTGCCTGCGAGATCTTCGGGCAGAAACTTCAAGGCGACGAAGCGGCTGAGCCGCGTGTCCTCGGCCTTGTAGACCACACCCATGCCGCCGCCCCCGAGTTGTTCCACTATGCGGTAGTGCGAAACGATCGAGTCGGGCATGCGAGCGGGACCCTGACCGATCATATGGTACCGGTCACGGGCAGTCAAATTGAGCACATGGCCGGTAGCTTGTGAGAATCCGCCATGAGCGAGAAGTCGCCGGCTCGTCGAAGTGCCATGTGCGGCAGCCGAAAGGGCCCAAGTCCCGAGTGACGGCGCATCCGGAAGTTGACAGGCTGCCAGTGGTCAGATCCTCGCTGACGGCGTACTGGGGAGTGGGCTGTCGGCAGGGCGAAGTTTAAGAGGGAGCGGATTGCGCTGCCACTTCGCGGCCAGGGAGGATCTATTGCGCAGAACGTCGTGGTCAGGAGCGAGCCAAAGAACCAGGATGCCGCCGAGCCACTTAACCATTTCGAGTGGACGACAATCAGCCCGGCTGATGTCAATGTTTCTGCAGCTTGAACGTCGAACCGATCTGGGAGTAGAGTACAATCCATTTGATCCCGATGCCTCTTTCCAGCGGAACTCGCCTCGGACCCTATGAAATCCTCGCACTCGTGGGCTCGGGCGGCATGGGCGAGGTGTACAGGGCGCGCGATACGCGGCTGGCACGCGATGTAGCGCTGAAAATCCTTCCGGCTGAGATGTCCGATGCTCCTTCACGCCGCCAAAACC
>CAZZHN010000319.1:0-3533 GCA_964654065.1 uncultured Solibacteraceae bacterium
AATGATACCTCATACCACAAACCAAGTACACACAGCAGTACACACTACAACTATAAAGATCAGACCCTAGTCGAGATTGACGTAGAGACTGAGATTGTCGTTGGGATTCACCTGCACCACCGAGTCGAACACATTCCGCATCCCTGGGCTGTTCTTGTCCCGCTCCGGACCGCCGTACCAGACGTTGGTCCAGGTGACCTTTTTCCAAGCGTACGCGCCATTCAAACCGAACAACTTGCCCTGGCCGCTCGCGTAAACATTGTTCCAGCCGTTCACAACCTGCACTCCTACCGTGAAGTGCGTGCCGACGGGGAACGAAGTGCGGATTCCAAAATGATAATACGGAATGGCCAGCGCGTACAGCAGCGATCGCGAATAATTCCAGTTTCCGTTAACGTCCTCGACCTCAGCGCCGGCGGAGGTGAGGAATTCGCCCACGTCGACCTCCACGCCCTTCCACGACTTTGGCTTGAAATCGACATACGCCTGCTCGAAATACTTGAGCGCTTCCGGCGCCTGGTCGGCGGCGTGCGTGCCGGAGAACATTTCACCGAACCCCACGTCGAGGTGGAACCCAATTGCCCCAGCGCGGTCGATGGTCACCTTGCCCATGTTGAGGTGCACGGTGTCAGAACGGTAGTCGAAATTGCGCAATCCATTGAGGCCGGAAGCCGGGTCATTGACATTGCCGTCGACGTAGCCGTCGAAAAGGAAGGAGAAGTCGAGTCCCATCTGGTGATAGGGATTGGGAGCGGCAGGCGCAGCCGGCGCGGCGGCGGGCGCGGCCTGAGCGGTAGCAGCCGGTGCAGCGGCTGATTGTCCGTCTTGCGGTGTTGTCGGCGTCTGCGTGTCTGACGGCGTGCCTGTCTGCGCGGCTGCAGCTCCAGCGATCAGGCATGTTGCGACAAGAATTCTTGCTCCGTGGTATCGCATCATGATCCTTTCGTTTTCTTGAATTGGACCAGCGAGCGGAGCTGGAATAGTCCAAGCCTGCGAACACTGGGCAAGCTTGTACTTTAGTGAATGTACATTTTTACGACTTTTTGATGCCAGAAGCGAATAGATAATTTCTATCGCTGAGATTCCAAAATTTAGCCTCCGCTTATACCGCAAGCACATCCGCCAATCAGTTATGCTGTAACCAGTTGCGTTCTATGCGCCTTGCAGGATTTCTGTTGCTGGTTTCAGGCTGGGCCATTGTATTGGCGGCCTTCGCATTGTTAGGAGCCACAACGCCGCGCGCCGCATTTGTTGCGGCCGGCGTCGCAATTGAGATGCTGGGCCTCGGCCTGGCGGGCCGCACTCACGTCTCGAATCGCGAGGCCAAACGATGAGTCCGGCAGCGCCGGCGCTCATGGAAACAACCACCACCGTGATGGTAGTGGCATGTCTGCTGCTGATTCCGCTGGCGATCGCCGGCATCGCTCTCGTCAATACCGGGCTCGGGAGATCGCGCAGCGCGTCGCACTCCATGCTGGCTACGCTTTGCGCAGTATCGGCCGCGGCGGCGGCCTACTTCGTTTGCGGCTTCGCCGTTCAGGGCTTCGCCGGCGGACCCGCGCATACGATCAGCGCCGCAGGCCGGCAATGGAATTGGATCGCGGCCCAGCCGCTGTTCTTGCGCGGACTGCCGATCGACGGCTCTCCCGCCTCTCTCATCCTCTGGTTGCAGATGTTCAGCGTCGCTCTGGCGGCGCTGATCCCACTCGGCGCCGGTCTGGACCGGTGGCGGCTGGGCGCCGCGTCGGCTTCCACGGCACTGCTGGCCGGCCTGATCTATCCGCTATTCGCGCACTGGGTGTGGGGCGGCGGCTGGCTGGCGCAGATCGGCTACCTCGATGCTGCCGGCGGAGGTCCGGTGCAGGCGATGGGCGGCCTCTCGGCGCTTGCCATCGCCTGGATTCTGGGGCCGCGCCGCGGCAAGTATTCGAGCGAGGGAGGACTCCCCGCCGCCATTCCCGGGCACAACGCGGTGCTGGTGTTGTTCGCCTGTTTTCTGGCCTGGGCGGGATGGCTGGGGCTGAATGGCGCGGGTGCGCTGCTCTTCGGCGGCGCCCCGGTGGGCGCTCTGGTGCTGGTGGAATTGAACACGACTCTTTCCGCGGCGATGGCGTGTCTGGCCGCGGCCGCCATCACGCGCGCCCGATTCGGCCGGCCCGATGCTTCCCTATGCGCCAACGGGTGGATTGGCGGACTGGCGGCATCCAGCGCCGGATGCCTCTTCGTGACTCCCGGCGTAGCGGCGCTGGTTGGCCTGGTGGCCGGCGCGCTGGTCGTATTTACTGTCGAGTGGCTGGATATCCACGCCGAAATCGACGACCCCACCGGCTCGATTTCCGTGCACGCGGTGGGCGGCATTTGGGGCGTGCTGGCGCTGGGCTTGTTCGCCCGTTCCGGCGTTCCGGCGCAGCCGATTGCGCAAATCGCCGGCGTTGCCACGCTGCTGGGTTTCGTGCTGCCCGTGGTTTACGGTCTCAACTGGCTCCTCGACCGGCTGACCCCGCAACGCGTTCCGCCCGAGGCCGAACGCCAGGGCCTCGACCTGCACGAACTCGGCGCGGGCGCTTATCCGGAATTCGTCATCCACCGGGAGGACTTCCTGCAAAGGTAATGGGTTCCCGCGCGGCCAGCGGGTCGCTGACCCGGAATCCACACTGGACTGATTTATGCGTACTCGCCTCGATCGTGCTCATCGCGCCGCGTCAGTAGCCCTCGGCCTGCTCGCGCTCGGCGGCGTGGGCGCTCTCCTTTTGTGGCACGCCTTCCCGCAACGCTTTCCTGCCAGATCTCACGACGTGCTCGGCGCATTTCCACTGGCGATGATTGCCATCGCTTACCTGGTCTATCAAAGCGCGCACCGGCCGTCGTCTCGGGAATGGCTGAAGGCGATCCTGCTGGCGGCCGCGTTCGTTTTCTGGGCGGCCAACCAACTCTGGCCGGACATACCCCAGGCGGTCCTCTTCAACGACATCGCGGTCGGCCTGTTCGTGCTGGACGTGCTCCTGGTGATGATCGGCTGGCCGCCGGCCGCTGAGGATGAATCCTTCGGGGAAACGCACACCGGCGAGGAAGAGACGCGATAGGGGCCTTGTCTTACGCGGGATTGGAAATCTGCGCGATGCGGACCTGCCGCTGGAAGTCAGCGAGCATCGATTCGTCCAGCCGCACATCGGTGGGGCGCTTGACGAGCGTCGTCATGTGGTCGATCTTGTCCTGCAGCTTCAACAACGCGTAAAACAGGTTCTCGGGACGCGGCGGGCAACCCGTGACATAGACGTCCACGGGAACGATCTTGTCCACGCCCTGCAGGACCGCGTACGTGTTGAACGGGCCGCCCACGCTGGAACAGGCGCCCATCGAAATGCACCACTTGGGCTCTGGCATCTGGTCCCAGATACGCTTCAGCACCGGCCCCATCTTGAGCGTCACCGTGCCGGCGACGATCATCAGGTCAGACTGGCGGGGGCTGGGACGGAACACCTCGGCGCCGAAGCGCGCGATATCGAACCGCGAGGTGGACGACGCAATCATCT
>CAZZHN010000320.1:0-3503 GCA_964654065.1 uncultured Solibacteraceae bacterium
AGCTGTTCGACCGCGATTCCTCCGGCCGCTTCTTCATTCCCGAGGAAACGCCGCAACCCGCCGGCGACGAGGTCGGCGGCCGCTGATGGCGTTTCCGCAGCTGGCGCGTTCGCTTATTCGCGAGCGCAACTGGTCCGTTCTGGTAGACCTGCTGGTATTCGCAGCGATCCTGGCCGGCATGTATGCGGTGCTGGCCACGGTGCGGTACTGGATGGGCGTGGCCACGACGCACACGCACATTTCGCGATCGCCCGCGGCGCTGCCTGTTTATGCGTTCTACTCGCTTGTGCGGATGGCGGTTGCCTACCTGCTGAGCCTGGTGTTTGCGGTCGGCTACGGTTACATCGCGGCCAACAACCGCCGGGCGGAGATGGTGATGATCGCGGTGCTGGATATTCTCCAGTCGATCCCGGTGCTGAGCTTTCTGCCGGGCGTGATGCTCTCCATGGTGGCTCTTTTCCCGACGCGGCAGCTGGGCGTGGAGCTGGGTTCGATCGTGCTGATCTTCACCGGCCAGGTTTGGAACATGGCGTTTAGCTTTTATTCCTCGCTCAAATCCATACCGCGCGAGTTGCGCGAGGCAGCCGCCATCAACCGTTTCAGTGCCATGCAGCGCTTTGTGGAACTCGAACTGCCGTCCGGCACTATCGGCCTGGTATGGAACTCGATCGTCTCCGTGGCCGGCGGCTGGTTCTTCCTCATGGTGTGCGAGATGTTCGAACTGAGGCACCATGATTTCCGCCTACCGGGCCTTGGCTCGTACCTGCAGACGGCTGCCAGCACCGGCGATACGGCCGCCATCGTTTGGGGCCTCACCGCGATGGTCACGGTGATCGTGTTGATCGACCAGCTGATCTGGCGGCCTGCGATTGCGTGGTCGGAAAAATTCAAGGTCGAGCAGGTGGAAAGCTCGGCGGAGGTCACTTCGCCGATTCTGCACCTGCTGCGCAACTCGGATGTCTCGCGCTGGCTGCAGAAGCGCGCCTTCGAGCCGGTTTGGGAACGGCTGACCACCAGCCCGTCCCGAGAGACGCCGGCGCCGGTCGTGCGCGCGAGGCACCGCGGGAGAGTGGCTGCCGGTGCCGTGCTGCTGGCTCTCGCGATCGCCGTGCCCTACCTGCTGGTCAAAGCCGCGCTGCTGCTGAAGGGCCTTCAAAGCGCTGAACTGGCGGTGACTCTGGAAGCGGCCGGAGCGAGTTTCGGACGGGTGGCGGCGGCCCTGGTGACCGCGTCGCTGTGGGCGATTCCAGCGGGGGTTGCGATCGGCTCCAATCCGCGCCTGGCGAAGATTGCGCAGCCTCTGGCGCAGATCGCGGCCTCGGTGCCCGCCACCGCTCTATTCCCGGTGGTGTTGTTGGGCCTGGTGCGGCTGGGCGGCGGGCTAGGCGTGGGCTCCATTGTCCTCATGCTGCTGGGTACGCAGTGGTACATCCTGTTCAATGTGATCGCCGGCGCCATGGCAATTCCGACGGAGTTGCGCGAGGCGGCGTCCGTTTTTCGCTTTACGCGCTGGCAGCGATGGCGGACGCTGATCCTGCCCGGCATTTTTCCCTACCTGGTGACGGGGCTGGTGACCGCGTCGGGAGGCGCCTGGAATGCCACCATCCTGGCCGAATACTTTCACTTCCAGGGCAAAACGATGACCACCTTGGGTCTGGGCGCGCAGATCAGCTCGGCCACCGATTCCGGAAACAGCGAACTGCTGCTGCTCTCGACCGTCGTGATGGCGACGCTGGTAGTGTGCGTCAACCGCCTGGTGTGGCGGCCGCTCTACCGGCTGGCCGGATCGCGATACCGGCTGGACAGCTAGGCCGGCAGCATTGCTTTCCAAAGGTAGGACGGACGATCGGTTTGCGTCGTCTTTCACCGCTCGTGCCCTTCTTGGTGAAAGCATCGACAGACCACGAAAGACGATGGTCTGTCCTACTTCTCAGGAGCCTCTACAGCATGCTCGACCGGAACGCGGGCAAGCTAAAGCGTGCCCCACCATGGCGACAGGGGCTAAAATGTTACACAGGCTATGAGGCTGAGGGTGCTGCTGTCGATTGTCGTCGCGGCGTGTGCGGCCACGGCGCAGAAGTACGACGGTCCCAAGCCGCCGAAACCGGACCTGCCCTACCTGAAACACGCCGAGACCCTGCTGCCCACAGAGGCGGTGCAGGCGCAGGCACAGAAGAAAAAAGACGACACGCTGTACACGATCGAAGGCGCCAACTCGCCGGTGAAAACGCCGCTGGCCGCGCCCATCCTGCTCTTCGACAGCTCCAAAATCAACCCCGAGAGCCTGCAGTTGTTCCGGCTGGAGTCGAAGAACGGCCACCGCGAGTTCAGCACCCAGAAGAATAGCGAAGCGATCCGCGTGGAAGTAACGAAACTGCAGGGCACGCTGTCCAAGATTGAGCCTTACGACGGCCTGGATCCGGGCGAATATGCATTCCTGGCCGGCGGATCCAACCAGCTGTTCTGCTTCGCCATATTCTGACAGTAGGACAGACGATCGCCTTTCGTCGTCTGTCAGGTATTCGCGCTTTGCCGAAACATTGACAGACCACAAACGACGATGGTCCGGCCCACCAAGCGCGTTATATTGGTAGATTCCCATGCAAATTGAAAAGGTGTACGAGCCCCAGCGGTTCGAGCCGCATTGGGCGCAGTGGTGGATCGATTCCGGCATCTTTCGCGCTGCCGCTCGGTCCGCCGCGCGCTCGTTTTCCCTCGTCATTCCGCCGCCCAACGTGACCGGATCGCTGCACATCGGCCACATGCTGGAGCACACCGAAATTGACGTGACCATCCGCTGGCACCGGATGCTCGGCGAGAACACGCTATGGCTGCCCGGCACAGACCATGCCGGCATCGCGACCCAAATGGTGGTGGAGCGCAAACTGGCCGAGGAGGGCATACGCCGCCAGACCCTGGGCCGCGAGGCTTTCGAGCAGCGGGTTTGGGAATGGAAGGCCGAGTACGGCGACACCATCAAGCGGCAGATGATCCGCATGGGCGCCAGCTGCGACTGGTCGCGCGAGCGGTTCACGCTGGATCCAGGGCTGTCGCGCGCGGTGCGCGAAGTCTTCGTGCGGCTCTACGAAAAGGGCCTCATTTATCGCGGCGAATACATGGTGAACTGGTGCCCGCGCTGCCGCACGGCGATTTCCGATCTGGAAGTGGCACATTCCGATGTGCAGGGCCACATGTGGCACCTGCGCTACCCGGTGCACGGGCTACCCGGGCGCTTTGTGACGGTGGCCACCACGCGGCCCGAAACCATGCTGGGCGACACGGCGGTGGCGATTAACCCGAAAGACGAACGCTACCGCGAGCTGCACGGCCGGACTGTCGACCTGCCGCTGATGGGACGCGAGATTCCGGTGATCCTGGACGAGCTGGCCGATCCGGAATTCGGCACCGGGGTGGTGAAAGTGACTCCGGCGCACGACCCCAACGATTTCGAAGCCGGCCGCCGCCACAACCTCGCCAAGATCCAGGTGATCGGCGAAGACGGC
>CAZZHN010000321.1:0-3492 GCA_964654065.1 uncultured Solibacteraceae bacterium
GGGTTGATGGTGGAATTCGGGTCGGAAGAGGCCAGGATATTGTGGACGCCGTGGCAGCTCGCGCAGTTGGCGACGGTCTGCACGCCTTCCTTGGCGGCCAGCCCGTGGTAGGAAGCATCGAAGCTGACCAGGCGGTCCGCCGGCATGCCAAACTTGCGGCTCAGCCGGACGTCGCCGTGGCAGCTGCCGCACGTCTCGCGGATGTTCGCCGCGTTCACCGGCGAAGCTGCGTTGCTGGGCTTGAAGATTTTATGCTCGCCATGACAATCGGTGCAGAGGGGAGCCTGCGTGATGCCTTTGGCCAGGGCCTGGCCGTGAACGCTGGCGCGATACTGCTCGACCACCGAAGGGTGGCACATGCCGCAGGTGTCGGGCACGGCGGTGCGGAAGGCCTGTGAACGGGGGGGCAGCAGTTCATGCGCGCTGCCGTGGCAAAGGCTGCAATCCGGGGCAGACTCGTTGCCGTGCTTACGCGCCTGGCCGTGGACGCCGCTTTCGTAATCGCCCGCCTGGTCGGCGTGGCAGTTACCGCACTGCGGCTTGGGAATGCCCGCCTTGTGGGGATACTGATCGTGTGAATCGTGACACGTATCGCATGTCAAGCCTGCGTGAGCGCTCTTGGCCAGCTTCTGCGCCTGGTCATGGCAGCCAGCGCAGTCCAGCCCGCGCGCATCGGCCGCCGCCAGGCACTCGCCAGCGGCCCAAAACCCAAAAGCCAGCAAGGCAATTCCAAGCTTGATAGCAGCTGGTGGGATTGCCCGCCTCATGCAACCTCAACCTCTCGATACCCAGGTCTGATACACGTAGACCCCGGCGAGAGCAATACCGTACAGCACTACGACCACGGTCAGCGTCTTGCCCCACTTGTCGATCTGATCGAGCTTCTGAGCGACGCTCGCCTGCTGCGACGCTACGGAGGAACCGGCGGCATCGCTCACGTGAATCATGTCATCCTCGCCGGACGCCACGATTTTGCGGTATACAATCAGGCCAAGAACGGCCAGGGCCAGCGCGGCCCAAAGCACTACAAACGGAGCGTAGGGACTCATGAATATCTCCTCGTTGTCTGCGTTATGGAATTGATGAAGATGGGGCGCGCGGCTGACAGCGCACCCGAATTGTTATATGCCGGTATGATGGCACTCATGCTGCTGGAGTCTCCGCCAGCCTGATTCCAGAGTTTAGAACCCCATTCTATCTGAACGCGTGACATGCGAGACGGTTCCCTCGCGGACACACTGAGCAGTGCACGCAAAAGCCCACAGCGGGGCTGGGCTAAGTTATTGAGATTTGCAACGCTTGGCGCCGGAAAGGCGTTGATGTGGGGCTATTGGCGCACCGCCCGATTCGGTGCTGGGGCAAATTCCACCCGAAACCTCGGCTTTGCTGGGGTTTACGACCCGCAGCGCGGCTGCCATGACGGCCAGCAGCACGGTGTTCATGGGGTCCTGCGCGGAAACCACCGAAACCAGGCCCGCATCCCAGGCCTGGGCCAGCAACTGCGGATCCCGCCGTGTAATCAGCACGATCCGCTCGGGGCGAGACAGGGGGAGGAGCAGATTCTCGAAGGCGGCCTCATCGAGCACCAGAACGCAATCCGCCGAGGGATCCGGTGCGGCGACCGATTCAACGCGCCACGCGCAACTGCGGCACAGTGCTTCGCGAAGGGCGGCGGCGTAAGCACCGTCGGCGAGCGCGAGTTGAACAGTGTGCAACACGGCGGACTCCACGCCTCCACCCGCCACGGGTTACTTCTTTTCCTGAAAACCGTCGAGGCTCTTGTGCTCGTGATAGTATTTGCCGGCAGCGGTCAGGTTTTTATTCATTTCGTCTTTATCCGCGGACACCTTCGCATGGCAGAATACGCATTGCTTCTTGGTGGCCTTGGTGTAATCCGGCTTACCGAACGACGCCGTCGTGGAAACCAGAAAACCGCCCAGCAGGATGGCAGCGGGCACTATGACTTTCAAATGGGACATCATGCCTCCAGAAGGCAAGTTTGCAATTGCATCGCCACGGCGAAATCCCTGTTTTCCGATGGTCTTAGCGACCAAGCGACGGCGGCGGGCGGGGCAATTCCCCCGTCTGCCGGGCGGAACGTTGGGCGTAGTGCCCCAACAGGTTGCTATACTTGATGTCAATTCGTACGTTAATGTCCAAGATTACACCTGCGTGGCAGAGGGTCGGCGTCCTGGAGTCGGTCTTCGACCAGCTTTCGGATGCTCTGGTCCTCTATGACCCGGAGTTCCGGGTCACCGGCGTTAACCGCGCGGCAGAGAAGCTGTTCGGCATCTCCGCGGACGAAATGCTCGGCAAGCACTGCCAGGAGATTTTCAAGTGCACCGTTTGTGAGCCGGGCTGCGGGGTGCTGGTGGGTTTGAACCAGGCCCCCAATGCTCCTTCCTGCACGGTACGCCTGCACACCGATAACGGCATGGAACGCCTGGTGGTGATGCATACCACGCAGATGTTCGACGACCAAGCGCAGCTTGCCGGGGTGGTGGCTACCATTAAGGACATCACCGAGGCAGCAGCGCCGCAGCGCCGCGAGGTGATCGCCGAATCGGGACCGATGCGCGAGGTGGTGAATTTTGTCCGCCGGGTGGCGGCCAGCGAAGCCACGACGATCCTGCTGGACGGAGAGAACGGAACCGGCAAGGACCTGATCGCCAAGACACTCCACTATCAAAGCCTGCGCCAGGCGGAACCTTTCATCGCCATCAACTGCGCGGCGATTCCGGACTCGCTGCTCGAGAGCGAATTGTTCGGCTACGAAAAAGGGGCATTTACCGACGCGCGGCAGCAGAAACGCGGCATCTTCGAACTGGCCGACAAGGGCACTCTGTTCCTGGATGAGATCGGCGAGATCCCGCTGATGCTGCAAGCGAAATTGCTGCGGGTGCTGGAGGAGCAGACCTTCCGGCGGTTGGGCGGGCTGAAGGACATCAACCTGGACTTGCGGGTTGTGGCCGCCACCAACAAGAACCTGCGTGAGGCCGTCAAAGAGGGCGCTTTCCGGCAGGACCTTTACTTCCGTCTCAACGTCATCCAGATTTCCATCCCGCCGCTACGCGAGAGGCTGGACGATATTCTGCCGCTGGCGCGCTTTTTTATCGACCACTACAACCGCAAATTCAAGCGCAGTATCGAGGGGGTGAGCGAGCCCGCCGCGAAACTACTGCTCGCCCATGACTGGCCCGGCAACGTGCGCGAATTGCGCAATGCGGTCGAGCGGGCCATGATCCTGGAAGAATCGGCGCTGATCACGGCCCCGAGCTTGCCCATCAGCGTAGCGCATTCCGAGCCGGGAATGGCGCTGCCGGCAGCGCCCGCAGCGGAGCCGGTGAGCGACGGCCTGTCGCTGGAAGATAACGAGCGCAACCTGCTGGCCCGCGCGCTGGAGAAAACCAACGGCAACCAAACCCAGGCGGCGCGGCTGCTGCGCGTCACTCGCGACACCCTGCGCTACAAGATGAAGAAGTTCAATCTGCG
>CAZZHN010000322.1:0-3472 GCA_964654065.1 uncultured Solibacteraceae bacterium
CGGTGGACCTGCTGCTGATTCTGGGCGGGAACCCGGTGTTCAACGCGCCGGTGGAGCTTGGGCTGGCGGACCGCTTTCAGAAAGCCCGCGTGCGCGTGCACTTGAGCCTCTACGAGGATGAAACCTCGGAGATCTGCCAGTGGCGCCTGCCGGAAGCGCACTACCTGGAAAGCTGGGGCGACGCGCGCGCCTTTGACGGCACGGTCAGCATTCAGCAGCCCCTCATCCAGCCGCTCTACGACGGCCGGTCGGCGTACCAGGTGCTACAGATGTTCACTGACGCGCCGGAGCTGGGCGGGTACGCGATCGTCAAGGACTACTGGGCGGCGCAGCACAAGGGCGCCGATTTTGAGGCGTGGTGGCGGCGCGCGGTGCACGATGGAGTGATCGCCGGTTCGGCGCTGCCCACCAAGACGCCAGGGGCCAGCGTCGCGGCCTTGTCCGGGCCGGCTCACGCGAGCGGTCTGGAAGGCAAGTTCGAGATCGTCTTCCGTCCCGACCCCACGATTTACGACGGGCGCTTCGCCAACCTGGGCTGGCTGCAGGAACTACCGAAGCCGATCACCAAGATCACCTGGGACAACGCGGCCATCATGAGCCCGGCGACGGCCAGCCAGCTGGGCGTGCTCAAAGAATCGCTGCAGGTCGGGTTCGATGGCGTACCGATGGTGGAGCTGACTTACCAGGGCCGCACTTTGCGCGCGCCGGTGTGGGCGCAACCGGGGCACGCGGATAGCTGCATCACGGTTCACCTGGGATACGGCCGCACCAAGGCGGGCCAGGCGGGAACGGGCGCCGGCTTTAATCCGTTCGGCCTGCGCACCGGTAAAGCGCTGTGGCACGATACGGGCCTCGCGGCGAAGAAGATTGCCGGATCCTATCTGCTGGCCACCACGCAGAACGAGCACGCGCTCGATCCGAAGCGGCATATTCTGCGCGCAGGCGACATCGCGGAATACCTGAAGAACCCGGCGTCGGTCCACGAGGGCGCGGACGATCCGCCGGCTTCGCTGACCATCTATCCGGGATGGAGCTACCCCGGCCACGCCTGGGGGATGGCCATCGATTTGAGCTCCTGCACGGGATGCAGCGCGTGCGTGGTGGCTTGCCAGGCGGAAAACAATATCGCGGTGGTGGGCAAAGACCAGGTGCGGCGCGGGCGTGCCATGCACTGGCTGCGGGTGGACTCCTATTACAGCGGGCCGGTGAGCGCGCCGGCGGTGTACAACCAGCCGGTGCCCTGCCAGCAGTGCGAAAACGCCCCCTGCGAGCTGGTCTGTCCGGTGCAGGCGACCACGCACAGCGCGGAAGGGCTGAACGACATGGTGTACAACCGCTGCGTGGGGACGCGGTATTGCTCCAACAACTGCCCCTACAAAGTGCGGCGGTTCAACTTTTACCTGTTTACGGATTTCGACACTCCCAGCCTCAAGCTGCAGCGCAACCCGGACGTGACGGTGCGCAGCCGGGGCGTGATGGAGAAGTGCACATACTGCGTGCAGCGGATCAACGCGGCCAAGATCGACGCCGAAAAACAGAACCGCAAGGTGATGGACGGCGAGATCCAGACCGCCTGCCAGGCGACCTGCCCGACCGAGGCGATCATCTTCGGCGACATCAACGACCCGGCCAGCCGGGTATCGAAGATGAAAGCGCAGCAGCGGAATTACGGTATGCTGGCGGACCTGAACACGCGACCGCGAACCACCTACCTGGCGTCGCTGCGCAACCCCAACCCGGAGATTGAGGACTAGGCATCGCGATGGCAGACGACCAACAGATCGTAGTCGAAAAGCCGGCGCCGGGCGAGATCATTGCACCGGGGTACACATTCGGCACCATCACCGACCAGATTGCCAGCGTAGTGCTGACCCGGCATACGCCGGTGTTCTGGTTTGCGGCCTTCGGCCTGGGCGGGTCGCTGCTGATGCTTTTCCTGCTGGCGGTGACCGTGCTGATGGCCAAGGGGACGGGCATCTGGGGCATCCGCACACCGGTGATGTGGGGATTCGCCATCACCAATTTCGTCTGGTGGATCGGAATCGGGCACGCGGGCACGCTGATTTCGGCCATCCTGCTGCTGCTGAACCAGCGGTGGCGCAACTCGATCAACCGGTTCGCGGAGGCGATGACGCTGTTTGCGGTGGCCTGCGCGGGAATGTTTCCGCTGCTCCACATGGGCCGGCCGTGGCTGTTCTACTGGATGCTGCCGTATCCGAACACGATGTCGATCGAGCCGCAGTTCCGCAGCCCGCTGGTGTGGGACGTGTTCGCGGTTTCGACCTATGCGACGGTGTCGCTGCTGTTCTGGTACGTCGGCCTGATGCCCGACCTGGGAACGCTGCGCGACCGCACCAAGAACCCGATCGGCCGCGCGATTTACGCCATCATGGCGATGGGGTGGCGCGGTTCGGCCCGCCACTGGAGCATTTTCGAGACCGCGTCCCTGTTACTGGCGGGCCTGGCGACGCCGCTGGTGCTTTCGGTGCACACGGTAGTGAGCTTCGACTTCACCATCGCCATCGTGCCCGGCTGGCACAGCACCTTCTTCCCGCCTTACTTCGTGGCGGGCGCCATTTACTCCGGCTTCGCCATGGTGCTGGCGCTGGCCATCCCGCTGCGCTCGGTGTACGGGCTGCAGGGCCTGATCACCGACAAGCACCTCGACAACTGCGGGAAGATCATGCTGGGCACCGGCTGGATTGTGGCCTATGCGTACCTGCTGGAGTTGTTCGCGGCCTGGTACGGAGGGAACACCTACGAGCAGGCCGCGTTCTGGCACCGCATGACCGGGCCGTACGCGTTTCAATACTGGTGCCTGGTGGCCTGCAACATCTTTTTGCTGCAGATCCTCTGGTTCAAGCGGGTGCGGAGCAGCCCGACGCTGCTGTTCATTTCGTCGATCATCGTGCTGGCCGGCATGTGGCTGGAGCGGTACATGATCATCGTCAGCAGCCTGGCACAGGATTTTGTACCTTCGTCGTGGGCGATCTTCCGGGGCACGCGCTGGGATTGGGCCACCTATCTGGGCACCATCGGACTGTTCCTGTTCCTGTTCTTCCTGTTTGTGCGGGCACTGCCGATGATCTCCATTTTTGAAGTGCGGGGTATGCTGCCGGAGGCGAAGGTGCGGAAGGAGGCGAAGAGTTGAGCGACCACGGCGTCTACGGAGTCATGGCCGAGTTCGATAACCCTTCGGCCCTGGTGAGCGCGACGCACGCGGCGCGCGCCAAGGGGTACCGCAAGCTGGATGCCTACTCGCCGTTTCCCATCGAGGAATTGACCGATGCGCTGCACCTGCACCGGAACAAGCTGCCGCTGATTGTGCTGGCGGGCGGCATCATCGGCGGGCTGTCTGGTTTCTTTCTGCAATATTGGATCGCGGTGATTTATTTTCCGATCAACATCGCCGGGCGGCCGCTCAACAGTTGGCCTTCGTTCATCATCATCACCTTCGAGCTGACGATTCTGT
>CAZZHN010000323.1:0-3455 GCA_964654065.1 uncultured Solibacteraceae bacterium
GGGTCCGGTTGGTTTTGGACGTGAAATATGAACCTGGGTTATGAAGCGTTGCGGCAGGGCGCCGCTTACCTGAATCTGAGCGACCGCGGGCGGATCGAGGTCCGCGGCCGTGACCGCGCGCGGCTGCTGCATAACCTGACCTCGAACGAGATCAAGAAGCTCGCCGCCGGCTCCGGCTGCTACGCGTTTCTGCTCAGCCCGCAAGGCCGCATTCAGGCGGACTTGACCCTGCTGGCCTTCGACGACCACATGCTCCTCGACACCGAGCCGGAGCTGCGCGAGAAAATCGTGCAGCACATCCGCCGCTACATCGTGGCCGACCAGGTGGAGCTGGAAGATGTCACCGCCTCGACCTGCTCCATTGCACTGGAAGGCCCGGAATCGGCTGCGGTGCTGCAGAAAGCCGGCGGCGCGGCTCCCGCAGACGACTATCAGCACCTGGCCTGGGGTGAAGGCGGGAACGACAATGAGGTCACGGTTGCCCGCCTCAGCCTGACTGGCCAGCCCGGTTTTCGCATCTATGCCGCCGCAGGCCGGGAGGACGAAATCGTCCGCAGGCTGGCAGAGGCAGGCGCCCAGCCGGCCACCGGGGAAGAAGCCCGCGTCGTCCGCCTGGAAAATGGACGGCCGCGCTATGGCGAGGACATCCGCGATACCTCGCTACCGCAGGAGACCGGCCAGATGCACGCCATCAGTTTCAGCAAGGGATGCTACCTCGGCCAGGAGATTGTGGAGCGCATTCGCGCCCAGGGCCACGTAAACCGCAAGCTGGTCCGCCTGCGCCTCGACTCTGCAGCGCCCGTGCCGGCAGGCTCCAGGCTCACCGCCGGTGGCGCCGACGCGGGCGAAATCACCTCCTCCATTTTCTCGCCGGCGTTCGGCAAGGCCGTCGCCCTGGCCTACGTGCGCGCCACTTTCGCCGGGTCCGGGCAGGAGCTGGAGAGCGGCGAAATCCGTGCGCTGGTCAGCGATACGGCGGCGGACTAGAAACATATACTCCTGCAAATACGCGGCGGGCCGCTTTTCTTTGGGCCGGGCAGCACGTTATACTCCGCATTCAGGAGGCAGCCATGCCACGTTGCATTTGGTTCCTGCCAGCGGCGACGCTGGCATCTTTGGCCGGCTGCGGCGGGTCGCCGCACAGTGCCGACGAAAAGTATTACCTGGTGAGCGCCCTCACCAAGGTGGAGTACTGGCAGGAGGCGGCCTCCGGCGTCAGTCAGGCGGCAAAACAGCTGGGCGTGGTCGCCGAAGCGGTGGGACCGGACGCGTTGGACCCAAAGGGAGAGCATGAGCAGTTCCGCGCCCTGCTGAGCAAGAAGCCCACCGGTATTGCGATTTCCGCCAGCGATCCGACGGCCCTGAAAGACGACATCGACGCTGCCGTTGCGCAGGGCATTCCGGTCATCACCATGGATTCGGATGCCCCCGACAGCAAACGCCTGTTCTTCATCGGCACCGACAATTACAAGGCAGGGCTGATGGGTGGGCGCCTGGTCGCCAGCCATCTGGGCGGCAAAGGCAACGTCCTGATCTTCACGTTCCCCGAACAGCCCAATCTGAAGGAGCGGCTGCAGGGATATCGCGACATATTCGCGGAGCATCCCGGCATCCACATCACCGAAATCGTCGACGCCAAGGGTGATCCGGGCGTGATCTTCGACCGCACCATGCAGGTGGTAGACAAGAAGGAACCAGTGGACGCGTTTGTCTGCCTGGTTTCGATCGCCGCGCCCGAGGTCGCCGACGTGCTCACGCGCAAACAGGTGACCGGCAAGCTGGTGATGGGCATGGACGCCGACCAGCGCACCATCGACGGCATTCAAAGCGGTGTCATCACCGCGACGCTCGGCCAGAAGCCCTTCACCATGGCGTTCCTCAGCATCAAGATGCTGGACGAACTGCACCACCACCCGCCGGCTTCGCTGTCAGTCGACTTTGCACGAGATTCGTTTTCGCCCCTGCCGACATTCGTCGACACCGGCGTCACCTTGATCGACAAGGGAAATGTGGCGGCTTACGTCGAAACGCAGAAGTCCGCCAAAACGAAAAACTGAGCCGCCCCGGAAACCGGCGCCGCTGATACAATATCTTCACGGGAGTGTCTGATATGAAACGCGCATTCGTCTTGACCGTTTTGTTCCTGTTCGTGGCTGCCCTGGCATGGCCTGCCGGTGTGGACGGCGACTGGAAAGGGGCATTCGATTTTGACGGCAACAGCGTACCGGTGGTGCTGCATCTGGCCGCCAAGGGCGCCGACGTTTCCGGGACCATCGAAGGCATGCCCAGTTCTCCCAGCGACATCAAAGAGGGCAAGCTCGATGGCGACACCGTCACCTTCTGGATTAACACCGATTACCAGGGCACAACCTACAAACTGGTGTACAAGGGCAAGCTGCAGGGCGACGAAATTCACTTTCAGTTCGGAACCGAGGACGGGAGTTGGGGCGCCGACCTTGTGGTCAAGCGCGCATCCTAAGCTGTAAACCGTTCTCTTTCATACGGCTAGGCCCAGCCTCGAAGAGGGACGGAATCGCTCCGTTCAACCCCGTTCTGTGCCGTACAACCAATAATTTCAACGCTTTAATGCCAACCGGTAGGAGAGGTTAACTCCTTTGCCTATAATGGGCACAAGCACGAGTTATATTTTGTTAGGCGCTCAGAGCCTGAAAACTGAGGACGTCAAGGCCACCAGAGGAGTGAACTAACGATGCACAAGCCGGTCAAGTATGCCGAAAAAGTCCTGACGGTAGCCGCCAACGCGGCGTGGACGGTCTTCGACAAGCTGAATCAGATTCATCAGAATCCGGGATTCACGCCAAAGTGGTCGGACAAGCCGCTCCTCAAGAGCTGGGAGAAGGTGAAACCACCCCTCGGCTGGCCGCGCGAAACCGATTCTTTGTGCCCCCGCTGTGTCCCCGAGATCCGGCAGCGGATCCTGGACGGCGAAACCCCTTTGGACATCCTCTATAACCAGCGCCCTGGAGAGATCAAGGCGAAAATCCTGGAGCGCGACGGCAAAGTCCTGATGGTGAAGGACTGCGCCATCCACGGCCACTTCGAGGACGTGATGGCGATCGATACGGACTTCTACCGGCACATCGAGCAGGTTTTTCCGGGCCGCGACATCCGAGCGCACAACGATTCCACCCTGCACAAGCATGGCACCAGCACCATCACCCACGGCCGCGGCTCCGTGCTCACCATCGATCTGACCAACCGCTGCAACATGATGTGCGATCCGTGTTTCATGGATGCCAACCAGGTCGGTTTCGTGCACGAGTTGAGCTGGGAAGATATCAAGACCCTGCTCGATAACGCCGTAACCATTAAGCCGAAGCGCCAGATGTCGGTGCAGTTTTCGGGCGGCGAGCCGACCATCTCGCCTTTCTTCCTGGACGCGGTGCGCTATGCGCGCGAAGTGGGCTACACCTCGGTGCAGGCGGCCACCAACG
>CAZZHN010000324.1:0-3435 GCA_964654065.1 uncultured Solibacteraceae bacterium
GGCATCTTGGCCAGCACGTCGAATCTCTCGTTCATGGCGCCCATCCAGTCCGGCCCCGAGACCTGGTACGACTTGACCTTGTAAGCAGCGCAGATCAGGTCGTTGAGAGACATGAAGCCAATGTCCACACGCGCCGCGTCGGTCTTCATACCGACGTGCATTTTGCCGTTCATTAGGTCGGTCTGGGACGGCATCTTGGCCGGGCGAATGGTGGCTACCTCGAATGCCCAACCGCCGGCCGGCGGTTTGACGGCCGCGGGCGTTGGCGCCGTTTCCGCCGGTTTTGCATCCGGCGTCGCGGCAGCCGGCGTTTGGCCGAACGCGGCCGCCGACCGAAGGAGGAGACTGGCCAAAACGAGGGCTGTTCTTTTCCCGAGTATGTGGTTCATAAATGCTCCATAACTTGCGGCCTTGTTAAAAGGACGCCGGCTGTCATGGTTGGTTAACCGGCGCCGCCATCGCAATTCACTTCCAGGCTACCATCGCCACACCAATCACGATCCAGCCGGCCCCGTAAACCAGCCATGCCCGCGTTCTCAACGAGCTGCCGTTGAGAGCGAGCCCACCGGGGCCTCGCATGAGCATCGCCGTTTCGCCCGGCCGAAAACATAGCCGGCCAACCAGGTAGAAACTGCCCTCGGGCGGCGTCGCCGCGACGGGACGGTAACGGTCGAGCGGCGTGCGGAGGTTGCGACCGAGCTTCACCAACTGGCGTTCGCTCTGCACTAGCGGCGCCAACCCCACCAACGCAACTGCGGCGAGCGGGCCGACCAGCAAGTACAGGCGCGCTGCGCGGAGCCCGGGAAACCCTTGCAGAGCCACCCAGCAAAGTAGCGGTGTCAGCACGACCGCCCTCAGGTAGTCGCACACGAGTGCCAAGTGGCGTCGCGCCGCGTCCTGCACCTCCATGAACTGCTCGGGGCTCACGGCGGGAGTGCCGAAGACCCTCCAGGCCGCTGCGGCATGTTTCGCCAGCATGAGCCCCAGCACAGCATAGAGGGTGACGCCGGGTAAGCCCACCAGTCGCGCAACGTTTTCACCCGCATCCGGCCTGGCGAGCGCCACGCCCAGCAGCACCAGCACGACGCCGACCGCGCCGCGAAGGGTCCATTCCAGCCAGGGCCGCTGATAATCCGCGATCTTCCGCTGCCGCAGCGAAACGGCTAACGAAGACACTGGGTCTGGGACTGGAACCGCGTATCGCCACGCCCGCCAGGCGACACCGCGCAGCAGCGAGAGGTGAAAGAGATAGGCGGCGGCTGCGGCCGAAGCCTCCATCGCGCCTGCGGCGAGGAAGCGACCCTGGCTCCACAACAACATCCCCAGAGCGGCCTCCACGACCAACGGCATTAAGACCCTGGCCTGCAGTGATCGCATCAGCGCACGCCCTTCGTTCTCGTAGAAGCCGGGCGCGACGCGGCAGTCGCAGCACCAATCCGGGCCGTAGAACCGCGGTGCGCGCAGCACGTGGCGCACGCCGAAGAGTCTGACCGCCCAGGTTACGGCATAGGGGATCGCAAACGAAATCATCTCCAGTCTCCTTTACCCGCAACCCCAAGATCCCGGAGTTGATCCGCCACCAGGCTGCGGATCTGGGCCCGTGGCATGCCTGACAAAATCAGGTTCACCAGAGCGGTTCGCAGGGGCCTGGTCAGTCCCTCTGGCTTGCCTGCCGCGGTTCGTGACGTCACCACGGCGCCCGACCCTGGCTTGACCGCTATCAGCCCTTCCTCCTGCAACTCGCGGTAAGCAGTCGCCACCGTATTGAAGTTGACGCCGAGGTCGCCCGCCATCTGTCGCACGGAAGGCAAGGCCATGCCTTCGGTCAGCTCGCCGCGCGCGATCAACTCTTTCACGCCGACCGCGATCTGCTGGTAGGCCGGACGCCGATCGTTGGGATCGACCGTCAGGAACCCCGCATTCATTGCGCGTCCGTCCAACTGTATGATTTGTACATACAGTTGTATCTATACACCAGACGGAAGGCTGTCGTCAAGCTGGAACGGCCAACGGATAATCCGGCACGGCTTCGCAGGCCGGCGATGGAGCGGGTGATCTTCCTGACGGGCCTTAGTAACCGAGCAGCCGCTCGATCTCCGCGATCAGCGTTTCCGTTTGCGGCAGGGTGGCGTTTTCCAGTTGCGGGTGGTAACCCACCCAGGTATCGAGCGCGCCCACGCGGCGGACGGGAGCATCGAGCCGGTCGAAGAGCTCGTCGGCGATGCGGGCCGCCAATTCGGCTCCATAGCCCCAAGACAAGCAGTCTTCATGCGCCACAATCACCCGGCTGGTCTTTTCCACGGAAGCGCGAATCGCTTCCCAATCGTACGGGGCCAGAGTCCGCAGGTCGAGGATTTCGATGCTGAGGGATGGTTCGTGCCGCTCGATGTGGGCAGCCGCCAGCAGCGCCTTCTGCACCAGCGCTCCGTACGTCACCACGGTGAGGCTATGCCCCGGCTTCACCAGGCGGGCGCGGCCGAACGGAATTGTGAACTCGGCTCCGGGGTGCGGTGAGCGGTTGTACGGCTCGCGATAGAGTTTCTTGTGCTCGAGAAACAGCACGGGGTCATCGCAGCGCATCGCCGTGCGCAGCAGACCGCAAGCGTCGATGGCGCACGATGGCATCACCACCCGTAGCCCGGGAATATGGGTGAACGCGACCTCGCCGCACTGGCTATGGTAGACGGATCCACCGTTGAGATAGCCGCCGATCGCCACGCGGATCACCGCGGGGCAGGCGAACGCATTGTGGGACCGCCATCGCAGGGTGGCCATTTCCTCGCGAAGCTGCATCATGGCGGGCCAGATGTAGTCGAAAAACTGGATCTCGACCACTGGTTTCAGGCCGCGCGTCGCCATGCCGATGGCACGGCCGACGATGGCGGCCTCCGCCAGCGGGCTGTTGAACGCGCGCCGCGAGCCGAATTCCCGCTGCAGGCCGGCGGTGACCTTGAAGACGCCGCCCTTGCCCTTCACTTCGCTCAAAGAAGCTTCGCGGCTGCAATCGGCCACATCCTCGCCGAAGACCACCATCTGCGGGTTACGGCGCATCTCCTCATGCAGCGTCGCATTCAGCAGATCCACCATGGTCATGGGCGCCCCGCTGAAATACGCCGGCGCCAGGAATGTGTCCGCGGTGGGATCGACCTGGTCCGAATAAAGATGCGTCAGAGCGGTTGCCGGCGCAGGAGGTTCGTCGAGCAATGCCTGGTGCGTGGCGTCGTGGACTTCCTGGTCAATTTCGTGCGTGATGCGCTGCAGCATGTGGCGGTCAATCACGCCCTCGTCAATCAAATACTTCGGGAATAGAAGGACAGGGTCGCGCTCTGCCTCAGCGGCGCGCTCAGCGGCAGCCCTGTAAAGGCGCTCGTCGTCGGAGAGCGAGTGCGAGTACGGCCGGATGACATGCCCGTGCACCAGCGCCGGCCCCTTCCC
>CAZZHN010000325.1:0-3388 GCA_964654065.1 uncultured Solibacteraceae bacterium
GCGAATTCACCGAGTTCATCGATTGAATGCCGGCGATGGTGGAGAACTCGCGTTCCAGCGGCGTGGCCACCGAAGACGCCATCGTCTCCGGGCTGGCGCCGGGTAAAGCCGCGTTCACCTGGATGGTCGGGTAGTCGACGCTGGGCAGTGCTGCCACCGGCAGCGCGCGGAACGCCACCGTCCCGAATAGCAGGATAGCGAAGCAGAGCAGCGCCGTCATGATCGGGCGATCGATAAATATGCGCGAGAGGTTCACAGCGGCCCCGTTCCCAGCTTGGCTGCATCCACCGGTACAATCTGTGCGCCCGGGAAGATGCGCAGCTGTCCGTCGGTCACCACCGTCTCACCCGGACGCAGGCCGCTGGTAATCACCACCTTGGCGCCCCAGGTGCGCCCTGTGGTCACGGGGCGAATTTCCACGTGGTTGTCCGCCTTTACGGCGTATACAAAGGATCCCTGCTGGCCGTTTTGCACGGCTTCTGCCGGCGCTACGACCGCGTTCTGGATAGTGTCCAATGTCAGCGTAGCGGTGACGAACTGGCCCGGCCACAACATGCGGTCGGTATTTTCAAAGGTAGCCTTCAGGTGAATCGTGCCGGTCGCGGCGTCCACCATGTTGTCGATCACCGCCAGGTAGCCATTGGCGGCGCGGCCGGGATCGTCCTGCGACTCGACGCGCACGGCCAGCTTGCGGCCTTCGCCGGCGAGCCGGCGGATCGCCCCCAGGTACTGCTCCGGCGCCGCGAAATCGACGAAGATGGGCGAAACCTGGTGAATCACCACCAGCGCCACATCGTTCACCTTCACCAGGTTGCCGGAATGCACCAGCAGGTTGCCGGTGCGGCCGGAAAGGGGCGCGCGAATCTGGCAGTAGACCAGGTTGAGCCGCGCGATCGCCACCGCGGCCTGGTCGGCTTCGAGGGCTGCCTTCGCCGTGTCGATAGACGCTTCGGTGGCGCGCGCCGAGGCTTTGGCCGCATCCGCGCTGGAGCGCGCCTGGTCATAAACCGAGTGAGACGTCAGCCCGCCCTTGTTGAGTTCCGCCTGCCGCTGAGCGTCGCTTTGGGCGAAGCTCGCCGTGGCTTTGTCGCGCTCCAGCGTGGCCTCGGCCTGCACGACCTGCGCTTTGTCTCGTTCCACCGCCGCCAGCGCCTGCCGTAGCGCGTCGTCGTAGGGCCGCGGATCGATTTCAATCAGCAGATCGCCCTTGGCCACGTTCTGCCCTTCGGCGAAATGCACCGCCATCAACTCGCCCGCCACTTCTGATTTGACCTGCACGATGGCGGAGGCTTCCACCGTTCCCACCACCTGAAGCTCGGTAGGCACGGATTCCTGCGACACTTTGGCCACCGAGACCGGCGTGGGTGGCATTCCGGCCATCGCCGGCCGCGCCGCTTGCTGCTTGCAGGCCGTCAAGGCCAGGCCTGCGGCCAGTAGAAACACGTATTTTTGCACTCGATAATCCCCGGAATTCGCAGTGTATCAGGAAGCCGGCGGTGCCGTGCGCGGGCTGGTTCGGGGTTCGTGACGCGGCACATCCTCCGCGGCGCGTAAGCGGTGAGGATGGAGGGCCGCGCCCGCGAAAGCCCTGCTCGCGGGACCGATCTTCTTTACAATAGGAACTCCGCCCGCCATGGACAACCTTACCCACACCGCCATCGGCCTGTTTCTGGCGCGGGCCGGCGCCAGGCGGTGGACGCCGCGCGCGACGGCGATTCTGCTGGTGGCGTCGAACGCGCCCGATCTCGATGTCGTCTCGGCCGTCGCGGGCCCCCTTGCCTACCTGCATTACCACCGGCATCTCACCCACGCCCTGGTCGCCCTGCCGCTGATGGCACTACTGTCGGTGGCGCTGGTGCGGCTCGCGGGGAGGAAGCCTGTCTATTGGCCCGGGGCCATGGCGGCCGCGATGCTTGGCGTGGCCGTCCACCTGCTGCTCGACTGGACCAATATCTACGGCGTGCGTCTGCTGCTGCCTTTCTCCGGCCGCTGGCTGCGCCTGGATTCGACCGCCGTCCTGGATCCGTGGATCTGGGCGATTGCCGCTGCCGCGCTGGCGGGGCCGTCGCTGGCGCGACTGGTCGGCTCCGAGATCGCCTCCGGGGGAGGGAAGCCGCTGCACCACGGCCGCGGCGCCGCCTGGTTCGCGCTGGCCGCTGTCATGATTCTGGATTGCGGCCGCCTGGTGCTGCACACCCGCGCCGTGGCCATGCTCGAAGCGCGCGTTTACCAGGGAGAGACGCCCGTGCGCGTGGCCGCGCTGCCCGACGCATTCAACCCGCTCCGCTGGCGCGGCCTGGTGGAGACGCCCGAATTCTTTGCCGTCGCCGACTTGGATATAACGGAGGACTTCGATCCCACCCACGCCCTGATTTTCTACAAACCGGAGGCCGACCCCGCGCTCGACATAGCGGCGCGCACGCCCGCCTTCCGGGAATTCCTGCAATTCAACCAATTCCCGCTGTGGCGGGTTTCCCCAGCGCCTGCCCTGGACGGCGGCAAGCTGGTGGAGTTATTCGACCTGCGCTTCGGCACGCCGTCGGCTCCCGGTTTTCAGGCCGTGGCCGTGGTAGATTCGCGCCTCAGAGTCCGCGGGTCCAGCTTCCGTTTTGGCGTCCTGCGCTCCCGTTAGCCCGCCGTAGCGCCTGCGGTCTTTGCCGCCGGCCGGCTTTGCTGCGCCTCGAAAGCACGGCGCTCTAAGCCTCGGCCGGTGGCTCAATCCTGCCGCGGCGCCGTTCGGCGGATCGACCCGCCAGGCGCGCCATGGCGGCTATTGCGCGGTGATCTTCACTGCGCTGGCCGCAATCCGGGAGCCTTGCACATGCCCGGTCACGGCGACCATCGGCTTGAAGCCGGGCCCCTGCCCGGCGAGCATCGCCCTGCCCTGCGAGTCGGCCTTGACGGCCATGTCGGCGAACGTGTTGCCACCCTCGTCAAGATCGGCCACGTGCCCGTCGGGCGTCAGAAGAGCATAGGCCCGCGTGCTGCCCTTGACGGCGCAGGTGGGATCGGATTGCCGGCTCACCAGGTCCGCGACCTGGTGCGGCATCGCGTCCGCCCGCTCTGCATCCATCGTGTGCGCATCCACCGTAATCCCCGAGGCCGTGACGCCGGCGCCCGCCTTGGCGTCCGCCTCTTTGGCCGGGGCAGGGAGAGCCTGCGGTGAGAGGCCCAGGTTGTAGCGGGAGAAGTCGAGGCACCCTGCGTCGATCAGAATCCCGCGGAAGACGACCGGCGCTTGTGCGGCCGCCGTTTCGCCGCGCGTTTTCCCCTCGTCCTTGGAGGCGCCCGGCGTCTGCGCCGCCGCCGCCAGGCAGGCAACCGCCGTCACCGCCAGAATTCGTAAACAGGTTTTCATCTCAGCCATCCATTCTGCCACGTTATGATG
>CAZZHN010000326.1:0-3364 GCA_964654065.1 uncultured Solibacteraceae bacterium
CGGCCAATTCCAGGGCCAGGGCCCGGGTGAGTCCGAGCAGGCCGGTTTTGCTGGCGGAATACGCCGCGCGGCCGGGAAGGGACACGTGGCTCATGATCGAAGTCAGGTTGAGAATACGCCCATAGCCGCGGCCCTTCATGCCGGGCACGAAAGACCGGCACAGCAGGAAGGCGCTGGTCAGGTTGGTGGCGATCACGCGCTTCCAATCGTCCAGGCTGAATTCCTCCACCGTGCGGCGCACATTGATGCCTGCGTTGTTCACCAGAATGTCCACGTGGCCGAACCGCGCCAGGACATCGGCCTCCAACTGTCGCACCTGTGCTTCCTCGGTCACGTCGGCCGGGAAGACCTCGACTTCGCCTTCGGTTCCGCCTCCGCGGATTTCAGCGGCGGCAGCATCGAGGGCAGCCCGGTCGCGCGCCACCAGCGCCAAGCGTGCGCCGGCGGACCCGAGCGCCAGCGCGATGGCCTTTCCCAGCCCGCGGTTGCCGCCGGTGATGAGTGCGGTGCGTCCCTGCAAGAAATCAGTTTCCATAGTGAGGCATTGTAGCCGACGCGGAGCGCGGATTTGCAAGCCACGCGGGCGTTCGGTCACAATCGTAGCTGATGAAAATCACACTGGAACAGAATCCTGCCGGCCAGGTTGCCGCCGCGGCGCTGATCGTGCCGGTCCTAGAGGGCGAAAAGGAATTGCGCTTCGGCGCTGCGCCGCTGGTGGAATCGGGCGAAGTGGCGGGCAAGGCGGGCGAATTCTCCCTGCTGCACAGCCCGTCCGGGGCATCCGCGGCGCGCGTGCTGCTGGCGGGCGGCGGAAAGGCGGAGCGCTTCGACGCCGCGGCGCTGCGCACGCTGGTGGCCGCGTCGGTGCGCTTCCTGAAAGAGAGGAAGGTGCTGTCCGCCGGCGTGCTGCTGGAAGGGAGCCGCGCCAGCCGAGAATATGCGTCGGCCGCGGTGGAAGGCGCCATCCTGGGCGACTTCGAACCGGATCGCCACAAGACCGGCAACGACAAAAAGACGCTCAACTCATTTGCCGTGGTGTGCCCGCGCGGCGCCGCGGGGCTGGACGCCGCGGTGGCGCGCGGGCAGGTGCTGGCAGAGGCGCAGAACTTCACCCGCGCGATGGCGAACGAACCGCCCAACTTGCTCACCCCGCTGAAAATGGCAGCGGCGGCGCGGCAGATGGCGCAGGAGCAGGGCCTGGAGTGCGAGGTGCTGGAACGCGGCGAACTGGAACGCCTCGGCATGGGCGCGCTGCTTGGCGTGGCGCAGGGCAGCGCGGAGCCGCCGGCCCTGATCGTCATCCGTTACCGGCCGCAGCAAACCGCGTCGACGGCCCACCTGGGGCTGGTCGGCAAGGGTGTCACTTTCGATACGGGCGGCATCTCCATCAAGCCTTCCGAGGGCATGGAGAAGATGAAGTACGACATGTGCGGCGGGGCGGCCATGATCGGCGCCATGCGCGCCATCGCCCAATTGAAACCCGCGCTGACCGTGACGGCATTCATACCATGCGTGGAAAACATGCCTGGCAGCCGCGCGCAGCGGCCCGGCGATATTGTCACCGCGATGTCCGGCAAGACCATCGAGGTGCTGAATACTGATGCCGAGGGGCGGTTGATCCTGGCGGACGCGCTGGCTTACGCGCGACGGCTGGGATGCACTCACCTTGTTGATGCGGCGACGCTCACCGGGGCGATCGTGGTGGCGCTGGGCCACATCCACGTGGGCCTGTTTTCCAATAACGATGCGATGCGCGACCGGGTGTTGAGCGCAGCCAAGGCCGAAGGAGAGCGCATGTGGCCGATGCCGCTCGACGACGACTACAAGGAAGGCCTGAAGAGCCCCTTCGCCGACATCGCCAACATCGGATCGCGCTGGGGCGGCGCCATCACGGCGGCGATTTTCCTGAAGGAGTTCGCCGAGGACACGCCGTGGGTGCACCTGGACATCGCCGGCACCGCCTGGCTGGACGATGCCAGGCCTGATATGCCGAAGGGCCCCACCGGACTGCCAGTGCGGACGCTGGTACGGCTGGCGATGGAGTGGAAGGACTGATGCGGCGCTAGGCTGCATTCGGAGGGGAATGACAGGCCGCAAGACGTCACAGACCACAAAACATGACAGACCACAGAAAGCGATGGTCCGTCCTACTTCTGTCACCCCACCTTCACGGCCAGCATCGAGACGGATCCGCCATCGACTCCGTCGATGGGGAAGGTGGCCGCGTCTTGCGGCTGGCGCGTTGCCAGCACGTACAAAAGCGGCAGGTAGTGGTCCGGCGTGGGGATGGAGAGCAGCGCTTCGCGGCCTAGCGATTCGTATTGCACCAGTGCCTTGCTTTCGCCGGCGAGGATTCTGTCGCGAGCCTCTTGCTCGAAGCGGACGGCCCAGTCGTACGGTTGCACGTCGTGCCGGCCCCACGCATAGGCGTGCAGGTTATGCACCAGGTTTCCACTGCCTGCGATGAGGACGCCCTCTTCGCGCAGCGGCGCCAGTCGCTCGCCGATTTCGTAATGAAAACTGGCCGGCCTGGTTTCGTCGATGCTGAGTTGCACCACCGGGATGTCGGCCTGCGGATAAGCGTGGCACAGGACGGACCAGGTGCCGTGGTCCAGGCCCCAGCTTTCATCGAGCGCCACCGGGATTGGGGCCAGCAGCTGCCGGACGCGCTGCGCCAGCTCGGGGTCGCCGGGCGCCGGATACCGAACCTGGTAAAGCTCGCGTGGGAAGCCTCCGAAATCGTGAATCGTCTTCGGCGCGGTGGAGATGGTGACGCCTGTCTGCGGCACGAACCAGTGCGCCGAAATCGAGAGGATCGCTTTGGGTTTGGGGATGGTGCGGCCCAATTCCGCCCAGGCTTCCGTGTAGCGATTGCGGCTGAGGGCGTTCATGGGGTTGCCGTGGCCGAAGAAAACTGCGGGGAGGAGACTGGGCATGACTTCATTCTCGCGCGGAAGTGGCGCAGGCCCCCCGGCCTGCGAAGATCGGCAGGCGCGGCGGCCTTCACATCACCAGCTCAGTCCCAGTTTCGCGGCCGCAGCAGAGAGCCTCTTGTCGAGTGTCCAGAGCCCGCAACCCGAGAGCAGTGCCGAGGCGAGGAGATGCAGGTCCACCCAGCCTAGCCCGCGGCCCCAAAGCCGCGATTCTTCGATCAGTCGCAGCGCCTCGGCGGTGGAAGCCGGCTTGGCCGATGGCAGCGCGCGTAGATCGGACAGGATTGTCGCCCGGTTCTTCAGGTTTTCGCACGCCAGTTCGCCCAGAACGAAGGAATGCATGAGGACGAGTCCTTCGGCGAGAAGGCGCGCCAGCTGTGGTTCGCCCCGCCGGAAGTGCTGGATCCAGACGGAGGTGTCGGCGAGCACCA
>CAZZHN010000327.1:0-3347 GCA_964654065.1 uncultured Solibacteraceae bacterium
TACCCAAGATGTCCGCGACCTGCTCCATCGTCGCGCCCTGCTCTAAGAGCCTGGTGGCCAGCGTATGGCGGTACCGATGAGCGTGGGCGTTCTTCACTCCCGACTTCTTGAACACGGCTGAGAGGGTCCGCTCGGCGATGCCGACCACGGCCCGGCGTGAACTCTTGGCGTTCCAGAAATAATACGGGCAGTCTTGAGCGGCGCCGCGCGGGAGCGGCAGCGCGTCGAGAAGTTGCTTCAGGCTCTCCGGGATCGGAAGGTACACGGGCTCGCCGGTCTTTTGTGTGCGCACCAGAACCCTCCAAGTGTTAATCTCCTGATCCCAGGACACGGCATCCTTGCGAAATGTACTGGCGTCAGACACGCGAAGCGCGGTGTGGCGGAATAGCATGATTATTGCCCGCGCACGAAGCTGCTCGTAGCGCGCGCCGCTTCGGTTGTATTTGCCGCCCCCAATCTGGTCGCACGCCGCGAAGATTAGGCTCTCTTCCTGAAGCGTATACGGCACGACTTCGTTCGGCTTGAGGTTGCGTGGTGCTTTCAGCGCCTTTGCGGGATTCGTGCTAATCCACTTTCGGCCGACGCAGAAAGCGAAAAATGTGATCAGCGTTTGCCGTTCGCCTTTCCATGCTACTTTGCTAATCGTGCGCGTCCCGCGAAAGTCCTCCAAGGCGCCGGTGGTGACGTCTGCGAGGGCTCTAACGCCCGCCGCTTCGCAAAAGTCCGTTAGAAGTCGCAGGACACAGCGATACTTCCTCCAGGTCCCGCGCTCGGAATCGCCCCGATACTTTCCGTCAGGGCCAATCTCACCGTGGGTCTTCAAGAAGCGCTTCACTGCCTCAGACAGCGCGAGGGGGGCTGCTGCCGGCTTAGCCGGGTCTTCGGTACCCTGACCGTTAGCGAGGTTGGCCTCGAGCCTTCGTATTCGCTCTGCGAGGCGCCGCTCGGCAAGTTGCCGGTTCCTCGTTCGCAATGATCCCCGTTCCCGCCGACCATTGTGGAGGCCGTCAAAGTGGAAGGGGCACTTGCACTTGTCAGCCCGCGCCTCTCGCCCACCGGGCCCAAAGAACGGGCAAGCCCTGAGATGTCGTCGGAATATGTAGAGTTCGCAGTCTGTCTTCACGGTGTCGACATTACCTCAAAGGTCACCGAATCAATGGATTAGCTCCTTAGCGGACCGCCTGGCATAAACCCGTGCTGCGGCACTCGGTGAAATCATAATCGTGGTGTAATCGCGCTTGGATCGTCGGCCGATGTTTGGCTGGCGAAGGATGCCTGGGCCATAGTCGTCTCGGAACCATTCGCGGACGGTCTTTGGACTGAATCCCCACAGTCGAGCCCAGTGCGCCGCCGGATAGTGCCGCTCCTCGCAGGCCAGCGGCGCCGGAGCTTCAAACGCACGATCGCTCCGCTCAATCATCGCCGTCCCCCTGCTTCGGGCGATGGCCGGGGGGCACCAAAACTCTGACTGCGCTGGGTTCGTTCCGCCGTTTTCCGAGGCGGCGTTTTCGGATGCTGCTCTGGGGGTGGCTTCTTCAGCCTGTGGCGCCTGCGGTCCCGCTGCGGGCGGCGCTCCCGCTTGTGGCTCCGCGAACTTCTCTGGATGCCGGATCTTCTTTCTTCGAAGTTCTCAGCGTCCGGAGTGGTCCGCGCTGCGATTGCGATATACACCATACCCGGTCCGTCTCACGACGGTCCTTTTGCAATCAGTATGGACCAAAACGTAAAAAGGTGCAAATGTTTACTGGCTTAAGTCTTCTCACTGGATGGAAACCACACCCTTTTAGCCTCTACGACCCAACGGAGTCTGGCGCGGGATGGCACCGCAATCTACCCAGCTGAGTTTATTTCGGCGCTTTCGGGCCAGGCGTGCCAGAGATTTGGCAGAAGCGAGGTTGGGACGACTTGATCGTCTGGCGGGAGTCCAATGTTCGGCGACTACCGATTTGGGATGATGTTGGCCCGGATGCTATCGGCAAGTTTCACCTTTAGATCGGCAGCGTCCTTCCACACCACGTGCCCGAGGTGCCGAGTGTCAAACGCCACGCTACCGATTTCATCCTCTCGGCAACATCCAATCACTTCGCGCCCAAGTCCGTGCGCGAATCCAGCTTCGTAATACACGCTCTGGCGTTGACCGGTAAAGTCGGCGACGACGAACCTTGCGCGGCGTATCTCCGACAAGATTCTGTCGGTGATGCCCTTATTCGTCGGGTCCTCCTTTACACGATAGGGCTGGAAGCCGCATTCTCTGATTGCCTTGTAGAACGCGCCGTCATACACCGAGTCCAATTCGTCCGTAAACCACATTGCGACAAAACAGCGATGCGGCTCTCCGTCAACCGGCAGGGTGGGTTCGATTGCCTGCCAGCCCTCGATTGTTGGAGAGTATCCGGTCACCTCGCTTCTGTTCGCATCATAATAGACTTTCAGCAATCGCCGATCCGATGACAAATATTCAACGTACTGCCTCAATTCGGCAGCGTCCGCGCAGTCGGCGACAACGTAGTCGAGATCGAAATCGATGTTTCCTACGGTTCCGGGGTGCCCACAACGCCGTGCCACAAAACCAAGCACCTTTTCGACTTTTTGGGAGACCGCCACGGAGCGGCGCGGGGCCGCAGCCTCCTCGAAGTTATCCTGGTCCAAAAGAATTGGAGCACCAGCATCGGATGCTTGGCGGGCGGCTGCGGACAGATATCTCTTCAGTTCGGCGGGCACAAGCGGAAGCCATGCAAGCCGCTCCGATACTCGATATTCCCCGCAGCGCTTGCACGTCATCGTGCGTTCAGTGGCAAAATGAGCGGTCGTGCCGACCATTTCTGGCGGCGTTGTCGTTACAGTCACGGTCAAGGGGCAAAACAGACAGGGGGTAGGTTCCACGGCCATGACTGCAGTATACAGAACGATGAATAAAACGGTTCTGCCGTCACAAGTTAGTCCAAGGGCTATTGGGCCTCTCGGACGGATTTGGTGTGATCAAGGTCCTTCGATCAGCTTCAAGAATGGGGCAGTGAGGCCCAATTAGACGGGCGGACCGTCAAAACATGAAAGTCAAACGTCCCGCACCCATCCGGCACGCTTATCTCTAGGCATGCAGACCCAGCAATCCCGAGGTATAGGGCGCGCGTCGGATAGTGTACGATAATGCGGAATAACGCCATCAACCGGGTCGGCTGTTAACCGAAGGGTTGTAGGTTCGAGTCCTACCTTCCTTTTCAACGTATCCCTTACAGAACACGCCAGTTGCGCTGGTCCGCCCGCTCGGCGGCCGGAATCGTGAATTACCCATCCTTACCCGAATTTAGCCATCCGTGGACGGCGGGGTCCCCCCAGAATCCCCCCAG
>CAZZHN010000328.1:0-3336 GCA_964654065.1 uncultured Solibacteraceae bacterium
CTGCCGCGGGGGTGGTGGTGCCGATGATGTCTGGCCGTGCGCTGGGGCACACCGGCGGCACGCTCGACAAGCTGGAATCGATTCCCGGTTTTCGCACCGACCTCTCAGGCGATGAATTTCAACAGCAGCTGGCCGAGCTGGGCCTGTGTTTCATCGGGCAGACTGACCAGTTCGCGCCCGCCGACCGCAAGCTCTACGCGCTGCGCGACGTCACCGCTACGGTAGAATCGGTTCCGCTGATCGCTTCTTCGATCATGTCGAAGAAGCTGGCCGAAGGCGTGGACGCGCTGGTTTTGGACGTCAAGGTGGGCAGCGGCGCCTTCATGAAGAAGCAGGTCGACGCGCGCCGCCTGGCGCAAGCCATGGTGGGCATCGGCCGCCGCATGGACAAGAAGGTGCAAGCGCTGATCACCGACATGAGCCAGCCGCTCGGCTACGCCGTGGGCAACGCGCTAGAGGTGATGGAAGCGTCGCAGACGCTGCAGAACGCCGGCCCCGCCGACCTGACCAAGCTCTGCCTGGAACTGGCCGCGCGCATGATCTTCCTCGGCAAGAAAGCGGCCACGCTGGAGGAGGCCCGGCTGATGGCCGAGAGCCACCTGGTGGATGGCTCGGCTTACAAGAAGTTCAAGCAGGCGGTGGCAGCGCAGGGCGGCAATCCGCAGGCGCTGGATAACTTTGTGCTGCTGCCCAACGCCACCGGTGCGCGCGAAATCGCTTCACCACGGGCGGGTTATGTCAGTTCCATCGATGCCGAAGACATCGGAGTCGCCTCCAACATGATTGGCGCCGGCCGCGACAAGAAAGAGGACGCCATCGACCCCGCGGTCGGCATCATCCTCGAAGTCAAGGCCGGCGAAAAAGTGGAAGCGGGCAGCATTCTTTGCCGGCTGTACTACACGAAGGAAGACCGCGTGGAGGAAGCGGCCGAGATGGTGGAGGATGCATTCCGCATTTCCGCTCAACGGCCCGACGAGCGCGAATTGATACTCGAGGTGGTCGGCTAGCAATGGGCCGCTTCACCGGTCTTCTCGGGCTGGTGGCCATTCTCGGCGTTGCCTGGCTTTTCTCCAAGCACAGGCGCGCCATCAAACTCCGCATCGTGGTTTGGGGCCTGGGCCTGCAGATTGTCTTCGCGTTCCTGGTGCTGAAGACCGATGTCGGCAAGGTGTTCCAGGCCATCGGCGCCGGCGTCAACGCTATGCTGGGCTATACCGAAGCCGGCAGCGAGTTCGTCTTCGGACCGATGGGAAAAAGCACCGGCGGGTTCGGCGTTGTCTTCGCGTTTCAGGTGCTGCCGATTATCATCTTCATCGCCTCGTTCTTCGCCATCCTGTATTACCTGGGCATCATGCAGTGGATCGTGCGCGGCATGGCGATCGGGATGCAGAAAGTGATGGGCGTCAGCGGGGCGGAATCGCTCAACGTGGCGGCGAGCATCTTCATGGGCCAGACCGAAGCGCCGCTCACGATCCGGCCGTTCCTCGCCGGCCTCACCGAATCCGAGCTGTTTACTGTCATGGCCAGCGGCATGGCGCACGTTTCCGGCTCGGTGATGGCGGCTTATGTGAAGATCGCCGGCGTCTCCATCACCCACCTGCTGACCGCCGTGATCATGACGGCGCCCGCCACCATCATGCTGTCCAAGATCCTGGTACCGGAGACGGGCCACCCCGTGACGGCGGGCAAGGTGGAGCTGAAAGTGGAAAAGACCGCCGTCAACATCATCGATGCGGCGGCGCAGGGCGCCGGCGACGGGCTGCACCTGGCCCTAAACGTCGGAGGCATGCTGATCGCCTTTCTGGCGCTGATCGCGATGGTCAACGGCATTCTCGGCGGCATTCACGGGATATCGTGGATGAACTGGCTGCCGCCTTCACTGGAACAAATCTTCGGAGTTGTGTTCGCGCCGGTGGCGTTCCTGCTGGGAGTGCCGTGGAAGGATGCGTCTGCTATCGGCAACCTGCTGGGCACGCGACTGGTGCTCAACGAATTCGTCGCGTTCCTTAAACTCGGCCCAATGAAAGCCGGCCTGGATCCGCGGTCGTTCGTGATCGCCACTTATGCGCTGTGCGGTTTCGCCAATTTCAGCTCGATTGCCATCCAGATTGGCGGCATCGGTGCGCTGGCGCCGAACCGGAAGTCGGACCTGGCGCGCCTCGGCCTGCGCGCTGTGGCGGCCGGAACGATGGCCAACTTCATGTCGGCCTGTATTGCAGGAATGATTTTATGATTGCGGAAGCCAAATCTTTGCTGGAAAGCCGCACCGCCCTGCGCCCGGCCATCGGCGTGGTGTTGGGCAGCGGCCTCGGAGCGTTCGCTGACGAATTGAGCGAGCGCGTGGAGATACCGTACACCGAAATCCCTGGCTGGCCGGTCTCGACGGCCGCCGGCCATGCGGGCAAGCTGGTGATCGGCAAGCTCGGCGGGCTCCCCATCGCCGTCATGGCGGGGCGGGCGCACTTGTACGAGGGATACTCGCCGGCACAGGTGGTTTTCCCGGTGCGCGTGCTGCACGCGTTCGGCGTGAATTCGATAGTCTTCACCAACGCCGCCGGCGGCATCAACAGCGCGCTCGAACAGGGCTGCCTGGTGCTGATCTCGGACCATATCAACCTGCAGGGATCCAACCCGCTGAGCGGCCCGAACGACGATTCGCTGGGCCCGCGCTTCCCCGACATGTCGGAAGCTTACTCGCGCCGGTATCGCGACCTCGCCAAGCGCGTGGCGGAGGAACAGTGCGTCTTCATGCCGGAAGGCGTCTACGCCGGCTTGCACGGCCCCAGCTACGAAACGCCGGCAGAGATCCGCTTCCTGCGCACCATTGGCGCGGACGTGGTGGGCATGTCTACGGTGGTCGAAGTGATCGCCGCCAACCACATGGGAATGAAGGTGCTCGCCGTCTCATGCGTCACCAACATGGCGGCGGAAATCGGGGGCAAGCTGGACCACGAAGAGGTGCTCGAAACCGGGGCGGCGGTTCGCCATACCCTGGTGAAGTTCCTGCGAGCCGTGGTGCCGCTGCTGGCCCAGGATGAATGGTAGGCGGGCGGGTCGCGTACCCGCCGCCGGATGATCCGATGAACGATCCGCTCCTCGCCGCCGCGCTCGCCGCCCGCCGGCACGCCTTCGCGCCTTACTCGAAGTTCCAGGTGGGGGCGGCGATCGAAGACTCCGACGGCCGCATCCACACCGGCTGCAACGTGGAGAACGCCACGTACGGCCTCTCCGTGTGCGCCGAGCGCGTCGCCGTGTTCAAGGCCATCTCGGAGGGCGTACGGCAGTTCCGCCGCGTCGCCGTGGCCGCCGATACCGACGTTCTCACGCCGCCCTGCG
>CAZZHN010000329.1:0-3301 GCA_964654065.1 uncultured Solibacteraceae bacterium
AGCTGAAGCACGCCACCACGATGCGCCGCTCGCTGCGGTTGAAGATCTCCTCCATCCGCGGCCGCACCCCCCGCTCGCTCTCGGTGTAGCCGGGACGGTCGCTGTTGGTCGAGTCGGAAAGGAGCAGCAGCACGCCGCGCTTGCCGTAATCGGCCAGCGTGTGCAGGTCGAACAGCTGGTTGTCCGTGGGCGTGGGATCGACCTTGAAGTCCCCCGTGTGGATGATCACCCCGAGCGGCGTCGTGATCGCCAGCGCCACCGCGCTCACAATCGAGTGCGTGACGTGTATGAACTCAATCTTGAACGGGCCGATCTCCACCACCTGCTTCGGCTCGACTTTATGGAAGACCGGTTCCTGCTCCAGTTCGTACTCTTCCAGCCGCCGGTCCACCAGCGCCAGCGTGAAGGGCGTCCCATAAACCGGCACATCGATATCGGTCAGGAAATACGGCACGGCGCCGATATGGTCTTCATGGCCGTGCGTAAGGATCAGGGCGCGAATGTGAGCCGCGTTCTCCTTCAGGTACGTCAGGTCGGGCATCACCAGGTCGACGCCCAGCAGCTCGGCTTCCGGGAACATCATGCCGCAGTCGATGACAATGATGTCGTCCCCGTAGCGGATGGCGGTCATGTTCATCCCGAACTCGCCCAACCCGCCCAGGGGCATTACGTGCAACTTGTGATCAGTCATTCAATAGAGACCGGCGCGCCCGATCCTTCATTCTAGCGTGGTGGTTTTCGTGGCGCAGCCTGTCCAGGCTGCTGAGCCGGGAGCCGTCCCGGCTT
The DNA here is from genome assembly GCA_964654065.1 of uncultured Solibacteraceae bacterium. GTDB lineage: Bacteria > Acidobacteriota > Terriglobia > Bryobacterales > Bryobacteraceae > Bog-375. The sequence continues at coordinate 787 of CAZZHN010000329.1, forward strand.
TTCTTTGCGCGCAAGGCAGTTCCTTGCTGTGAACCTGAAACTCGAGGTGGGGCATGCTTCAGCTTGCCAACGCCCGCTTGCGGGCGGGGGGTGTGCCGCGCAACGCGCCCCTGTGGCGCTGCGAAAAAGAGGCGACAGAAGAAGAGTCGAGATGACCGTCACCTCAACAGTCTTGACAGCCTCCGGTGCGCCGCCGCCCTATCCCCGTTCCAGCAGCTCCAGCAGCTTCTCCTGCACGCTCTCCGCCGTCGGATTATCGGGCGCGATCACCAGGATCGTATCGTCGCCGGCAATGGTGCCCACCACTTCCGGCCAGCTCTCCGCATCCAGCGCCACCGCCACCGAGTTGGCATGGCCCGGCGACGTCTTGAGCACCACCAGGTTCTGCGCCCGCAATACATCGTGCAGGAATTCCGCTGCCAGCAGCGAAAACTGCGGCCCCGGTTCCTCATCGGCGATTTCTTTGTACCCCTCCCGCGTCTTCACCAGCCGCAGGTCGCGGATATCGCGCGACAGCGTCACCTGCGTCGCAGCGATGCCCTGGCTCCTCAGTTCCTGGGCCAGTTCCTCCTGCGTGTTGATCCGCTTGCCGCGGACCAGCTTCAGAATCTGCCCCTGCCGGTATGTCTTGGTCATTTCGCCATCTCTTTCAGCCGCCGGTTGGCTTCCGCCAGCGCTGCGGCCACCGCCTTCGGGCCGGTGCCGCCGGGAATCTCGCGCGTCTCCAGCCCGCGCTGCGGATCGAGCAGAGTCGCCATCTCGCTGGTGAACTCCGGCGCAAACGCCCGCATCTCTTCCGCCGTCCATGCCGACGGCTGCTTGCCCGTTCGCACGCTCTCCAGCACAAACCGGCCGACAATCTGGTGTGCCTGGTGGAACGGCGTGCCGGCCCTCGCCAGCGCTTCCGCCAGATCCGTGGCCACCACCCAGCTCTGCTCCGCGGCGGCCAGCGGCGCGCTTGGTTTCAGCGCCGCCGATTCCGCAATCACGCTCGCCATCTCCAGCGCTCCCGCCACTTCGTCCGCCGCCTGGAACAGCGGCACCTTGTCTTCCTGCATGTCGCGGTTGTACGTCATCGGCAGCCCCTTCATCGTCACCAGCAGCGACGTCAGGCTTCCCATCACGCGCCCTGCCTTGCCGCGTATCAGTTCCAGCGAATCCGGGTTCTTCTTTTGCGGCATCAGGCTGGAGCCGCTCGTCACGCCGTCGCCCAACTCGAGCCAGCCGAATTCCTCCGACGAGTACAGAATCCAGTCTTCCGCCAGCCGGCTCAGGTGCACCATCGTCACCGCGGCCGCGTATACAAAATCCAGCGCGAAGTCGCGATCGCCCGAAACGTCCATTGAGTTGCGGCTGATGCCGTCGAATTCCAGGTCGCGCGCCATCGCCTCGCGGTCGAAGGGGAACCCGCTGCCGGCCAGCGCGCCCGATCCCAGCGGCAGCACGTTCGCCCGCCGCCGCGCTTCGCCAAAGCGCTCAAAATCGCGCGCGAACATTTCGAAATACGCCAGCAGGTAGTGCGGCCACAGCACTGCCTGCGCCCGCCGCAGGTGCGTGTAGCCGGGAATCACCGCGTCAGGATAGCGCGCCGCCAGGTCCAGCAGCGCCCGCAGCAGGCCGCCCAGCAGCCCGCGCGCCCGGTCGCATTCCTCGCGCAGCCACAACCGGGTGTCCAGCGAAACCTGCTCGTTGCGGCTGCGCCCGGTGTGGATCTTGTCCGCCACCGCGCCTGCCTTCTCCTTCAACTTGCGGATCACCAGCGTGTGCACGTCCTCGTCGGAAGCGCCATCATAAAACCCCGGCTGCCCCGCTTCGGCCCGAATCGCCTCGAACGCCGCCACGATCCGCACCTGCTCTTCCGCGCTGAGGATGCCGACCCGCTCCAGCGCTCGCGCAAACGCCTGCGAGCCGCGAACGTCGGCTTCGATCAGCCGCCGGTCGAAGTCGAGCGACCCCGAGAATCGCTCGAACACTTCCGATGGCCCCGTCTCGAACCGCCCGCCCCACAACTTCATGCTTACTTCACCTTCGCCAGCGCCCGCACTTTCATCGGCAGGCCGGTCAGATTGATGAAGCCCAGCGCATCCTTCTGGTCATAGCTGGCGCCCATCGTGAAGCTCGCAATGTCGAGCGAGTACAGTGAATTCGGCGACTTCCGCGACAGCGGCTCAATGTTGCCCTTATAAAGCCGCAGCTTCACTTCGCCCGTCGTGCTCTCCGAAACTTTCTCGAAGAAAGCGTCCAGCGCCTCGCGTAGCGGCGTAAACCACAAGCCGTTGTAGACCATCTCCGCGTATTCCAGCGCGCGCTGCTGCTTGTAGTGCAGCGTGTTCTTGTCGAGCGTCAGCGCTTCCAGTTCCCGCACCGCGAACATGATCAGCGTTCCGCCAGGCGTTTCGTAGCAGCCGCGCGATTTCATGCCCACGAAGCGGTTCTCCACCAGGTCGATGCGTCCGACGCCGTGCTCGCCGCCGATCGCGTTCAGCGTTTCGAGCAGCTCGAACGCCTTCATGCT
>CAZZHN010000330.1:0-3300 GCA_964654065.1 uncultured Solibacteraceae bacterium
AGTAAGAGGAACAGCAAGGCGCAGGGACGTTTCATGCGGGTGCCTCTCAGCTATTTGAGGCCGCGCCTATAAGGTCGGCCCCACCACGAGCTCGAAGTTGCCGATGTTGCCGTTGATGGCGATGGTACACGCAGCCTTACCGCTGACGGACGCGATCCCCGCCGGATAGACGAAGTTTAACTGATAGATGATCTGGCCGGGTGCGGCTCCGCAATAGGTGACATTTGCTGTGACGCCGCCGATGGTGAGGGCGCAGGTGTTCACCGTCCATGGCAGCGGCACCGCTGGGGCTGGTGTGCCATCGGTGAGGGGCGGACTCGTGGGGCCGAAACCGTTGCCCCATAGCGTGCAATATGCACCGGGCTGCATCCCGTTCGGGCAGGTGAGAATCGTTACGAGGGTGCCGTAAAGGGGACCCGGCACTGCCGCCACGAACCCGAATGCCGATGGAGCCGCGCTCGTGAGGGTAACGGGAATGGGGTTGCTCAGCACGCCGTCGAGCGACACTTCTACATTCAAAGACGTGCCCACCAGGCTGTCCCAAGGAACGGCAAAGTTGATCTGACCCGGAGAAACGTAGGTCAGCGGTGAAGACGCGCCGTTCACCAGGACCTGCACGCCGGACGCGCTCTGGACGAATGCTCCCGAGGAGTCGTCGAATGTCGCCGTGTTCGTAGTAGCCGCCAAGCCAGTCCCGAAGATGCTGGCCAGGCTGCCGGGGGCCAGCACCGGCCCGTAGTTTGCCGCATCCACCACGCCGCCGCTGTTGATCACTGGCGCGGCGGTACTGGCCGCCTGGTAAACACGCACGTAATCGACCAGCATGTCCTGCGGAAACTGAGTCGTGGCGTCAGGAGGTCCCGGCCAGTCGCCGCCGACTGCGACGTTCAGGATGATGAAGAAGGGATTGTTGGGGACGTTGAATACCCAGCCGCTATCCGGCGCCATATCGGTTTCGTAGGCGTTGCCATCCACGTAGAAGGTAATCTGCTGCGATGACCACTCGATGGCGAAGACATGAAAGTCGTCGGAAAGCTTCTGCCCGTTGGGTAACTGATACTGCGCCGTCACGTTGTAACCGTTCGGGCCGTGCAGGCTGCCGTAGGCGATTGAAGGCGTGTAGCCGACGTTCTCCATGATGTCGATCTCGCCGCATGACGGCCACCCGATGGAGGTGATATTGCTGCCCAGCATCCAGAACGCAGGCCACATCCCCTGGCCGAAGGGAAGCTTGATGCGGGCCTCAATGCGGCCATACTCAGCGGCGTAAAGCCCTTCGGTTTTGATGCGCCCCGACGTATAGACACCCGGGGAGGGATTCTCGACGTGAATATCCAGGTGGCCGAGGCCGTCCATCTGGGCATTTTCGGCGGCACTGGTATATGTTTCGAGTTCGTCGTTGCCGCAACAATCGGTGCCCAAATCGTAGTTCCAGTAGGTCGGGTTCGGCTGCGAGCCGGCAGGCCCGTTGAATTCATCGCTCCACACGAGCTGCCAGGCAGAGTGCGCCGGCGCGGTCTGCGCCGCGACGCGGCCCGCGGCTAGAAGGGCCGCGCAAGCGACCGCGAGCAGCGTGCGCATACTTATGGAATTTTGAACCGCGTGATTATTCTGACGGCCGTTCTCCGCCATGGCCCCCTTAACAATAGCGCCAATTGACCCGCAAGTTCACTCGCTAAAACTACCGACGCTGCAACTTTCTTAGAGCGACCGCGGTCAGAGAAAATCTGCGCAGTTCAGCGCCTTCGGACCTAGTGCGCACGGGATCGCCGGAACACTTCGAAACGATGAAGGCGGGGCGAGAGGGCTCAGGTGAGTAGTACTTTTACCGCGAACAGCGCATGGTGGGCGAGAATGAACAGGGTGCGGCCACCGACGCCGCCGAAAACGATGTCGGTCGGACGTTCAGGCACGTCGATCCGGCCTATCTGCTTGCCCGCATGGTCATAGACGAAGATTTGACCGTTTGCAACGTACACATTCCCTTTGGCATCCACAGCCACGCTTTCACCGCCGCGCTCCGCGAAGGGCTGCAAATCGCCGAGCGTGCCGTCAGCATTCACTAACGCTCTGTAGGTGATGTCCTCCGACTCGCTGCTGACATAAATGTGATCGCCGGGAAGGGCACTGATGAAACCGTAAGTGTCCAGATTGTCGGAGAACCGCCACCCCGCGATGGAGTCGGCTCCGCCCTGCTGGAACACGCGTCCCGCGGGCAGGAACACACTGCCATCGAGTGAGACATATTCCTTTGCTCTCGGAGTGGACACATTTTCCTGGAACATCTGCGCCAGGGTTTTGTACGCGAACGTATCGAAGTCCAGTTGGGTTTTGAATTCGCCATTGTTCCAGTAGTTGACTGGCAGAACAGCTCGCGCTCCGGGACGCGGTTGCGTGGGCTGGGGCGCGAGCACGGTGATCTGATCCTTTGGCGATCCCGGACGGAAGGAATACACTGTGCCCTCCGGTCCGGACGAAGAGAGTACCAACAGGTTGCCCGCCTTGTCGAACGCCAGATTCACGGGATCCAGCGGGTTATCGCGCTCGATGGTGAGTCCTTCGGCTGCCGACCACCCATAGATGCGCTGCTCATGGTGATCGACGAAATAGAGCTTGCCGGAAGCATCCACAGCGGCGCCGGAAATGGAAAAGAATCCGCCTTCCAGTTTCTGGACTTTCGCACCCGGCTCCAGCACTGCGGAAGCATGGGCAGGAGCCGGCGCAGGCGGCGCAGCGGGGACATCGAGTACGGCAAACTCGCGTTCGCGCGTCGTTAGATGATGCGTCACATCCTCAATGGAATTCTCGCACGGAAATTTGGTGACGCGTAGAAACGTGCCGCAACCGTTTTGGTCGCATGTGGCATATCCGCTTTCGCCATTGACATGCACGTTGCGGAAGTGAATGCCCGCGGAACGATAGAGGCGAACGGCAGCGGGAGAAGGCGCACGCGAGCGCGTGACGCGGTAGCCGTGATAGTTCGCGATGGTGATGTTCTTCGACCAGTCTAATTCCAGTGACAACGCTTCGGGACTCTCGCCGGACTCCTCTTCAGTCTGCGGCGCATTGATATCCCAGTTTTCGACATGATCGAACTTGATCTCATTGCGAACATGGTGTTCAACGGAAAGCTCGTAGACGTGACCCGGGGTTCGGGTATCGGAGACATAGAATCCTGCTTGCGCGAACGTGTCGGGAATCCAGATGTCTGCGAATGTTCCACCGCCGCCTTGCGTAACCCAAAGACTGGGATATTGCCCATCCCACCGCTTGCGCAGATCCGGATCGGCGGTGTGATCG
>CAZZHN010000331.1:0-3266 GCA_964654065.1 uncultured Solibacteraceae bacterium
CATCATCACCTTCGAGCTGACGATTCTGTTCGCGTCGCTTTCGGCGGTGCTGGGAATGCTGGCGCTCTGCGGGCTGCCGATGCCGTACCATCCGGTGTTCAACGTGCCGCGGTTCAGCGCGGCCAGCCGCAACCGGTTCTTCCTGTGCATCGAGGCCAGCGATCCGCTATTCGATCCGGCCAAGACCAGCGAGTTTCTGGGAACTTTGGAGCCCAAGGAGGTATCCGAAGTTGCGAATTAGGTGCCTGTGGCGAATTGTGCGCTGGTGTCGTCAAACGCGGCTCGCCCTTCTGGCCAGCATAGTGCTGGCGCTCGCGGCCGCCACCGTGGGGTGCCGGCAGGACATGCACGATCAGCCGAAATACATTCCGCTGCGGGCGACGGAATTCTTCGCCGACGGGCGCTCGGCGCGGCCGCTGATCGAGGGCACCGTGGCGCGCGGGCACCTGGATGACGACGCCGGGTACTTCACCGCCAAAGGCGCGGACGGCAAGTTCGTAGCGCAGTTTCCGTTTCCGGTAACCAAGGACGTGATCGAGCGGGGCCAGAACCGCTTCAACATTTATTGCACGCCGTGCCACGATTCTCTGGGCACGGGCAACGGCCGCGTGGTGCGGCGCGGCTTCCGGCACCCGCCGTCGTATCACATCGACCGGCTGCGGCAGGTGCCGGCCGGATACATTTACGACGTCATTACCAACGGATTTGGCGCCATGCCCGACTACTCGGCGCAGATTCAGCCTCGCGACCGCTGGGCCATCGTGGCGTACATCCGCGCCCTCCAGCTCAGCCAGAACGCTTCCGTGAACGACGTTCCGGCTGACGCTAAGGCGCAACTCGGACAGGAGGGCGGACAGTGACGGCGCAGGCAACCGGGTTCCAGGTGACCGACGAACTGCGCGGCACGCTGCGGCTGTGGCGCACGCGCTTCGCGATTTTGGGCGCCGCCGGTCTGCTGGCCACGGTGGCGGGCTTGTTCGTGGTGTCCCCGAACCAGTTCTATCGCTCCTGGCTCTGGTCGTATCTTTTTATAGTGGGGCTGTCGGCGGGCAGCCTGGCGTGGCTGATGGTGCAGTACCTCACGGGCGGCGCCTGGGGCGTGATGGTGCGGCGCCCGGCCGAAGCCGCGGCGCGGACTCTGCCCCTGGTTTTGCTGCTGTTCCTCCCGATTTTCATCGGCATCCGCAACCTCTACCCCTGGTCCCATGCTGACGTGATGGCGGCGGACGCAGCCATCCGGCAAAAGCAGATTTACCTGAACGTCCCGTTCTTCACCATACGGGCGCTGGTCTACCTGGGCGGGTGGTGCTTCCTCGGCTGGTACTTTAACCGCTGGTCGGCGATCGAAGACCGCGACGGCGGGGCTACGCAGCGGCGCAAGATGGGGGCGCTGGCGGGCCCGGGCGTCATTTTCTACGGCCTGGCGGTCACGTTCATGGCGACCGACTGGGTGCTTTCCATCGACCCGCACTGGTATTCCACCATGTACGGGCTGCTGTTGATCGCCGGGCAGGCGCTTTCCTCGATGGCCTTCCTGATCACCGTGATGGTGTTCCTGGCGGCGCGCAAACCGGTGTCGGATCTGCTCACGCCGCGCCACCTGCACGACCTGGGAAAGCTGATGTTCGCGCTGGTGATGCTGTGGGCGTATTTTTCGTTTTCGCAATTCCTCATCATCTGGGCGGGCAACCTGCCGGAGGAGATTCCCTGGTACCTGGTGCGGCTGCACGGCGGCTGGCAATACGTGGGCCTGCTGATCGTCATCGGTCACTTTGCGCTGCCGTTCGCGCTGTTGTTGTCGCGCGACCTGAAGCGCAATTTCAAGCTGCTGCGCAACATCGCGCTGTTCGTTCTGGTGATGCGGGTGGTGGATATTTACTGGCAGGTGGCGCCCGATTTTCTCAAGGGATCCTTCGGGCTGAGCTGGATGGACTTCAGCGCCGTGCTGGGGTTGGGCGGCATCTGGCTGGCATACTTCCTCATGCAGCTGGAGAAGCGGCCACTGCTGCCGGTGCACGACCCGCACCTGACGGAGGCTTTGGAACATGGCCGAGAATAAACACGGCAAGCACGCCGAACGGGACGCGCCGCTCGATCTGAGCCGCCCCGAGCTGCGCCACGAGCGCACCGACGCCGACGTCTGGGCGCTGAGCAAGTTTGCCATCGCGCTGCTGCTGCTGTGTATTGCGTCGCTGGGCGCGGTGTATGGGCTTTTCCGGTATTTTGAGAGCAAATACGGCGGAGTGCTGCCGCGAGCCACGCAGACGCTGGACCTGGATGCGCGCGGCCTGCCGCCGGCGCCGCAGCTGGAAGTGAGCGAGAAAGAGGACTTGGCGGCACAGCACGCGGCCGAGAACCAGGTGTTGACCAGCTACGGCTGGGTGGACCGGGAACACGGCATCGTGCGGATTCCGATTGACCGGGCCATCGATCTGCTGGCGGCGAGCAACCTGCCAGCGCGCCAGACCCAGGAGCCGGAGACCGCGGCCACGGGAGTGAGCCTTCCCACGGCATCCGGTCTCGGCCTCAAGATGCAGCAGCCGGGCGGCCCGCTGGCCGGAAAAATGTCCGGGGCACCGGCGGCAGCGACGGCGCCGACGACAAAAGGCCCCGAGGGGAAGAAGAAATGAGGCGGCTAGGCTTGCAGCGGGGCCGGTGGATGGAGGTGCTGTGCACAGGCTTGCTTTGCGCCGCGGCGGCGCTTGGGCAACCGGGCCAGCCTGCGCCGATGCAGGCTTCTTACAGCCTGCAGGATTCGAACTTGAAGCCGGCGCTGCCAGGCTCGCTGGTGGGAGTCGGCATCGACCAGAAGCTGGATGCGCAGGTTCCGCTGGGGACCATGCTGCGCGACGAAGCGGGCCGCGAAGTGCCGCTGTCGACGTTTTTCCAGAGCGGCAAGCCGGTGCTGCTGGCGCCGGTCTATTACCGCTGCCCTATGCTGTGCACGCAGATCCTGAGCGGAATGGAGAGCGCGCTGAAAGTGGTCTCGCTCGATCCGGGCAAGGATTTTGAGGTGGTTGCGATCAGCTTCGATCCCAAGGATACGCCCGAGATCGCGGCGGCCAAGAAGCAGAACTACCTGCGGCGGTACCGCCGGCCCGGCACCGCCAACGGCTGGCACTTTCTGACCGGCGAAGAGGCCAACGTCCGCGCGCTGACCGACGCGATCGGGTTTCATTACAAGTACGATCCCAAGACCGACCAGTACGCGCACGCCAGCGCCATCATGATCCTGACCCCGGAGGGCAGGGTGTCGAAGTATTTCT
>CAZZHN010000332.1:0-3262 GCA_964654065.1 uncultured Solibacteraceae bacterium
CAACCGGGTATTTCGCGCCGAAGATCGCCTCGACCGTGCGTCCTGCGGCCTCAATCCCCAGCAGCCCGTGAATCGGCAGCGCGCCTCGCACGTTGCCCAGTCCGAGATTGAAGGCGTATTTCTTGCCGTTGGCCCAGAAACCCTGTTCGGTCATCCGGTTCGCCCAGGGCGCGAGGAGCGGAATGGCACATTGCCCCGGCCGCCGGGCGAACTCGCTGACGTCGGCATAGGGGAAGTGCAGAATGTTGTGGCCGTGCACCTTCATTTCGTAGGCGAAGTTGCCAATCGAGGGAACCACCGAGACCTCGACGCCTTGCGCCGCGTCGCTCAATCGAACGATGGCGATGCCGTGGTCCTCAGTCTGCCGCGCGACGTAGGGCTGGGCGAGGCTAGTGGCCTCGGCCAGCAGACAAGCGGCGATTCCGGAAGCTGTCAGTTGCATCTGTTCCATCCTATCCCGGCTTCGTGACCGGCGCCGGCAGCGCGGGGCTGAACCGCGGCGCCCGATCATACCGTCGCAACCCGTTCGCGAACGTTGAACTCGAGTTTCCAACGGCGGTCATCACGAGCCACGCACCAAAGCTGCAGGAGACCCGTCTCCGTGATCACGGTCTCGAAGGAGACCGCAACCACTTCCGAGGAGGCCTCGCCGGCTCCGAACGTCACTTCCATGGGGGCGAGTTCTTCAAGATCGCCGCTAAAATCCTCGATCAAATCGCCGGGCTGATCGTTCTTGCGAGCAGCGGAAGTGAAGAACCGGAACTCAGCCGGCGCACCGACCACGAGGCCGAACTCTCGCCCCGGGATCCGCACCTCAGTGCCTTCTTCCATGCCGAAAGGAACCACCGTGAGCGCTTTGAGGGGCGCCGGAAACCCCGGCGCCGCGGGCATGGCGGCCTGGATGCCGACGTAATACGTGCGCGGCACGCCGCCACGTATGCGCACGCCGCGCCCCAGCCGCGCCAACCCATGATAGGCCGCGCCGCGGGCCACTGCGTGCATCAGATCCTCGCCGCTGAGCCGCTTCACGGGCTCGAGACCTTCCGCAGCCAGCCAGGAGTTAAGAGTAGCCATGAGACGCTCCCGCACCATGGCCGCCTTGAGAATGCCGCCGTTGAATAAAACGTGCGTCGGGCAGGCGAGGCCGCTTGGCCCACGACGAACCGTGCCATGCTCGGCGGTTGACGCCTGCTGGCGAAGGAATCGCGCCAGGTGACGGGTAATGGCAGGATCAGTGGCGTAAGGCAAGCCGATTTCCTGCAGCCCGGCGCGCCGCTCGCGCTGCGGAATGTCCTGGCTGCCTACCGCCGGGAGAAATCCCTCGCTCAAAACCCGGTCGATGTCGTTGCGGTGCAGCATGGCCTTGATCGTGCCGCCCACCAGGCCGCTGCCTTTGCCGAGAATCGTCACCGCTTGTTCGCGAACCTTGGAACCGGGATCCAGCAGCTTCTCTTTCGCGATCCGGCAGTTGTTCCAGAGCGTTTGAATTTGCCGGCTGTCAGTGCGCGTGCCCTTCTCCGCCAGCCGCTGCGAAACCGAGCCGGCAAGCGCCAGATCGATGTTGTCGCCGCCCAGGAGAATGTGCTCGCCCACCACAACACGATGCAAGGCGAGTTCGCCTTCGCGTTCCGTGATCGCGATCAAGGTGAAGTCCGTCGTGCCGCCGCCGATATCCACGACCAGGATCAGATCGCCCACCTGCACTCGCTCGCGCCAGTCGGTGTGGCGCTCGATCCAGGCATAGAAAGCGGCCTGCGGTTCTTCGAGCAGCGTGAGATTTCGGTAGCCGGCCTGTTGAGCGGCCTCCAGGGTCAGTTCGCGGGCCACGGCATCGAACGAGGCCGGTACCGTCACCAGCACATGCTGTTCGGCGAACGGAGCTTCCGGCGCGTGAGCATCCCATGCCTGGCGCAGATGCTCCAGGTAGCGCCGGCTGGCCTCGACCGGCGAGATTTTATCGACGCCCTCCGGAGCCCGAAACGGCACCAGCGGCGACGTGCGATCCACACCCGAATGGGAGAGCCAGCTTTTGGCCGAGGACACCAGACGCCCCGCATTTTCGGCGCCTCTCTTTTGCGCCAGGTGTCCCACCACGAAGTCGCGCTTCTGGTCCCAGGGGAGAGCCAGAGATCCAGCAGGAAAATCGGAACTGCCGGCCAGATAGAGAAACGACGGCAGCAGATCCTCATCACGCACTTCGCCGGGATTGACAAGCTGCGGAATCGCCATCACCTGCACGTTGGCCGGCGCGAAGGAATCTGCATCCGGCCGGATCTCCGCGAATGCGAGCGCCGAGTTGGTGGTGCCGAGATCGATTCCAATAACGTATGTCGATTTCAAAGGTATTTACTCGATTTTCGCGGAGCGAGTCCAGAACTCAGGATAGCGTGTCAGTGGAGCGGGGCGGTGACGCCAAGAGAAATGTCTCCCCCGGGGGAATCGCTAGTGGATTACTTTGCCGGGTACAGGTATTCCAGCACGCGGCCGAAGCGCTCTCCCCAGGCTTGCTCGTTGTGGGCTTGCCCCTCCGCTTCCTCATAGTGGAAATCCGAACCTTCGCGACAGCCCTTGGCGGCGAGAGCGTTGCGCAAGAGGCGCGTGTCCTCCACCATGTGCTTTGGGTTCCGTCCTTCGGCCGTGCCGGCATCGAGCCAGATTCGCGGGCGCGGCTGCCGGGGCGTCCATGCTTCGATCAGGCCCAAGATCGAATGATCGTCCCACCAGACTGACGGAGAAAGCAGCGCGAGTTTGCCGAAGACCCGCGGATAGTCGATCCCGGCCACCAATGCGGCCAGCGCTCCGAGTGAAGAGCCGCCGGCAGCGGTTTCGGCGCCGGCCTTGCGGGTCCGGTAGGTCTGGTCGATAAACGGCTTGATCTCGCGAGTCAGCATCTGCGCGTAACGGGCGGCCTTGCCTCCCTTGCGCAGCCGCCGGTCGCGCGTGGGCGTGTACTCGGAAATGCGGCGCACGCCAGTATTGTAGATGCCGGCCAGGATCACCGGTTGGATTTTGCCGGCGCGGATCAGTTCATCCGCGGTGAGGTCGGCGCGCCAGTCGTGGCCCCCGAAAGCTGTGGCGGGGTCGAACAGGTTCTGGCCGTCCTGCAAATAGAACACAGGGTAACGCCCGGCTCCGGTCTCGTAACCCGGCGGCAGATACACGGCGATATGGCGCGCGGTGGAAAGGTAGCGCGAAGGAACGCGGAGGTGCAGACGGAGACGGCCGTCGTCTTTCGCGCGCAGGGCCAATCGTTCAGTGTACG
>CAZZHN010000333.1:0-3254 GCA_964654065.1 uncultured Solibacteraceae bacterium
TCGAGATCGTCGGTATCCATGTACTGCGACGTGAAGTACGGCTCCCAGTCGCGCAACGCCAGGTAATGCTCCTGATCATAGTTACCCGGGTTGGCTCCGCCTTCCACGATCAGAAACCCAAACTGCCCGGTGTAAGTCCCGCGGTGCAGGTCGTCCATCGACATCGCGTGCGTGTGATACCAGCGCGTGCCCGCAGGCGCCGGCGTGAATTTGTAGCTACGGCTGCCATGTGGCGGCGCCGGCGGCGTACCTTCCTCTTCGGAACCGTCCACATCAGCCGGAATCAGCAACCCGTGAAAATGGACATACTCGGGTGTATCGGTCTTGTTGACTACATTGACCGTGACCGGCACGCCTTCCTTCATCCGCAGCAGCGGCCCCGGCGACATGCCGTTGTAGCCGATCGTGCTCACGATCCGGTTGGGTGCAAGTTCCACCGTGACCGGCGCGATCTCGAGGTGGAATACCGTTCCCGAAATCTCTTTGGCGCCCGAAGCCGCCGGCGTAATCGGCGTCGGCATCTCCATCTGTTGCCCCGCCAGTGTTCCTGCGGCCGCCGCCGCTCCTCCCAGTTTCAGGAAATCGCGGCGATCCATGGGGGTTGGGCTCGGCATCGAAAGGATTCGCAGGGACCTTCGTCCCGCGCGCCGTTCGTGGTACGCTTCAGGATAACAAAGGCGGCTACGGACCATGAAAATGGCGCGTCCCCTGCTTGCGATCGGCCTGCTGCTGATGGCCTGCATCGAACTCGCTGGCTGGCAGCGGTTCGGCGGAGCGCCCTCCGCCGGTCTTCAACCCTACGACCCGTCCGACCAGTCCATCCCCTCCGAATTCTTCTTCAGCCGCCTCCGCTACAACACCGGCTATGGCGGCGGCTACGGATATCGCCGATTCGGCGGCGGCTGGGCGCAGGACTTCCCGCGCGCCGACCACGATTGCCTCGTCGCCCTCCGCCGTCTCACCCGCATCGATTCGCCCTCGCCCCTCAACGTCGTCGATATCGATGACGACCACATGTGGGACTACCCGTGGATCTACGCCGTCAACGTCTCCAATTGGGCCTTCACCGACGCCGAAGCACAGCGGCTCCGCAACTTCATCGCGCGCGGCGGATTTCTCATGGTCGATCACTTCCACGGCCAGGACGATTGGAACCGCTTCATGAGCGGCATGAGTATGGTGCTGCCCGGCGCCGCCGTCGAGGACATCCCGGACGACGACGCCATCTTCCACGACCTCTACGACATCCGCGAGAAGTTCCAGATCCCGGGCGAGCAGTACGTGGCCACCGGCCGCACCTATGAGAAGGACGGCTATGTCCCCGGCTGGCGCTGCATTCGCGACAAGGACGGACGCATTGTCGTCGCCATCTGTTTCAACATGCACCTGGGCGACGCGTGGGAGTGGGCCAATGCCGGCGATTATCCGGAGAAGTTCTCAGGTCTCGCCTTTCGCATCGTGCTCAACTACGTCACCTATGCCATGACGCACTGAATTGCCCTGTAACCTATTGGTTTGATGGAGCCACCCGCCGGAGTTGAACCGGCGACCTGCTGATTACGAATTGACACCGCTCAAGGAATCAGAGCCTTACGGATCGGCTCCACCCAGGTATCCCGATCCATTTCCCAGGCGTTGAAGTTGATGTCCAACTCAAAGTAGGCCCAGGCCCACCCAGGCTTTCCGCCCCAGAACAGAACCGAGTACGCCTAGCACCGCAGGCCGAGAGAATCCTGCACTCGGTTCAGCACGTTGGAGCGCGTCAGGAACCAGCCGACGCTCTATGTGCGCCCCATCAGGCCGGGAGGAGCGATGCTATTGAATGCGGCTCCTGCGGGCTGATCGCCACTCGCCTTCTGCTTGCCCCAGGTCCAATAGAGCCCCAGGTAGGCGTAGTTCTCCTTTTGCCCGATGGCAGTGTGTCCATAACAGTACAGTAATTGAAACCCGGGGTCGCGGAACTTGTAGGAACCGCCGATGTCGACCAGCGTCGCCGGCCGGGTCTGCGCGGTCGCCAGCCCTGCTGGTCCGTGATAGTAGATCTCAGTTCCCAGCGTCACCTTCTTGCCGAGATCCCGCTGCACGAGCCAGCCCGCAAAGGGAAGATTACGATAGCCGGGTGCGCTCACCAACGTGACCCCGCAGCCTCCGTAAGTGGTCCGCGGGCCAAAGCTTTTCTGCGCCCAAAGTGGCACCTTGTACCATGCCCTACCCACCCCCAGACCTCTTGCGGCGCTGCCGGAGGGAATCTCGAACATCACAAATGTGCCGATCATGGGACGATGCTTCGATTCCTGCACAAACCGGTATTTGATTCCCAGCTCGATGTCCCCTAAACCGAAAGCTCGCGGACCTGTGCCCGCCGGCGCTAGGCCGGGGTTGTTTGCGGGCAGAATAGCGGCGGCGGGAATGATGATGTGGAGGTGAACGTTGGGAAGAGCACCCCAATTGAATTCCACGGCAGGTCCAACCGTGTCGCTTTCTACCGCGGTGCCGTCCCAAGCCGCGAACGTATAGAATTCGTAGTTGCGGAATTCAATTGGCTCTGGATCGTCGGTTTGAAACGGAGGACCAGCGAGTGCGGCCGTCGAGCCGAAAACCAGCACGGCGAGGGCCCAGAATGCCCTTAGCGCGGCTATCCGACACATCGAGTTCCGCCGGCTCATTCAGCTTTTGCGACACGCTGTTACGCCGTCCCAGCTTAACATTTCCGCGCAGCGGATCAGGTCGCGCAGAACTCTTTTGTGGCTGAGTGCACGACACGGCATGAAAATGGCAGGGCCGTTGACAAGCTGGTGTGCCGCGAAGTCGAAAAAACTGTGCGATACATGCGGGCGATATCGCCATCGAAACTACTTCCTCGAAGCCGCATTCGTGGTCGCCGTAGCTGCAGCGAGACGCGGTGCGTCATTCCTCAAGCCGGTAACGCCACTGAGTCAGCCCCGTAGCGATTAACGGGCTCGCCGGGCCTTACCGCGATCGCCTACAACGCCGGCGCTGTAACAGTTAACAGGTCCGCTGGCGATGCTACGCGACGCTTGCGGTGGCGACTGGACTATGACGCTGGCCCTGATGTTGCTCGTGCCCGCCACCGCGGTCGTTCGAACGGTGAGTTTTCCGCGAGGGTGCGTGAAAGTTGGCGCGCAGGGGTAGTGGGGACGTTCTTTCGCCGGCAGAGTCGGCGGGAGGCATTCAATGCCCTGTGGCCGGAGTTCCCGCACTCCCAGCATTGATGAGGTGCGCTCCCGTTTCGA
>CAZZHN010000334.1:0-3214 GCA_964654065.1 uncultured Solibacteraceae bacterium
TAGTAAATAACGCCAGTTAAAGGGCCTTCGTCATGGGGCCGCGTAGAGAACATCTTCGTGGTAGACTGCTTGGCCAGGATGACAAAGGGTCAGGTCCTTTCCATCAGCTTGATGGGCATGGGCCGACTGCTTGCGGCCTCGACCTGCGGAGGATTGGCAAGCCTCTCTCTCCCCGACACGACCATCACTACTGCGATCTCCATATCGGCTGGGTCGTATACGGCTCCTGACGGTACGAACTTTCCGAACCTGCCTGCATTCTGCCGCGTGGCCGGGTCAATCCAGCCAACCACCGACTCCAATATCCAGTTCGAGGTCTGGATGCCAGCCTCTGAATGGAACGGGAGGTTTGCGGGCGCCGACAACGGCGGCTTTGGCGGGACGATCAACTACGTTAAGATCGGCGATGCGCTCAGTCATAACTATGCCGCTGCGTCCACCGACACGGGTCACACAGCGGGTTCGCTGGGCGTGCTGGACGCGAGTTGGGCCCTGGGGCATCCTGAGAAGGTCATTGATTACGGCTATCGCGCGATCCACGAGACGGCGCAGACGGGCCAGGCCATCGTGGCCGCGTTCTATGGGCAAGGGCCCAACCACTCCTATTTCAATGGCTGTTCGAACGGCGGACGGCAGGCGCTAATGGAGGCCCAGCGCTACCCGGCCGACTATGACGGAATCATCGCCGGCGCGTCAGCGAACTTCATGACGCACCTATTCTCGACAGGAGTCTGGGAGAACCAGGTGCTGACGACGAACTATCTTCCGCCCTCGAAGTTGCCCGCGATCGAAGCGGCCGCGCTGGCGGCGTGCGACGGTCTGGATGGCGTAATGGATGGCGTAATCGACGATCCGCTGAAATGCCACTTCGACCCATCGAGCCTGCTCTGCCAGGGTGCTGAGACCGACGCCTGCCTCACCTCGCCTGAGATTGGGACGTTGAAGGCACTCTACGCCGGGCCGGTGAACTCCGCTGGCGTCCAGGTCTTCCCCGGCTACCCGGTGGGTGGGCAGACAGGCGCCAATGGCTGGTCGTTGTGGATCACAGGGCCTACGCAGGGCTCGGGCGCGTTGTTTGGCCTCGGATACTACTACTTCGTGAACATGGTTTACGGCGACCCAGCATGGAATCCCTACGTGTTCAATATTGACAGCGACGTGGCTGCCGCGGATACGGCGACAGGAGCGGCGTTGAACGCGATAGATACGAACTTGACCGCATTCCGCGACCGCGGCGGGAAGCTCATTCTGTTTCACGGCTGGAGCGATCCTGCGATCACCGCCGAAAGCACAATCAACTACTACGAGAGCGTGGTCGCGAGTCTGGGCCGAACCCGCGGTCCATCCTTCATCCGCTTGTTTCTCGCGCCCGGCATGCAGCACTGCGAGTACGGGCCTGGACCGGACAGTTTCGGGCAGAACGGCTTCGACCAGGGAGACCCGCAACATGACCTGGAGTCGGCTTTGGAACTCTGGGTCGAGCAGGGCACCGCTCCAGAGCGAGTCATAGCGACCAAATACAATACCGACCTCGATCCGACGACCGGTGTGGCACGTACTCGGCCATTGTGCGCGTATCCCACGGTGGCCCGATGGGACGGGCTTGGCAGTACGGACGATGCCGCTAACTTTGCGTGTGTTACACCGGCCTCCAAGGTAAGACGCCCCCTGTGACGGCCACTCGATTTCGGTAACGCCGCTGGCCGGCAACTCCACCGACTTTGGAGCCGCGCTATTTGATATCGCCGCGAGCCCGAGGTAAAGGTCCAAACGGCTACCGATATTAGCGATTAACGCTCGGCGGAAGAACGACTCCACCGACAGAAGGAACCGACAATGGGCGAGTACTCTTGTGGCGGATCGGAACGTCGAGTGCACGTCGACGCTTTTCTGTGAGGGGATCTTACATTTTATCACGCGCACTTACTAGATTGTTTCTTTATCCGATCGAAGCCATAATGGACGCCATGAAAAGTGAAAGCGTTCAGCTTGGCGACATCGAGATGTATTACGAGTCTGAGGGCTCTGGAGAGCCTCTCCTGCTTCTTCATGGAGGTACGGGTTGTCACGAAGACTGGGCCTATGCTGGCCGTGATCAATTTGTTCGCGACTATACACTCATCAAGCCCGACGCACGCGGTCATGGAAGAACAACCAACCCTCGCAAGACGATTACACACCGACAGTGCGCTCAGGATGCCCTCGCGCTGTTGGATCGCCTTGGAATCAGGAAGTGTCGTGCGATTGGTTTGAGCATGGGCGGGAATACCCTACTCCACATGGCTACACTGCAACCGGAGCGCGTCGAAGCGATGGTTGTTGTCAGTGCAACCATGTATTTCCCAGACCAAGCCCGGGCGATCATGCGACAGATTCCGGCAGCTGATAAGCAGCCACCTCCAGAGTGGGAAACGATGCGCAAACGTCACAAACTCGGGGACGATCAAATCGCTGCCCTGTGGGACTGGACGTGCGAGATGAAGGACAGCTATGACGATATGAATTTCACGCCCCCGTCGTTGTCGAGAATCACCGCCTCCACATTGATCGTCTATGGAGATCGCGATCCTCTATATCCGGTTGAAATGGCGGTGGCGATGTATCGCGCCATCCCTCGCTCCGCGTTGTGGGTGGTGCCAAATGGCGGCCACGGGCCGGTCTTCTCCGACGCCGCAGCTCAGTTCGCAGAGACGGCGCTTGCGTTCTTTCGAACATCGGCTTAGCTGGCAAAGTGTGCCAGAGGCCGTCAGTCTGTCCCAGTGCCTACCGATAACAAACCATATCGTTCCGTTTTCGGTCTCCCCTGACGCATTTGGAAAGGTCGACCCGCGATCATTGGTGGCAAGCAAGCCCTTTTGCTAACCATCGGAGGCTCTCTTCCGCGATTTCACTGAGAACGCGTGACCGCAGACCGCACTCGGTAACGAGAGTAGGCTCATTATCGGAACCAGCCGCTCTGATAACATCCAGCGTTCGTTCAGCGCCGAATTTGCTGGGGGAGTTGCGGTTCAGTAGTGCGACACCTTTGTCGACATCCACCAGCGCCTTGGAGCGGTTTGCCTGGTCAGCCGGGTTCTGCGCAAGTTGCAGCCGCGCCAGTTTCGTGGGCTGACGCTGTACGTCCGGACGTCGGGCGATGCGGAGCGGATGATGGCCAACGTGCGGCAGGCGGTGGCGTCGGTGGATAAGCATGTGGCGTTGTTTACGGTCCGGA
>CAZZHN010000335.1:0-3207 GCA_964654065.1 uncultured Solibacteraceae bacterium
CGTACTGCGGAAAGCCGCCTCCAATAGTCTTCGAGACGAAGCTCATGACCAAACCATAACCATGGGTAAACTGGAGTTTTTCGTTTACCCACGTTTGGGCTTCAGCAGGAAGCTCCGGGGAGAGTTCGCGGGCCGAAAGCATCACTTGGTGATACCCATCTGGCAGGTGGTAGCGGTCCACATCGGCTTGGTAGAACTGATAATAGAGCCGTATTTCCTGAGCTTGCTGGTACATTTGTAGCAACGGACGCCAGTCCCATAGGCGGACGTTCTGGATCGTTTCCTGATTTCTGGCAATCACGTCAGATGTCAGATCCGCCAGCGCCGGATAAGATGTTTCCTGAATCGTATCGAGACTGTACGCTTTGCGAGTGAAGTCGATGTTGTTTTTGAGATATGGGGTTTCAAGAGCCAACTCGTTCGGTTGCACCGCGAACCGTTGAAAGACTGCCGGGAGGAGCATGACTGCGAAGATGTACAGCGCCACGTAGGCTCCAGCGCCAATCTTTACGGCCCTGAGGCGAGGCCGGAAAACATTCAGGACGAGCAGCGCGCACAGCGCCGCAGCCGTACCGACCATGATCCAGTAGGCGATGCGGGTAACATGATCCGCCGCATAACCGGCTCCGTAAACAACTCCTTGAGAGGAGTAGACGAGTTCGAAGTGGTCGAGGTAAAAGCCCCATCCCCAACTGGCCACCAGGACAAACCCGAGCATCGACAGATGTGGAATGGCCTTCGCGCCTCGGTCGTCGGCCTGCCTGTTTCGGGGGAGCCGAACCAAGCCGAAGTACGCGTAGAGACCAATTACAGCCAGGACCGTGATGAAGGACAGAGCGGCGAGAGAACCTTGCAAAAGCTCATAAAATGGCAGACGAAACAGATAAAACCCGGCATCGGCTCCGAAGAGAGGGTCAGATAGCCCGAACGACCCGCCATAACGAAAGCGGAGATAGGTGTCCCATTGGGTATAGAAGATGGCCGCGAATACCAAGCCTGCGATAGCAGCTATTGCCGCCGTCGCCAGTTTCAAGGCCATAGGCGAAACCCGGATGCCGAGTTCAGCCGCCACCGTAGACGGGGTTCTTGACTTACCCCCGCTGAAGGGGGCGCCGTTTCTCTGAGCAAAGCGAAGATTGATCCCAAGGTACAGAAGCGCGACCACGAAGGCAGCGGCAAACAGTTCCCACCGAACGGACCAGATCGTCCAGAAGACATTGGCGTAGCCGAGTTCCCGCATCCAGAGCCATTTCTGGATCCATCCAGGGATGAAGGCTACTAGACCGATAAGGACGACTGCTGCGGCGATGATGAACTTCAACGGCCGCCATCGCGAGAAGATACCGTAACTTCCAACGGTTATACCCTGTTCGCCTTCGGGCGGCCTTGGCGGCTCGATCACGGTCAGGTTCTCGATCGGGTTTAGTTTGTCGATCATTTCATTGCCTTTCCGTTAGTCCGAGAATCCGGACATTCTCCTACGGCCCGCTGCTTCCGCCGACCTAGCGGAACTCGCAACATAGCCGCACTCCCAGCAGCTCCAGGCAGCGAAGGCGATTCGCAACACCTCTTCTGGCTCACGTCGAAACCGCCAAGGTTCAGCACCTTCGCCCCGAAGGACTCGTCGGCCAGACGAGAGAAAACGATGAGGTTCGGGGGAGCCGCCAAGCTCGTCATGATATTCAGATAGTTCTCCATGTTGCCGTCGGCGTGGTCAGGCTTGCAGGGAAGCACCGGAACACTTTCGTCGCGCAACAACGCAAAAGCTTCCCTGCAGTCTGACACCTCATGCAGTTTCAAGTCTCCCCGGGAGAGGATCTCCCGAAGCCCCGCTGCCCCCACTCCTTCGATGCGATAGGCTTCTCTCATCGGCGGCTCATGGAATTCCTCTGCGGGATTGCATCGCATGTTAGTCTTCGACATCGAGCACGGGGAACTGGACAACTGGCCAGTCCAGATGAATGAGCATCGCCCAAATCCACGGACGATGTGCGTCGAGCTGAATCGAGTTGTAAGCGCGACGGCGAATTCTCCGAACCCTTTATTGCAGTTCATGCGCCACTTGGAAACAGTGGATCGAGACGTGCAACTGCTATGCCCGGAAAAGGTCAGAGAGCAGTGCGCGACAACTAGGTTGGCATTGACGGGGGAGGTCCGGCGGGTGTAGACAGCGTTTACAGGAAAGCGGTTGGTTCCGGATACGCTCCTTGAGGACAACACTCTGCGTGGTGTCTTGCATGCCGAGCCGGTCCTTTGGTGGCTTGCGCGACAGGCGAGGCAGAGGTAACCCCTTTTCTGTCTTCGTGAGCTACTAGACTGGGGAGCGCACAGCTATAGAACCGGCATTCGCAGATGACTGTCTGCAAATCCCGCGCTTTTCAGGTGCAAATATTGCCTCTCGAGTCCGGTGGCGTTGCACTGCTCCGGGCCATCGGCATCCGCCTTCGAAAAGTCGCCCTGTTTTGGACCGCCTCGTGCTCGGAACCATGGACGTCTCCGCCGATTTCCTTTTCAAGTGAAAAAGGGCGCCGAAACTGCTTCTACTGCCGGTCCTCCACCACAGTTGGTGCGGGCCTTGCTGGCGCGCATCTTCAGAAAAACATCCTCGGTGCGTATCGAGTGCCCTAAGTGCGGAGGCACCGCGGCCGCCGACAAGAGTTTCCCCGAGCTCCTGAAGCTTGCCGAAAGTGGGCAGCTGGATTTCTTCTGCACTGAGTGCGGCCAAGCCTACAAGCCCGGCCCGGCCGACCAGCGCAGGTACGCCGAAGAATTGGGGCGTATGATCGCGTAGCGTCAATTGCCGATGCGGTTGAGTGCCGTGAGTCGGCGTTACGATCCGGGCCGGGAAGGTTGCTCCTGCCCCAGGGCTGGCCGTAGCTGGTAACGCCGGTCTTTCCACCAGCCGTGGATACGAAGGACCCGCCCATGTTCATAGCGAGAGCACAAAGGCGCGGAGGCTCCGCCGCCACGTCTACTTCCCTATGAACTGCTCGATCACCGCCAGCGTGTCCTCCATGTCTCGCAGGCTTTGCTCGGCCCCCGCACTGTCGCGCGTTCGCATCGCCAGCCCGACCGCCCGTTGCTGGCTGGTCAGGCGGTTTTGCGCAGCACGGATATCGTCCGGAAGAGAGACACCCTCAACTGTCAGCTTTCTCTGAGCTTGGGCCAAACCCATCCTGTCCTGGGCGGCGCGCCTCATTACCGCGC
>CAZZHN010000336.1:0-3174 GCA_964654065.1 uncultured Solibacteraceae bacterium
ACACCTGCGAACTGAACAAGGTCAACCCGTTCGACTACCTGACGGAGTTGCTCCGGCATCGCGCCGATCTGACTGTGCATCCGGCGCAGTGGATGCCATGGAACTACCAGGGCAGCGCAACCGCCGCGGCCGCGTAATATCATGGTTCGGTCGAATGGCCGAAAGCACTAGGAGTCTGTCGGAATGAAACCGATTCTCTTGGAAGAACCGAGGCGGCGGCAGAGCATAAGGCGACTTACTTCATGATGTAAAGTACTCGCCGTCGCAGATGGGCGGGGATTTGATCGTAATACGTGCCAATATGCCTGATTTTTAAGGGGTTATTGAGCATTTATGCCGTTTGCGGACGCAGTCCGGCCCGGAACAACTTCAGCAAGTTGTGAGTCAGACACATGATCTGCCATTCCGCCGAGACTTTTTCCCGGCCCCGCATCGAGAAGCCCCGCAAGCCCCGGACTTGTTTGATTTGTCCGAACACCGGCTCTACCACCGCTTTGCGCATTTTGTAGACTGCACGTCCAGCGGTCGTGCGTAGTTTGTCGCGCATCGTTTCCGCCGCGCTCCTGGCGGGCGGCGGCATGCTCTCGCCAGCGGACTGGCTCTGCGGCTGCGCCGCGGCTTTCGTCTCGATGTCCGCAATGACATTCTCGGGTTCGCTCCCTTTGCCGTGTTTCTGCCGGTCCGGCGGCACCAGCAGTTCGATCCCCGCCACCTTCTCGTCTGTCACCGCAGCCTCGCTGAAATACCCCGCATCCGCACTCGCCTGCTCTGGCTTCCGCCCCAGGTTTTGTTCTACCTGCTCCAGCATCGGCAGCAACTGCTTCTTATCGTTGGCCTCCTGCGTCAGCGCCGCGGCCACAACGATCTGCGCATGGCTGTCCACTGCCGCTTGCGCGTTGTAAGCCTGCGTGAAACTCTTCGTCGCCCCATCCATCATGATGCGCGAATCCGGGTCCGTAAAGTTCCGCTGCGCCTTCGCCTCCGGTCTGGCTTGCTCCGGATCGGGAACCTGTGGCAGGCGCCCTCCGAACTTCTTGCCCCGCTCCTCTTCTTGCTGTCGGCGCTCTTCCAGCTTCGCTTCCACCGCCGCCTTCTCGATGCAGGCACGTTCCCGGGCTTCTTGCTCCAAAGCCGCTTTGGCTTCTGCAATCTTCTTCAGGCGACTCTCCCGCCTTGCCAACTCCGCCGGCAGTTCATCCCCATGCTTGCCCTTGCCATACCGGGCGTCTTCTTCCGCGTCAGCCTGCGCTGCCTGCGCCAGCAGTTTCTCCACTTCCTCCCGCAACTGCTTCTCTTTCTCGTTCATCCGGTCGTAGCTCATCGCTTTGTGTTTACTGGCGTTGGCTTTCAATTTCGTCCCATCAATGGCCACATGACCCAACTTCACCAACCCCGCCTTCCCGCACAATTGCAGCGCCTGTATGAACAACCCCGCCAGTGCCTGCAAATGCGTCTGCCGAAAGCTGGCGATCGAATCATGATCCGGATGCTGGTCCGCCGCCAGGTACCGGAACGCCACGTCCTCATAAGTCGCGCGTTCCAGTTTGCGCGAACTCACCATGCCCAGGCAGTAGCCGTATAACAGCATTCGCACCATCATCACCGGATGGTAAGCCGCCATCCCTCGCCCATCCCGACGTGCGTACTCGGCCAGGATCTGCGACAGATCCAACTGATCGGCGACATCGGCAACGAACCGTGCCAGATGCTTCTCCGGCAGCCAATCCTGCAGCGAGGGAGGAAGCAGTAGAGGCTGGTCCAGGCTGCAAGTGCGGAACTGCTTACTCATGCAACCAGCGTAGCCAATGCTGGAACATATTCCTATAGAAATGTTTCAGGATGTCCTGTGGCCGACAAACCGGATAGCCGATACCGGCAACCCGTTCAATCTATCTCCGACAGGCTCCTAGGAAAGCAGCGTTACGGCTATGACAAATCCGATGGCAAGCAGAGCTCCGGACAGGGTAATCAACACTCCCGCAAAGCGCCCTCGTTTTGTCCGAGGCGTAAAGGCCCAGGCCGCAACCCCAAAGCCGAGAACTGCCTTAAGGATCATCCCGGTCGCCACTTCCGTCGCCTTCTCAAGGTTGCTTTTTGGAAACAGGCTGACCATTCCAGCGAAACAAATGGGAACCAGCAGCGCGACCAGACACAGGGCGACCACCCAAGAGCGTGGCACTGGTTCGCCGTCGTTCAGGGGGGGCTCCGGGTCCGGTCGTTCTGTCCTACGAAAATTAAGCTCCCGAAGACGGCTGTTGAATCAACGCGTTAAGGGTCACCGAGGTTATATGCTTGCAGATAATTCCCCGCTCGCTGCACTTGCACGGGCGGCCTCGTTTCTTGCTGGTAGTTACTTCGTTCCGGGAGCCTTCCGCTGCCTGCGGCGGAGCGGAATTGTCGGGTATCGGTGAAGGGCCGATGGGTCTGAGTTCGGCGAAGTAACCGAGCCGGGACAACCGGTTCAGTAATCTGGCGACCACTCTCGGCTTATTCCGCCGGTCGTAATAGTCTCCACCCAGCTCGATGTAGACCTCGGCGCGGCTGAGCATCTGATAGACAACCGTGATCAGGTGATGCGCCAGCGCCATCACGGCTTTGGGCGATCCCTTGCGAACACTCATGCGCCGGTAGAACGCGGAAAGAAATGTGTTCTTCGTACGCGCGGCGGCCCATGCCGCCTGACACATCGCGCGCTTCACGTAACGGTTCGCTTTGCGCGTCCGCCCGCTCATCCGTTTACCGGCGCTCTCGCGGTTGCCGGGGCAGAGGCCGGCCCAACTGGCCAGATGACGAGCGTCGGGAAATACGCTCATGTCGACTCCGATCTCGGCCACGATCGTCCAGGCTGTCTTCCGTTCGACGCCGGGAATCGTGACCAGCCGCCGGATCTCTTCTTCGAAGGGGGTCACACGCCGCTCAATCTCCTGTTCGAGCGTTAACACCTGGGCTTCCAGCCACTCCACCTGCCGCAGCTCTTTGTCCAGCAGCCAGCGCTGATCGTCTGTAAATGTACCCTCCAGCGCGCGCTCCAGATCCTTTCTCTTGCCGCGCAGCGTTCCCCGTGCATAGTCCGCCATCCAGCCCGGGTCGCGCTTGCCTTCGACGATCGCTTTCAGCATGCGCCGTCCCGACACTCCGAACAAATCGGTCGCGACCGAAGACACTTTGACGTTG
>CAZZHN010000337.1:0-3163 GCA_964654065.1 uncultured Solibacteraceae bacterium
GCAGCATCGGCTCGGTGAGCGCCGGCGTTCCGGGCAACCCGTAGTCGGCAATCGGTACGCAGCCCAGGCTGATCACCACCTCCGGCAGCAGGCCCAGGTTAAGCGGCCTGCCGGCAGTGGCAAACCCCGTGGCAACTGGCGGATGGGCGTGGACGACGGCGCGAATATCCGGCCGCAGCTCATAGATCTTGAGGTGCATGGCGATTTCGCTGGTCCGCTCCAGCCGCCCCGACACCTTGTTGCCCTGCATGTCGACGATGATCAGGTCGTCCATGCCGAGCATCCCTTTGCATACGCCGGTGGGCGTGGCCAGGATGCGCTCGGCATCCAGCCGGAGGCTGATATTTCCATCGTTAGCAGCCACCCAGCCCTTTTGAAAGACGAGCTTGCCGATCTCGACAATATCCTCGCGGTGCTCGCGTTCGGTCTTCACCATTGCGGGATCTTCGATTGTAGCAAACCCGTGGGAGGAGGATGCTTTGGAGCTGCCCGTGGCGCACGCACTCATGCGTGCCGCGCCGAGACTCTTCTCGACGCCAAGGCCGGCAAAGTGCCGGCGGGACCACCATTGGGCCGGGCATGCCCGGCCCCTACGGGTGCGGAGTGGTAGGCTACTTCAGCCAGCGGGTGAGCCAGGCGACGATGGCTGAAAGTTGCGAGGCCTTGCCTCCGGGATCGCCTTCCGCGCCGGGCGCCAGCAGCGCCGATTCCACCTTCCGCGCCTGGAGCGCGAAATACAACTCCTCGCTCTGGGCGTCGCTGCCGATCACCAGGGTGGGAGTGGCGAAGCTGGCGGCGGCATAAAGAGGCGACCGGTCCACGTACCGCGCCGCCTGCTCCCACGGCAGCCCGCCCATCCAGGCAGCGCGGCGCCGCCCGTCCACGCCGAGCGCGACCTCGCTGGTCCAATCCACGATCGGGTGGCGCGCCACGATGGCGCTGAAGCGGGTGGCGTGCCCGAGCGCCCAGGCAGCCACAACGCCACCCACGAGCGCCACGCGTCTGGAGTCTATGCCGCCTCGACCAACGGCGGCGTCCACACCGCGCAGCACGTCGTCGAAATCGTCGCCCGGCAAACGGGTCGGCAGCAGGTTGCCGAACACCTCGCCGTATCCCGGCGAACCGCGCGGGTTCAAACGCAGCACGGCCATCCCGCTCGCAGCCAGGATATGCGCCTCGAGCGGAAACTCATAACCGAACATCGCGCGGGGCTCGCCGGAGACTTGGGCGACCAGCGGGACCGGGCGGGCGCGGTCGGCGTTAAGCGGCCAGACCAGCCAGCCCTGTACGGTGTGACCCGCGGATTCAAAATGGATCTCTTCCACCGCGCCAATGTCACGCTGGGCCAGCAGCGGCTGATTCGGCGCGGCCAGCGTGGTAACGCCGCCCGGCAAGTCGACGGCGAAGGTCACCAGGTCGCCGCCTTCGGCGGCGGTGGAGCGAACCGAGACGGCGCGGCCGTTATCCGCCAGCGAGAACCAGTCCAGCCGCTCCTGCCGGCTGGTCACCTGCCGCACCGTGCCATCGCCGCGGGCGGCATAGACGTGCGTGGCGCCCTGATCGTCGGCCAGGAAATACAAGGTGCGCGAATCGGAGCTCCATTGCGGGCATCGGGCATCGCGGTCCAGCAGGCCGCCGAGCACCTTGCTGTGCGCGCCATCGCGGCCCATCACGCACAGTTTGCGCACCGCATAGAAAGCAGGTTCGGGGGCGCTCGTAATCCAGGCGATGCGGGAGCCATCGGGCGATACCAGCGGATCCTGGTTGTCGCCGGGGCCGTCGGTGAGGCGGCGCGCTTCGCCGTTGGCGACGGGCAAGGCATAAACTTGGGAGGCTGCGGCGCCACGCGACGCGGCATCCAGAATCCAATCGCCGGCCAGCATCCAGACCGGTTCACCGCGCAGCGCAAAGCCGCCCGCGGAGAGCTGCCGTGGCGCGCCGCCGTCCACCGGCACTACGAAAAGCCCCACTTCCGGCGGCAGAGGCCGCAGCAGGCGCAGCAGTTCGGGTGGCGCCCAAGTGAACTCCGCGACGGTCCGCGCCGGAGCGGCGGCGGTGAAAGCGATAGAGCGGCCGTCTGGCGACCAGGCCAGCGTGAGCGGCTGAAAGTCGCCGGTCGACACCACGGAAATCTCGCCGGCCGCCACGCGCACGATGCGGATGCCGCGCCCCCCATCGCGATCCGACAGGAAAGCGATCTGCGCGCCATCCGGCGACCAGCGCGGCGAGTGGTCGCGCCACGGTCCGTCAGTCAGCGCGCTTGATGATTTGCCGTCGGCAGAGACGACGCGCAGGTTGGCGCGGACGGCCGCCGCGACGCGGTCGTTCCAGCGTTCCACATACGCGACCTGGCGGCCGTCGGCGGAGATGCGCGGATCTTCCAGCGTGCGCCACACCCAAACGTCCGCCGGCGCAAACGGCGCGCGAGCGAATGCCGATACCATTACCGCGAGCCACGAAATGAGGAAGGCAATCCGCATAGGTAGGGTACGCTTTAGCTTGCCCGGCTGTTTTTCGATATACGCCATAATCCCATTAGCGGCATTTGGCGGGCAAGGTAAAGCGTGCCCCACCGCAAACATTTTCTTTCCATCCTGTTTTGAGTGGTTTCGGTGTATTCTGAAGGTCGGGGGAGGCGCGACACGGTCAAATTCTGCGTACTGGCGAGCGGCAGTTCTGGAAACGCCGCGCTGGTGGCAACCGGGAGAACGCGTATCCTGCTGGACGCCGGGCTGAGCATGCGCGAGCTGGGGCGCCGGCTGGCGGCCATCGGCGAGCAACTGGCCGACGTAGACGCCATCCTCATCACGCATGAGCATTCCGACCACGTGGCCGGCTTGCCGGTGCTGTCGCGCAATCGAAACGTCCGGGCGGTGATTTACATGACGCGGCTCACCGCCCCCACCATCGACTGGGGCGAGAAGCCGCCGGCGCGCCTGGAGACCTTTCAAGCCGGCGCCGCGTTCTCCATCGGCGACGTGGAAGTGGAGAGCTTCGGGATTCCGCACGACGCGGTCGATCCGGTTGGGTTCGCGTTTACGGCAGAAGGCGTGCGCATCGGCGTCGCCACCGACCTCGGCTACATCCCCGAATCGGTCAAGTTTCATCTGCGGCGCACGGACCTGCTGCTGCTCGAGGCCAATCACGATCTCGACATGCTGAA
>CAZZHN010000338.1:0-3157 GCA_964654065.1 uncultured Solibacteraceae bacterium
GGGGCAGGATGTCATGCGTGCCGTGGCAGAGCTTGCAGTTGGGGGCATACGGGTCATTCTGGGCAGCCTTCTTCCCGTGTACGCTGGCGGCATACTGGCGCTGTTCTTCGCTGTGGCACTGGCCGCAGTCGACGCGGGCCAACTTTTCCGGATGCGGCACCTCTTTGATATCGCTGTGGCAGGAAACGCAATCGAGGGCGGCATGGGGGGAGGCTTTCAAGGCGGCCGCGTTGAAGCCCGGGGGCACTCCAGGTTGGCGTTTTCCGACACGCGGGCCTGAGTCATGGCAGCCGGCACAGTCCTCGGCTTTCAGTGGTGGAGCCTGCTGGGCGCGCAAGCCAGTGGTCAAAAGGGCCGCGATGGCACCGATCCGGACTAAGTTCGCGGCCGTCATGGTGTGGTGTTTTTCAACAATCTGGTCAATTCATTACAAGATAATAGGATATTAGTACTGCTTAATCCTATACCGTGACGAAATCTGCGTCAAGCTGTGCAAAATCTCTGTTCAGAAGGCCAGTTTAGATGTACGCTCCCAGTATGTGGAGGCATGGATCGGTTGTCGTGATGATCGCTTGGAACCTGGCTTCCTTCAGCGCGGCGGCGAGCAAAGACGCGGCACCTGTGCCCGAAGCGGAACAGGTGGTCAGCCCCGTCCTGAAGAGGCTTTACATGGCTGCCAGCGGGGCGGCTCCGCAGTCGCCAGCGCAGCAGAACGTGATCCTGCGAATGGCTGAGAAGGCGTCGAATGGGAAGGAACTGCTGCTGGTGATGCGGGCGGCAGTTGGAGTGTTCCCTGCCGGCACTGAGTCGCAGGGACAACGCGCGGAGAGCCAGATGCGCTCCATCGTGACGGCCAAGATGATGGAGCTTGGCACGCTGGACCAACTGATTGAATATGCGATGCAGTACTCAATCAAGCCGGACAGTGCCCGGCCGTTTGTCCAGCGTATGTTTCAACTCGGGGATAACAGCTCTGAACCACGAGTCTGGTATCGGATCAGAGTCGCCGCGTTTCACTTGAAAGTGGGTGATCTGGAGCAGCAAGCGAGAGCCAGGGGAGACCAACTCGCTGGCAGATAACGTGGCTGGACCCCGGCTACCAATCGACAGGAGGTCAACAGGATGGGAGTCTTGGTTAGCAAGAACAGCCCGCACGAAGGGGCGGATGCGCAGGTACAGCGTGCCGCACGCATGGCCCTGATCCTGAGCTTTTCGGTTCTTGGCATAGCGGGTGCTTACTTCGGTGCTCTGTATCTGATTGCGCACTGAGGCTGCACCGCGGTATATCCCGGGAAGGTAGCAGAAACGGACGCGCTTTAGTCGGAATCGACTGCGCTTGTTGCCGGCGGCTGCCACTGCGGGTAGTCGTCATCGTCCGAGGCGCATCTTGGCAAGTGAGGGGGAAGTGCAAGGCGGGTTTCTCGGAAAGGAAAATATGCAAAGGGAAGCTCTGAGTATTCTGGACCAACGCACGCACGCCACCTATGAGATCCCCATTCACAATGGGACAATCCGGGCCATGGATCTGCGGCAAATAGCGACGGGGCACGACGACTTCGGGCTCATGACCTACGACCCCGCTTTCATGAACACGGCGTCTTGCCAAAGTTCAATTACTTTCATCGACGGCGAAAAGGGTATCCTGCGCTACCGCGGCTACCCCATCGAACAACTCGCGGAGAAATGCACTTTCCTCGAGGTGGCCTATCTGATCCTGTTTGGGGAGTTGCCAACCGAGCCCCAACTCAAGGATTGGGTGGCCGAAATCACCCACCACACCATGCTCCATGAAACTACCAAGAAGTTCCTGGAGGGTTTCCGTTACGACGCCCACCCCATGGGCATGCTGGCCAGCACCGTCGCCGCCCTCTCCACTGTTTATCCCGAGTCCCGGCACGTGCTCGACCACAACGTGCGTGCCCTGCAAATCAAGCGACTGATCGGCAAAATGCCCACCATCGCTGCTTACACCTACCGCCACAGTCTCGGCTATCCCTATGTCTATCCCAACAACGACCTCAGCTATACGGAGAACTTCCTGAACATGCTGTGGAAGATGGTGGAGCCCAAGTATCCAGCCAATCCCTTCCTAGCGCGCGCCCTCGACATCCTGTTCATCTTGCACGCCGACCACGAACAGAACTGCAGCGCCAACGCCATGCGCGCCGTGGGCAGTTCCCAGGCTGATCCATTCCTCTCCATTGCTGCCGCTTGCGCCGCTCTGTCCGGCCCGCTGCACGGTGGAGCTAATGAGGAAGTCCTCAAAATGTTGGATGTCATCGGCTCAAAGGACAATGTTTCGGCCTACGTCGGCAAAGTGAAGGCTGGCGAGTTCAAGCTGATGGGCTTCGGCCACCGGATCTACAAGAACTACGATCCTCGGGCGAGGATCGTAAAATGGGCCGCAGACAAGGTGTTCGAGGTCACCGGTCGCAATCCGAAGCTGGACATCGCGCTGGAGCTGGAGCGCATTGCGCTTGAGGACGAGTACTTCATCAAGCGTAAGCTATATCCTAACGTTGACTTCTACTCCGGAATCATCTACCAGGCCATGGGTTTCAAACCAGAGATGTTTACGGTGCTGTTTGCTATTCCGCGCACCGTGGGCTGGCTCGCCCAGTGGCAGGAGATGCTGTGCGATGCCGAGCAGAAGATCGCCCGCCCGAGGCAGGTCTACACTGGCCCCGCGGCGCGCGATGTTGTCCTGACGTAGAAGCGGGGCGTGACGACGCCCGATCTCGCGATATGCGATCACCAGGAGTAAACGGCGAGCTTGCGCACCGACACTATCTGTGCCTCGAACGACAGGTCAGCGGTTCCACCGGGCAAGAGGAAGCCGGCGGTGCCACTGTCTGACCCAGCGGTCGGAAGGAGTGCGAAGGCGGTGGAAAGGCCCGATGTACTCTTCACACGGACCACTGCAACCTGGCCGGAAGGGTTTGCGTACTCGAGCCGGGCGAACGTCGGACCCCTCGTCGCTTGAATGCCGACGATGTGTGATTGGCTTGCCAAATACTCGGCCGGTTTCTTATCTTCGCCGTCGACGGACAGTAGCAAAAGATCGTGCGCGGGTACGGCGAAAGCTGGGTCAGCCGCAGTGAAATCCCGTCCATTCCACACGTCGCGCAACGATCGCGGAGCGCCAACTAGTCCAAGC
>CAZZHN010000339.1:0-3139 GCA_964654065.1 uncultured Solibacteraceae bacterium
GCTTCACGTCGCGCCGGTCGATGAAGGCATCCACTTTGCCGTCCGAATCGCAGGTAATGTCGCCCAACACAGCGGGGCGGCAAGGCTGCTCCGCCAGGCGATGGATCGGCATGATGGGGAAAAGTTGTTTGATGGCCCAGCTGTCGGGCATGCTCTGGAAGAGCGAGAAATTGCAGAAATACGTATCGGAGAGCATGGCGTCAATGCCCTCCAGCTCTTCCGGAAAATAGTCGAGCTCACTGGCCAGCCGCTGGATCTTGCGCGTGATCGCCCAATACAGGTTTTCCGCGATGCAGCGCTGCTCGAGAGAGAGATAACCGAGGCTGAACAGGTTGAGCGCCTGATCGAGCGCCTGCTGGGCGTCGTGATAGCTTTCGAGCAGGTTCTTGGCAGTGAGGCCGCGCGAGGTTTCCTGCAGGTCGATGAGCGGCTGTTCGGCGTCGGCGGGGGGCTCGGTAGGAGCCTCGCCCTCGCCCATTCCCGACACGCCAAGCACGTTGAACACCAGCACACTGTGATAGGCGGCGATGGCGCGGCCGCTCTCGGTGATGATGGTTGGGTGCGGCACCTCGACTTCGTCGCACACGCTCTGCGCGTGATAGACGATGTCGTTGGCGTATTCCTGCAGGGTGTAATTGACGCTGGATTCGAAGTCGGTCTGCGAACCGTCGTAATCGATGCCAAGGCCGCCACCCACGTCCAGGTACTTCAGGCCCGCGCCGGCCCGGTAAAGGTCCACGTATACGCGAACCGCCTCGTTCACCGCTCCCTTGATCTGGCGTATGTTCGTGATTTGGCTGCCGAGGTGGAAGTGGAGCAGGTTGAGGCAATCGGCCATGCCGAGGTCCTTCAATTCCTGCAGCGCGCGCATGGCTTCGGTGGCGGAAAGGCCGAATTTGGACCGGTAGCCGCCTGACGACTTCCAGCGGCCGGAGCCGCGGCTGGCCAGCTTGACGCGCAATCCGATTCTGGGACGTACGCCGACCCGCGCCGCGTATTTCAGAATCAGATGCAGCTCGGTATATTTTTCGACCACTGGAATGATCTGGCGCCCGACCTTTTGCGCCAGCATCGCCAACTCGATGTATTCGTCGTCCTTGAAGCCGTTGCAGATGATGGGGGTGTCGTTATCGGCGAGCGCCATCACCGCGATCAGTTCGGGCTTGGAGCCGGCTTCGAGGCCGAAGCGGAAAGGCTTGCCGAACTCGATGACTTCTTCCACCACCTGCCGCTGCTGGTTGACCTTGATGGGATACACGCAGCAGTAGTCGCCCTGGTAGCGATGTTCGGCGATGGCGGTTTGAAAGGCCGCGTGCAGCTCGCCCAAGCGATGTTTGAGGATGTCGGCGAACCGCACCAGGATGGGTAGATCGATGCCGCGCAGGACGAGCGTGTCGATCAGTTCCTTGAGGTCGATGGAGCGCGCCGGATCCTTTTCCGGGTGCACCAGAATGTGGCCGTTTTCACCGACCGAAAAGTAGCCTTTGCCCCAGCTCGCTACGTCGTAAAAGTCGCTCGCGAGCTGCGGCGTCCATCGTTCGGTGGGCTCGACCACGACGGAGCCCTTACGGCCATTTCTTTCCAACTTGGGACACCTCTCCTTAAACCACCAGTGTCCTTCGAAAGCTAACGGCGTGGCAAGAAAAAACTTGCACGGACCCGAAGAACGGCAGTAATGCCGTAACATTGTTGCAGTGCCGTCACAGAGTAGTGTCCGCTGGGCACACGCCGCGCTGCTGTTTGGCGCGTGCGGCGCAGCATCCTCCCAATTGTTCGACCACCTGGGGGACTGGGGCGTCTTCGTATTCCCGATTCCATTCGGGCTGGCCGCAGCGTGGATCACTGTGGGAAGCGTCGTACCGGGGCTCGCGTTAGTCATCCTCGACGCCGCCGTCTGGCTAATAGCGTTCCGGATGGCGGCCGCGCTGGCCGCGAATGGTTCGACCCTGCAGACGATCGTTGGGATCTACCTGGCAGGACTGATCGGCGGTTTGGGAGTGGGCCTTGCAACCGCACTCGTCATGCGCCAGGCGCCTGCGATGCGGGCCGTAGGAATGGGCGCGCTCGCCGGCGGTGTTTGCGGCCTGCCTTTTGCGTGGTGGGTGATTGCAGGAAATCAGGTGCCCATCCCGGAATGGGCCTTCTCGACGCTGTGTTTCACCATCTGGCAGGCAGCGGTGGGCGTCTGCCTGTGGCGCGGCTTCCGCGTGGGCAAGCCCGAACCAAGGCGGGCATGATGCACCAGCCGTAGGGGCGAGGCTGCCTCGCCCGGGGCTGCGCCGCGATGCTGTGGCTGAATGCAACCGCGAACGGGTTTCGCTTTGCGCGTTTGCGACCCGCGGGCCGGGCATGCCCGGCCCCTACGGATTCGGGTAGGGTGGGTGATCGGGACACGGCGCGCCCACGCCTGTCCGGCGACATTTCGCAACCGTTCAGCCCGTCGCGTCATCCATTCAATGGGTAATCTTGACTATAAAGTACAGATTGGCTAAGCTGGTTACAGGCCAATGGCTTAGGAGTCTACGCCGGTGAGCGATTCGAGCAATACGATCGAAACGATTGCGAATCAGGAATATAAGTGGGGGTTCGTCAGCGACATCGAAGCCGACGCCATCCCGCGCGGCTTGAGTGAAGACGTCGTCCGCCTGATTTCCGCCAAAAAGCACGAGCCCGAGTGGCTGCTCGAATGGCGCCTGAAAGCCTACCGGCACTGGCTGACCATGACCGAGCCGACCTGGGCCAACGTGCACTACCCGAAGATCGACTATCAGGACATCATTTATTACGCCGCTCCGAAGAGCAAAAAGGACGCACCCAAGAGCCTGGGCGAGGTGGACCCGGAGCTGCTGCGCACTTATGAGAAGCTCGGGATTCCGCTGAAAGAGCGGGAAATCCTGGCCGGCGTCGCAGTGGATGCGGTGTTCGACAGCGTTTCGGTGGCCACCACGTTCAAAGCGAAGCTGAAGGACATGGGCGTCATCTTCGGCTCGTTTTCGGAGGCGGTGCAGGAATATCCGGACCTGGTGAAGCAGTACCTGGGCACCGTGGTGCCGTCGTCGGACAACTTTTTCGCGGCGCTGAATTCGGCGGTCTTCAGCGACGGTTCGTTCTGCTACGTGCCCAAGGGCGTGCGCTGCCC
>CAZZHN010000340.1:0-3126 GCA_964654065.1 uncultured Solibacteraceae bacterium
CCGATCCCTTCGCGATGTGGAGCCTGACGTTAACATCTTCGTCAGAACCCTCGAGAACGCCGAACTCGAAGAGGAGACGGTATGACGAAGGGGAAGAAACCCCAAGGCGAAATCCGGCAGAGCCAGCTCATCACCACGTTCGGTCCTGGAGCGATGACCGATTTGCCCGAGCGGTCGGTGCTCGTCTCGGGGCTGGACTTCTGGTTCGGCGAACGTACCGTAATCAGTGAGCCGCGGCTGGCTGGCAAGATCGCAACGTTGTTGCAGGTACCGGCTGTGCGGTTGGAGACACCTCCCCAGTCCGGCGATGTGGATGATCTCCGGCCGAGCGGCGTCCCAGTGTTCCGTTTCCCGGAGTGGTTCGTTACGCAGGATTCGCCTGGGTTGTTCGCCGGTGATGGGAGGCGCACTCGATACCTGGTACACTTGCGCGCTCTGGCTAAGGGGAATCGATTCATCGATCCAGACACCGGGAAAAAGCTGAAGGTCGTGCCAGTGCGTTTCGTGCGGGCCTGCCGGCGTGGGCACATCGGCGACATCGATTGGTATTTCTTCCTTCATGGGACTGACAATCAATGCCGTGGCCAGGGGCGGCTGCTGTTCTTGGACGAACGCGGAACGAGCGGCGACCTTTCGGAGATCTGGATTCGCTGCGAGTGCGGCCAGGAGCGCAGCATGGCGCAGGTGGCGATCCAGAAGGCTGAAGTGTTCGGACGCTGCGACGGCGCGCGGCCGTGGCTCGGCCCGGCGATGAAGGAAAAGTGCGAGGAGATGAACCGGCTGCTGGTGCGGACTGCCTCGAACGCTTACTTCCCGCAGCGCATCAGCGTGATCTCGCTACCGGAGCGAAATGAGACAGTGCGGGAGGCAGTGACGGCTGCTTGGGATTTCTTGGAAGCTGCCGAGAGCGAGGAGGATGTCGCCCGCGAGCGGCGTAAGCCCAAAGTCCGCGCGGCGCTCGACGGTGTATCGGATGGCGAGGTCTGGGCCGAGATTCAGGCGCGCAGGGGTGCCCTGACCGCACAGGAGAAATCAGTCAAAGGAGCCGAACTGGAGACGCTGCTCGCCACGGCGGACGAAATCGGCGAGGACCGTCCCGAGGGCGTTTTCTACGCTGGGACCTTACCCAAGGCAGAATGGGAACGACCGTGGATGAACGGGATCGAAAAGGTTGTCCTTGTACAGCGCCTGCGCGAAGTCATGGCGTTGGTGGGATTCACGCGGTTTGAAGCCGCCGCGCCGGATACGGAAGGCGAACTCGATATGGGCGTCCGGCGCGCGGAACTGGCGCGGGATCTGTCCTGGGTGCCAGCGGTAGAGAACAAGGGCGAAGGAGTTTTTCTTCAGTTCCGCAAAAGTGCCATTGACGAGTGGCTCGGTCGTGATGGTGTTCGCGCGCGGATTGGACAACTGAAGCGTGGTTTCGATGCATGGAAGGCAGAACACAGCGCATCGCGGCGGGACTTTCCGCATCCGGCGTACATCCTGCTGCATTCGTTTTCCCATCTGCTGATTACGGCCGTGGCGCTGGAATGCGGATATCCGGCCAGTTCCATCCGCGAGCGGATTTACGCGCTGCCACAACTTGGGTACGGAGTGCTGCTGTACACCGGGAGTTCCGACGCCGAGGGAACGCTGGGCGGATTGATCGAGGTCGGACGGCGGATCGCAGGCTCGATTCGCGGCGCTTTGGAACTTGGGAGGCTGTGCTCGAACGATCCTGTCTGCGCTCAGCACGCGCCGGAAGGTCTCCACGAGCGGCGTTTCCTCCAGGGCGCTGCATGCCACGGCTGTCTATTGCTGGCCGAGACAAGCTGCGAGCAGCAGAACGATTTATTGGACCGAGCGCTGGTCGTGCGGACCGTGCAGGGCGAAGGCGCCGAGTTCTTCCGGGAGTCGGAGTCGTGAGTCCTGGCGCCGCGCTGGCGAAGCTGGGCGAGGCGGATCTGCGGGCGCTCGCGGCTGCAATCCGGTCCGGGCGGTTGGGTCCGCCATTTGGGATGTCGGCGGTGCAGCGGATCACCGGACAGTCGATGGCCGCAGCAGTTGCCGACGATTTGAAGGTTCTTTCGTTGGAAGGATGCACTCCCGGCGGTCTGGCTTCCTGTTTGGAGGTTGTCGCTACCTCGGCTGCGGCGCGGTCATCCGTAGAGGACAAGATCCAGTTGGTGATGACGGGACCGGAAGGGCGGGCATATCACCGCGACACCGCAGTTGTGGTGCAGGATTTGTTCCGCCGGGCAGAACGGAGCGTGCTGGTCGCGGGCTACGCCTTCTATCAAGGAAAAGAGGTCTTCGAAGAGCTTGGCCGTCGCATGGATGAACTGCCAGACTTGCACGTGCGTGTTTTTCTGAATGTCGCCCGCAAGCCGGAGGATGCGGGAAGCCCCGCCGAGATCGTTTCAGGATTCGTGCGGAAGTTCAAGGCGTACAACTGGCCCGCTGGATGTCGCTCGCCGGAGCTATTTTACGACTGCCGTTCGCTCGCGGCCGTCGAAGGCCCGGTATCCCTGCACGCGAAGTGCATCGTGGTTGACGGGCGGGAACTTTTCATCTCGTCGGCGAACTTTACAGAGGCGGCACAATACCGGAACATCGAGGTTGGCGTGCTGGTCAGGTCTGCTGCGCTCGCACGCCAAGCCACAGAATTCTTTGACGCCATGGTCGGCGAGCGCGTGTGCGTGCGCGCCGCATAGGACCCCTCTGCATCCGCTACACGCCGACCCTCAGCTTGATCCCATCATTGACCGCGTGAATGAGATCTTGTTTCGTGCCCAGATAGCGTTCGGTCGTTTGTACGGACGCGTGGCCAAGCAGAAGCTGTATCTGCTCCAGTTCCCCGCCGGCGGCTCGGCAGAATTTCGCGCACGAGCGCCTGCAATCATGAGGCGCAATGCCTGCGACACCGGCAGCCTTGGCATGCGGCTTGAGCATCTGCCACACGACCTTCTCGGATAGCACGTCGCCGTCCATCCGACCGGCGCGATTGACGGGGCGGAATATGTAGCCGTCCACCACGCCGGCCGGACTGGTCCACGCATCGATGGCCACCTTGACCCAGGCCGGCATCGGCACGGTCCGAATGCGGCCGTGCTTGCCGATCAGGTCCACACTGCACCACCGGCC
>CAZZHN010000341.1:0-3073 GCA_964654065.1 uncultured Solibacteraceae bacterium
GCCCGCACGCCAGGATGCTGGCGAACCTGATGGCGGCGGAAAGCGGCGGGCTCCATCTCGCCCTGCCAGCCAAGCCAGCTGCGCCCGCCTAGCTTCTCGATCCTTAACTACGGCGACGTTTCCGGGGCGCAGAAAGCCGACCCGTGAGCCGGTGCATTACGTGGTGTTAATCGGCCTGTTTCGTGTCGGGCTGTCGCACCGTCCGGCCGAGGCGGCAAACCACGGCGGGTGTGAACGTGCCGGTCAGCTAGGCCTATGCGCTACGAGATCGGTTCACACAGCTTCACAAAGATTTTGAGATCAAGCTGTTTCCAGATCGCGAACACTCAATCGGCCCGGAAGTCATCCCGCTGACGGTGGACTTCTTCAAGCTCAGACTGAGGGACTAGATTGCCGCCTGCCACGTTCCCCAATCGCATCGTAGGTCTCACGGCGTTATCGCGCCCTATCATTAGCCTGATAGCGTTCACATCGCGGGACACTCGCGACCATCAGTATGAACAGCAGACTGCGAAAGGTTCCCCAATCCCGCTTTGCTGGCGCGAGGCCAGGGCTGGATCGAGCGCATCTCGGGCAAGACGGGTTACGTGATGATTCGCGGTGATACCATCCCAACCATGGGAAACAGTATTGTATGGTCGGCGTTAGTGCTGGCCGCCGTGGCCCGGCTCGGACTTGCTCAGAGCGCGAAGGCGCCGGAAGACGTCGCAAGCCAGACCGTCATCTGGCTCGTGGACTCGAAATACGATGAGCTCTTTCAGTCGCTCTCGGCGGAGATGCGCGCTGCGCTTCCGGTCGAGGCCTTGAAGTCCCGCGTCGGTCCACAGGTGCAGGCGCTTGGAAAGCTGATCGAAACCCGCAAGCCGGCCATCCAACAAATCGGCGGCAACACGGTGCTGATCGTACCCGCGAAGTTCCAGGCAACGTGGATCGATTTCACGATTTCGGTGAATGGCGCCGGCCAGGTCTCAGGGCTTTACATGAAGCCCGGCCAACCACCTGCCTCCGACTGGCATCCTCCCGCATACAGCAAACCGGATTCGTTCAGCGAGCGCACTGTGACCGTTGGTACAGGCGACTGGAAGCTGCCGGGTACGCTTACCGTTCCACGGTCGCAGACGCCTGTGCCTGGTGTGATTTTGATTCACGGCTCCGGACCGGAAGACCGTGACGAAACCATCCTCGGAAACAAGCCGTTCAAAGACCTTGCGGAAGGGCTCGCATCCCAGGGCATCGCTGTTCTCCGCTATGAGAAGCGAACCAAAGAGTACGGTGCGAAGATGGCGCAAATGCGCAATCTGACAGTGCAGGACGAGACCGTCGAAGACGCCGTCGCTGCCGTCATCTGGTTGCGCGCCCAACCCGGCATCAATCCGCAGCGCGTCTTCCTGCTTGGCCACAGCCTGGGCGGCTACCTGATGCCAATGATGCTGGCTCAGGCGCCCGAGGCGGCCGGTGGCATCGTGCTCGCTGGGACGCGCGACCCCTGGAAGATGTCATGCTAGACCAGTTCGAGTACCTTGGATCTCTGCCCGGCGCCGATACTCCTGAAGCCCGGAAGCAACTCGACGAGGCGCGCAAACTGGTGGCTTCGGTGAAGGTCCTGCAGCCGGGCCACGAAGATGGGCCGGCGGTTTTTGGAGCCTGGCCGCACTACTTGCTCGATCTGCAGGGCTACGAGCCGGCCGCGCGAGCTGCGAAGCTCAGCCGGCCCCTGCTGATTCTTCAGGGAGAACGCGATTACCAGGTGACGATGAAGGACTTCCGTATCTGGAAGGCCGCTCTCGGGGGACGTTCGAATGTCACGCTGAAGAGTTACCCCGCGCTAAACCACCTGTTTGTCGAAGGCGCGGGCAAGAGCACGCCCGGTGAATACATGACTCCTGGGCACGTGTCGGGCGAAGCGATCGGCGACATTGCACGCTGGATTCTCGCACGGTGACCGTGCCTTCGCAAGCGCTCATCCGCATCCACGGTCGGTTTCCCCATCCAGTTCTGCCCCGGAACGCGCGGGCACTTGAGCCAATACATGTCATCGATTGCTATCGGATTGACCCCTGAAGAGACCGGGCTCGATTGGTCGTGCAATGGCAGCTGCAAGATCCTTCGAACTTACCAATCCGAAGAGGAACCGACCGAGCACTTCAACTACTGGGACTGAACGGATACCCTTCGACGCTAGGAGATCGGGCCGCAGAGTGACGTCGGTTTTCTCCAGAGAGAAGTTCATGGTCTTTTGCAGGCTCTCCAGGCGCTGCTCTATCAGCGGGCAAAATGGGCAGCCGAGCGCGGTGTAGAGGGTCACCTTCACAGGCGCGGGCGCTATTACGCTGGCAGGTTCGTCGGCGATGCGTCCGTATCCCATGCTGGCCGACAGGCTTGGGAACCTGCGAATGTACAGCCATTGAGCGAGAGGGGCTGCTACCAGCCAGGCCGCCCCGAAAATCCAATAGGAACACCACGCCGATGCGGCGAGTCCGCCCAGATAAAGCGCCCACGAAATATAGATCATGGAGATGTGGCACTGCTGCTTCATGGTTTCACCTATTCGCCTCTTTAAAGAATAGGACTATCAGGTTACTAAATTCCACTTCGGTGATTCGCTTGCGCTGACCCGTTTCGCGCTTCCCGGCAGGCAAAGAATGCCCACGGAAATCTAGGGGTATCGTTACTTCGTGATGTTCACAACACTTACCGGACTCGCACCGTCAGGACGACAGAATCCGCGATAACAGCATTTATGCTCGCGGGGCACCACAGGAAAGTGATGCGCCGACTGTTAGAGTGGTGTGACGAAGCTGCGCTTGTCCGTTGGCAACAGGAGACCGACCAACAGCCGGACTGGCCAGAAGCGCATCGACGGCTACAACTGGAGGGGAGACGGTCCAAGGTGAACCATCCGTCTCCTGCTCACGAGAACTTTCAAATCCCAGCGCCGAAATTGCGCGGCTAACGAGCGAAACCGTGTGTGTGACCCGCCCCCATGCTTTCTGCCAAACGTAATTGAGAAGCTTCCGTTCTGACCTGCCCCCAAAAACTCAGCCAATCGTAACTGGAAATTCCGGGCATCAGA
>CAZZHN010000342.1:0-3067 GCA_964654065.1 uncultured Solibacteraceae bacterium
TCGACGGCCAGCGACACGCTCTTGAGCTTCATCGCGTCAAAACCGCTCTGCATCACGTAGGCGAGGGGGATGGCTGCGCTCAACGAGATCTGCTGGGCCGCGCCCGTGTCACTGGTGAACAGGTTATGAATGCGCAGGGGCGCCGGCGCGTTCTGAAACTGGATTTCGCCACTCACGCGCATACTGGAAGCGCCCACCGCCCGCTCGGTCGAATCGATCGCCGAATAAATCGCCATTTGCAGCAGCAGCGGGGAAAGCAGCGGATCGCCGACCATTTGCATGTGATAGCTGTCCACGGCGCGGCCGGCGCGAGAGACGGCGATGGAAACCGGGACCATGGCGGGGAGCTTGCCGAGATCGCCGGCAATGGCCGTATCGCCGTCCAGGTGGATAGCGCCCATCCACTCTTTCGACGTCGCCAGCTTGAACGACGTATTGTTGCTCGCCACCACGGAGACCACTTCGGCGCGCGCGAACGGTAAGGCGGTTGGCCCCAGATCGAGAAACCGGTGGCCGAAGGCGAAGATGCGGCCGCCTTCGATGTGGGTCACCGTGCCTTGCGCGCCCACGCTGTAATCCCCGGCCAGCAGCAGCACGCTGATCATGGATCCCGGCTTCAGGTCCGCCGGGTTCCCCATCGCCGCCGGCGCATCGCCGCCGCCGGAGATCATCTGGCGCGGTTCCAGGCCGAGCTGCCGTAATTGCGGCGTGAAAGCCTCCAGCGTGCCCGGGCTGAATCCCGCGAAGCTGAGCGGGGTCGCGATATCCACCATGCGTGGGCCGCCCGCCATGGCCGGCGCGGGCTGCGCAAAGAGATGGCTAAGGTCGGCGTCGGCCAGCGCCACGCGGCCGGTCCTGCGGGCGGCCACGGTGGAGGGTCGCACCATATCCTCGATCGGCCGGATGGCGGCAATCGGGTCTTTGGCGAATGGAAAGGCCATGGCGACCGCGCCGGCCAGCTTCCCGTCCAGGTAAACGGGGCTGCCGCTCATGCCCTCCATGACGCCGGTGTGAGCCAGCGGTCCGCCGGAGAGGCGCGCCAATATCAGCGATTCCTTGGGGGCAATGTTGTCCAGGATTCCCAGAATCTCTACCTGGAATTCCTCGACTTTACTGCCTGTGAACACCGTACGGCCGGTGCCGTGCATGCCGGCGCGGACGTCTTCGATGGGGAAGAACGAGGTCTGGGAGGATAGTCCCGCGCACAACGCGAGAGCAGCCGGAATCGCCCGCCGAAGCACATCCCTATTGTAGCCGCGCCGCGCGGATGCATCTACAATAGGTTGCCATGGACCGGATGGAGGAGCTGCGCCGCCGCCATCGTGCCGCCGAACTGGGTGGAGGCGCGGAGCGCCGCGAGCGGCAGCACAAAGAAGGAAAGCTGTCCGCACGCGAGCGCATCGAACTGCTGGTCGATGAAGGCTCGTTTGAAGAACTAGACAAGCTGGTCACCCACCGCTGCCGCGATTTTGGTATGGAAGAACAGGTGGTGCCTGGCGACGGCTTTGTCACCGGCCACGGCCGGATCGATGGCCGCCTGGTCTTCGTCTTCGCTCAGGATTTCACGGTTTTCGGCGGCTCACTTTCCGAAACCAACGCGCAAAAGATCTGCAAGATCATGGACCTGGCGCTGAAAACGGGGGCGCCCGTGATCGGGCTGAACGATTCCGGCGGCGCCCGCATCCAGGAGGGCGTAGTGTCGCTGGCCGGGTATGCAGACATCTTCCTGCGCAACACGCTGGCCAGCGGAGTGGTTCCGCAAATCTCCGCCATCATGGGGCCGTGCGCGGGCGGCGCGGTGTACTCGCCCGCCATCACCGACTTCACGTTCATGGTGGAGGGCACCAGCTACATGTTTGTAACCGGACCGGCCGTCATCAAGACCGTGACCCACGAGGACGTCACCAAGGAGAAGCTGGGCGGCGCCGCCACTCACAATTCGGTGAGCGGAGTGGGCCATTTCACAGCCGCCGACGATGCAGAGTGCCTGCGCATGATCCGCGAGCTGGTGAGCTACCTGCCGCAAAACAACCGCGAGGACCCGCCGCGGCGCGCCTCGGCCGACCCGGTTGACCGCATGGACCCGGCGCTGGACGCCATTGTGCCGGGCGAATCCAACCTGCCCTACGACATCAAGGACGTCATCCGCCGGGTGGTGGACGACGGAGAGTTCTTCGAGGTCCACGAGCATTTCGCGCGCAACATTGTGGTCGGCTTCGCACACATGGACGGCCGCTCGATTGGTATCGTGGCGAATCAGCCCGCGTTTCTGGCCGGCTGCCTCGACATCGACTCGTCCACCAAGGGCGCACGCTTTGTGCGCTTCTGCGACGCATTCAATATCCCTCTGTTGACACTCGAAGACGTGCCCGGTTTCCTGCCCGGGACAGAGCAGGAATTCGGCGGCATCATTCGTCACGGCGCCAAGCTGCTCTATGCGTTCGCGGAAGCTACCGTACCCAAGGTTACCGTCATCACGCGCAAGGCCTACGGCGGGGCGTATTGCGTGATGGGGTCCAAGCACATCCGCACCGATATCAACCTGGCATGGCCCTCCGCCGAAATCGCCGTGATGGGGCCG
This sequence comes from uncultured Solibacteraceae bacterium, assembly GCA_964654065.1. Taxonomy (GTDB): domain Bacteria; phylum Acidobacteriota; class Terriglobia; order Bryobacterales; family Bryobacteraceae; genus Bog-375. Next base: position 2,582 of record CAZZHN010000342.1, read on the forward strand.
GAGGGAGCGGTCAATATTGTTTACCGGCGCGAACTGGCGGCCGCGGACGACCAGGCGGCCATGCGCCGGCAGAAGGTGGCGGAATTCACGGACCGTTTCGCCAATCCGTTTGTGGCGGCCGAGCGCGGCTACGTGGATGACGTCATCGAACCTCGCGAAACCCGTCCCCGGGTGATCCGCGCCCTCCGCATGCTGGAGACCAAAGTGGACACCATGCCGCGCAAAAAGCACGGCAACATCCCGTTGTAGGGGCCGGGCATGTCCCGGCCCACGGGTGCCCGCACCAGCGCGCAAGGCCAATCGGCGCCATCGATTTTTTCTATTGGCAACCAGACCTCAAGGCTCCTACAATTTACAATGGTCTACCATCCGTTCGGATCGTGAAGGCCGCTTTTTGCCCGGCTCGGGCACCCTGAAGGAGAGATCATCCGTGACTCCGAAAGAAGTACTAGAGTTTGCCAAGAAGAACGATGCCAAGCAGCTGGA
>CAZZHN010000343.1:0-3013 GCA_964654065.1 uncultured Solibacteraceae bacterium
CGGTCAGGGTCGGGATAGGCGAGCGGCCGCAGCAGCACGCCGTTCACCACGCTGAAAATCGCCGTGTTGGCGCCTATGCCGAGCGCCAGCGCGAGCATCGCGATCACGGCGAATCCCGGGCTCTTACGCAGCGTCCGGAATCCGTAGCGAAGGTCCTGGCCGAGGCCGGTCAGAAAACCTGCTTTCCTTCCCGAGCCCAGAACTATCGGCTCCGGCGCGCCGGTGCGCTCGACGGCTGCCAGTTCTCTGGCCAGCAGAGCGTGGCTGCTGATCTCTGCCAGCGTCAGGCGGCGGGCTTCCGTCTCCGCCGTTCCGCCGCTCTGCAACTCGCGGTACCGATCCTCGGCGTGCAGCGCCAGTTCCTCGACGATCTCCGCTTCGCGGGCGGGAGCGAGCCGCAGGCTGGCCAGTTGCTGGCGAATCGGTTCCTTCCAATCAGGCATTTTCGACTCCCGTAATCCGGCTGATGGCCGCGACGAACGTCTGCCAGCCCTGCCTTTGCGTAGCCAGCACTTTCCGCCCCTGCGAGGTCAGCCGGTAATAACGCCGCCGGCGCTGGCCGTCTTTTTCCACCCAACGCCCTTGAATCCAGCCGCGCTTCTCCAGCCGGTAGAGCAGGGGGTACAGCGACGCGATATGAAAACGGAGCGCGCCCTGCGACCGGTGTTCGATCAGCTTGCCGATCTCGTAGCCGTGGCGCGGCAGATTCTCCAGCAACGACAGCAGAAGCAGCTCGGCGCTGCCTTTCTTCCACTCGCGATCAATAGAGGGATGGTCCATATGTATTACTGCCATATATTACGGTCGCAGCCGGCCACGCGTCAAGAGCCATGACGGTAGGACACGCCATCGCCTTTCGTGTTCTGTCAGGCTTCACTCGAGGGTGACGCGTCGACAGGCGGCACAAACCGATCGTCTGCCCTACCTCGGATTCGCTGCCCGGCCCGGCCGCCTGACACTCGCCGCTCGATCCAGCAGTCCGCTTTCCGGGCTGATATACTAAGACATTGGAATAAGATGCCGAAGCGTACTTTTCAACCTAACAACCGCCATCGCGCCAAGACCCACGGGTTCCGCAGCCGCATGGAAACCAAGAACGGCCGCGCGGTGCTGTCCCGCCGCAGGGCGCGGGGCCGCAAGAAGCTTACTGTCAGTTCGGAGAGGTAGGGGTTTCCGGGCATGCCCGGCCGCTACGATTTCCCCAAACGTGTTCGTCTGCTGCGATCCAAGGATTTTCGCCGAGTCTATGACCAGGGAAGCCGGTTTTCGGGCCCAATGTTCGCCGCTTTCTGCCTGCGTGGCATGGCCGAAGACGGATCGCGGATCGGGTTTACCACGCCGCGCGCGCTCGGCAAGGCGGTGGTGCGGAACCGGATCAAACGGCGCGTTCGGGAGGCCGTACGGTTGCGGCTGGACCGTCTGAATTCATCGTGGTCGATTGTCATCAATCCCCGGCTGAGATCGCTGGATGCCCCGGCGGCGGAACTGGAGCGCGAAGTGGAGCGCCTGTTTCAGCGCTGCAATGGATCATTCTAGGGCTGCTGCGCGTATACAAGATCGGGATCTCGTGGTGGCTGCCTTCGGCCTGCCGCTTTCATCCCACCTGTTCGGACTATATGCGGGAAGCGGTGGAGCGGCACGGCGCGCTGCGCGGGATGTGGATGGGGCTTTGCCGCCTGGCGCGCTGTCATCCGTTTCACGCCGGAGGCTTCGACCCGGTCCGGTAGGCGGGACAGGCGGAATCAAAAGGAATGGCCGAATCGGGTAGCGGCGGATCGCCGAAAGAAATGTCGATGGAAGTCCGGCTGCTGCTGGCCTTCCTGCTGATGGGCGTGGTGATGTTCCTGACGCCCTACTTTTACAAGGGCACACCCCCGGCGAAGAACGCGCAGAAAATCGCCGCGACGCAGAAAGAGTCTGAACCGGCGCCGTCCACGCCCGAGACTGCCGCGCCGCCCGCTCCGACTGTATCACCGGCCGCGGGCGCGGCTGCTCCGGGCGCCGGGCCGGCGACCGTGGCGCTGGCCTTGCCTCCGGTAACCATCGACACCAGCCTGTTCCGCGTTACCTTCAACAACCAGGGCGCGACGGTGCGGAGCTGGCAGCTCAAAAAGTACAAGGGCAACGACAACAAGCCGCTCGACCTGGTGAATCCCGCCGTGGGATCGGATGTGCCGTTTCCATTCTCCCTCTATTTCGCCGGCCAGCAGCCGACCGCGAAGGTGAATCAGGTTTACTACACCCAGACGCCCGACGCCGACGGCCTGGGCATCGCGTTCGGCTACAGCGACGGCCACACCACGGTTCGCAAAACGTTCCGCTTCCGGCACGATAGCTATCTGTGCGACGTCGCGAGCGAGGTGACGGTGGACGCGCGGCCGCTGGCGCACGCCATCGAGTGGCGCGGCGGATTCGGCGACTTGACCGTGCCCACCGCGGCCGGCAAGGAATACGCGCTGTACTTCAACCCGGCTGAGAACAAGCTCTACGAACAGAGCGCGAGCGCCGCCAAGAACGGGCCCGCCACCGCGACCGCGAACTTCTCGTTTGTTGGCCTCGAGGACCAGTATTTCGCGGCCGTGTTTCTGCCGGAAACGGGCCCTGCCGCTGGCCCGGAGGAACACCAGCCGTTCAGCGCTACCACCTTTGCCGACACTCTCCGCACGGTAGCGACCGAGAAGCCGCAGCCGCTGGTCGGCGCCGCCGTTTCGACCGGAACCGATAACCACTTCCGCCTTTTCGTCGGGCCCAAGGATCTCGACCTCCTGAAGAGCGTGGATCCGAAGCTGGAGCAGGTAGTGAGCTTCGGCTGGCTTTCCATTCTGGCCAAGCCGCTGTTCCTGGCCGTCAACTGGTTCAACAAATCCTTCGTTCACAATTTCGGCTGGTCCATCATCGTGGTGACCGTCGTGATCAACCTGGCGCTGTTCCCGCTGCGCCTGAGCAACATGAAGTCGATGCGCAAGATGCAGGCGCTGAAGCCGCAGATCGACGCCATCAACGCCAAGTACAA
>CAZZHN010000344.1:0-2995 GCA_964654065.1 uncultured Solibacteraceae bacterium
CTCTGGGGTTGCTTTGACGATGACCATGAATCGCATTGTGAAATCTCCTTTGGGTTGAGCGATGGTTGTGTGGCTTGTTTTCGGGTTTAGCTATTTCCTGGCTAACCGGCGAACTCCGATTGAGAGCGCACTTGGATCGCTGTTGCTCGCTTTCGTACTGGCTCTCTGCTGATACGTCGAACGGGGTGTGGCCGAATCGACATGAGAACCGGTTTTATTTGCCAGTCGCCTGTATGCAGTACACGCACCATCGCCGGCCACTCCTTTTCGCTGGTTGCACCGTTAGCTAGGCATAAGTCCCGCTCGCCTCACCGTGCCATCACAGGTGGAATCGATTGTGTACATGGAATACGCAGAAAAGATAAATCAGTAACTTGCCTGTTTTCAATGGCCTAGATTAGTCCAACTCCCCGCCTCCACCATTCCCTCACCATTCCCTGGCCAGCGGGACGGACCCGCAACTGCCGACGGAAATGCGACTGCCCGCTTTTCCTCCTCACGGCAGCGCCGCCCGCAACGTCTCTACGGTTTCTTCGATGCTGCGGTGGGCGGTGTCGATCACAATATGCTCGCGGTTCCAAGGCTCGTAATTGCGTGAAACCACCTCCTGCCAGGTGAGGGGACTGAATCCCGAGATGTCGGTTGACCGCGCTTCTACTCGCCGGCGATGCTCACTGACGTCGGAGCAAGTGACCTCAATTTCGATGGCGGCTACCTGCGCACGGCTCGCGACCGCCGCCCAGGCGTCCCGCGTCACCGCCAGCGGGTTCACCGAATCGGCGATGACCGTCCGGCCGAGGCGGAGGTTGTCCTCAGCCACCGCATAGCCGATCTGGTACCCCGCGTCGTTGACCGGTTGGCTGAGCGCCCCGACCCCCCGGAGCGCCTGCTCAATCGAATCGATTCGCACGTGAACGGCGCCAATCCGGCGAGCCAGCTCCCGGGCGATCGTGGTCTTTCCCGTGCCGGGCAGACCACCCAGGATGATCAGCATAAGCATCGACCAGTCGATCTTTTCATTGACGCTTTCTGACAGGCTTCAGCCGATGCAGGCGAGTATATCTCCGTGCTCAACCGGCTGCAGCCTTGCGCTTCGCAGGCGGTGGAGCTAGGTAGACATGCGGGGAGCGAGTTCGGTGACGCGGGCGAGGAGGTCGTCCGGGCTGAAGGGCTTGGGGAGCATCGCAGACGGAGCACCGGTGGTGATCGATTGCGACATCACGCTGTTGGCGTATCCAGTCGTGTACAGGATTTTCACTTCCGGGCGCATCGCCAACAACTCGTTTGCAATGTCCAGCCCGCCGCTGCCTGGTATCACGAGGTCCATGATGACCAGGTCAATCCCACCCTGGTGGGAGCGAAACTGCTTGAGCGCCTGGGCGGCGCTGCCGGCTTCCAGCACCGTGTATCCGGCCTGGGCGAGTATCGTGCGCACAAACCTCCGCAGTATCGCCTCATCCTCAACGACGAGAATCGTCGGAGCAGCCTCGGCTGACGTGTATGCCTCCCCTTCTGCTCCAATCAGCGTACACCGTCCGGTGGAAAACGCTACTGACATTTTGCGGCTAACGGTACTATCTAACGGTTTGTTGGTCGTCGGGTGCATCTTGGTGCCCTTTCATATGCGAACCGTACACCAGGCGTCCTGGGATGACGCGCGGTCCGCACCGGGAAAATCCGGTACCTCTGGTGACGGCACGGACCGGAAGCAGAGGCTAACGCCCCTCCGAGGGCCGCTCAGACTGTCCCGTATCGACGCTCGCGCGGCTGGCCTCGCCTTGCGCCGTCTTGACATCGGCCAGCAGCGTCAGGTACCGCCGTTGCAAAGTCCGGCGGTATGCTGGAACGCCCATTCCGGCGTCCCCGGCTGGCTGGGTAACAACTGCCTCGGCTCTCTGAATAGCCACTGCCAGGCGCGGATCCGCGGCCTGACGCGTTCCCTGGCCGCAGAGGAAACCGAAAGTGGCCAGCGAGGAAGGCGGCAGCGAATAGTTGTCCGGCAAGCCCACCTGCTCAAACGGGAAACCGGAGGCCCAGTCGGTATGGTAGCCGACGAGCATATTGTCGGGATTGACGGAAACCTGCATGTGAGTGACGCAGTTAGCCGCCGGTATTTGATAGCGGCCCCGTAGAAGTTCCGTCAACATGGCCGCCGAGCTGATCTGAGCCGGGTTGAGAGTTGCTTCGACCTTCCCTCCCCCGGTGCTGGCTTCGAACGACACTCCGAGAAAACTCTCGTTCAGGTTCAGATATAACCACTGGTCATCCGCCCATACCGAATAACCGGCGTGGTTAGCCGCCTCCTGCTCCGCCACCACTCGAAACACGCGGCCGAACCGGTCGATTACATAGTTGTAGGCGCACTTGCGGCCGACATATTCCAGGAGCGATTCGCCGATCCGCTTCAATGCGCCGTTTTGGCGAGCCTCAAACGGGATCTGGAGGCTCTCGGTGGTGTGAAAGACGATGCCCGCCGGGGTAGAGCGGCGTACATGGCGGCCGCCGGAAGGGCTGTTCGCGGGAAAGGCCAGGTATGAGCGGGCATGATTGGACACGGCAAAGCGCGTGTCGATATGAAGGCCGTTGCTGAACACCTCTTCGCTGGCGTTCTTCTCCACCATCCACACCTCGGGAACGGCCGGAGGCGGAAGGGACTGAGATGACACGGCAGGCGGATTGCGCGTCTCGAGCGGACCGATGCGTGCCGCCGCGCGCACCACTAAAAGCGCCGCGATCAGAGTCAGGGGGACAATTGCCAGCAGCAGGTAGTGGAAGAAGCCCTTGTGGGTGGGCGACTCGCTGTCCTTCGGCGGCGCCGGCGCCACAGCCTTGAGGAAACGGAGCCGGATCACAGGATCGCCGATGCACCGGGCGACCAACTCAATGGATGGCAGTTCCACGTTCCTGTCCACTCGTGTAAGAAGTATCGGCAGAATAGGGGAAGGTGGGTATCTGCTTGACTCAGGTAGCCCCTAGGGATTGTGGTCGCGTCTTT
>CAZZHN010000345.1:0-2914 GCA_964654065.1 uncultured Solibacteraceae bacterium
CCACGTGCGATTCAATTTGTTCCACCAGAAAGCGGCGCAGGTCCGCCGCGGTGGCTTGATTCCAGTCGGATCCGGAAAGCTGCGTCACCGGCGTGCACAGCATCTCCGCGGCGATGGCCCTGGATTCGGCGGTCAGTTCGCGGCCGCCGCCGACGCCGAAGGCTTTGCGGCAATGGCCGCAAATCAAGCCGGCTCGGTCGCGGCTGAAAAAAGCGCGCTCGGGGCTCTCCGGATCGTCGAGCAGGCTGCCGCAGCTCAGGCAAACGTGCAATTCCGGCAGCCATCCGGAGAGGCGCACGGCCCACAGGGAAAAGTAGGCGACGGCGCGCCAGGCACCGTTCCCCGCGGCAGTTCGCAAAAAATCCAGCACAGCCAGCAGAAGGCGGAAGAACTTCTCATTCGGCTCCGCGGCGGGCAACATCTGTTCGGTCACCTCCGCGAAGTAATCCAGCGCCACGCCGGCCCAGTAATCGGACGCCAGCCCGAATTGCGAGCGAATCAATTCGCAACCGTCCAGGCTGACCAGTTCGCGGGTTTCGCGCTGGAAATACGCCATCCGCACGTATGACAGCCGCTCCAGGCCCGCCCCGAAAGCGTTCTTCGGGCGCCGCGCCCGCTTGGCCACGCCGCGCAATTTCCCCTGATCCCGCGTAAGAAAGCTGACTACCAGGTCCGCCTCCTGAAGCGGGTAGGTGCGCAGAACAAGAGCTTCGCTGACGCGCGCTGGCACACGTGGAAATTTCAGAGTAACACAGTTGATTTGCCGCTTTCCGGATGGCGGGCCGGAGGTGCGGTTACCGCCGGAAAACGCGTCATTCCGGTCTCTGCAACGGTTCGTTCATGGGTATGTAACACAAATGAAACATTATAGATAACTCAAGGATAGGGCTCCGGCTTAAAATAGGTAATATATGATGTCCTCATCTGCCGCTGCCCGCCACGTCGAACAGCGCCGAACTCGAATCAAGATTCTGAATGGTCCCGCCATGTCCTGCGACGCGAAAGGATGCCACGCGAAAGCGGCATATCTGTTCCGCGAGGACGACGGGCCCATCGCAGCGTTTTGCGAAGTTCATGCCGATGAATCCGCATCCAGGGCCGGCATTCCGCTGCCGACCTCCAAAATCGCCATTCTGCGTATGATGGTGGGCTGACCCTTTTCGCCGGGGCAGTTGCTAAGCCGGCGGTTTGAGCCGCGCGTGATCGCGCCCGCGTTTCTTAGGCGGCTCGCGGCGCTGCCGAATAAACCACTCCTGAACGTTGACGCGTGACTTGGCAGCTGCCTTTTTGCGGGTGTAGACTCCCGTAGTGTTCATCTGGCGCGCCTTGACACTGTCGGCCAGATACACCGCCAGCACGTTGTCGCGCAGGTGGCGGATCATGGCCGGCTCCCGGATGGGCGCCAGCACTTCGACGCGATTCTCGATGTTGCGCGACATCAGGTCCGCGCTGCCTATGTAGACCTCTTCATCGCCGCCATTGCGAAAGTAATAAATCCGGCTATGTTCCAGGAAGCGGCCGACTATGCTGGTGACTTCGATGTGGTCACTGACTCCCGGCACCCCGGGGCGCAGGCAGCAGATGCCGCGCACCAGCAACTGGATGCGCACGCCCGCCTGCGAGGCCTTATAGAGGGCGCGAATAATCTTGGGATCGGCGAGCGAATTCATCTTGAAGACGAGCTGCGCTTTGCCGCCGGACCGGGCGTGCTTGATTTCGCGCTCGATCAACGACTCGAACTTGGAGCGAAGATTCACCGGCGCCACGAGCAGCTTCTGATAGTCGGACTTGTGCGAGTAGCCGGTGAGGTAGTTGAACAGGTCACTGACATCGTCGGCCACGGCCTCGTCGCAGGTGAAGAGGCCGATATCGGTGTACAAATGAGCGGTTACCGCGTTGTAGTTGCCGGTGGAAAGATGGACGTAGCGGGCGATGCGATCCTGTTCGCGCCGCACCACGAGCGCCACCTTGCAATGGATCTTGAGGCCGATGAGGCCGTATACCACGTGCACGCCGCGGCGCTCCAGAGCGCGGGCCCATTCGATGTTGCTTTCCTCGTCGAAGCGCGCCTTGAGCTCCACCAGCGCGGCGACCTGCTTGTCTTCCTCCACGGCTTCGAGCAGCGCTTCGACCACGGGAGCGTTGCGGCCCACGCGATACAGGCAGGTTTTGATGGCGAGCACGGCCGGATCGCGCGCCGCTTTGCGCAGGAACTCGATGACGGGCTGGAAGGAGTCAAAGGGGTGGTGCAGGAGGACATCGCGATTTCGGATCATGCCGAAAATGTCGTCCTCCTCGTTGATTTCGGCAAGCTCGGGCGCGATGGCGGGGAGGAAGGGGGCATCTCTCAGCTCCGGCCGGTCGAGGCTATACAGGCTCATCAGCCGCTTCAGTGCCAGGGGGCGCACGGTGCGATAGACCTCGCTCGGTCCGATTTCGAGGTTGCTCATGAGAATGTTGAGCATCGGGGCGGGCATGTCGGCGGTGACCATCAGGCGCACGACGCTCTGGAAACGCCGCTGGCGGAGGCCCTCCTCGACGGTTTCCAGCAGGTCCTCGGCCTCGAGTTCCTTGATCGCCATGTCGGCATCGCGGGTGACGTGGAACGGATGGGATTCGAGGATCTCCATGCCGGGAAAGAGCACGCCGAGCTGCGCGGCGATCACCTGCTCCAGCCAGACCAGGTCGATCCGCCTGGGCCGGCCGCGCTTGGAGACGGCCTTCGCGCTGCCGCTGACCGGCACCAACTGCGGCAGCGAATCGGGAACCTTGACGCGCGCGAAGTGTTCGTTGCCGGCGCGGTCGCGAATGGAGACCGCCAGGTTCAGGCTGAGATTCGAAATATGGGGAAAGGGCCGGCCGGGATCGAAGGCGAGCGGGGTGAGCACGGGGAACACGGTTTCATCGAAGTACC
>CAZZHN010000346.1:0-2895 GCA_964654065.1 uncultured Solibacteraceae bacterium
TCAAAGGCCTTGAGCGGGGAGTCGCTACTTTCTACGATCTACCGGGCATTCCCCGTTAGACGTTGACCTTGCAACCGGTACGATGATCGGCGACGCTAATCGGGACTAGCTAGTATTTGGCAAAACGAAAGCGCAGCTCCGAGATAGGTTCGGCTTCCTGCTTGCGCCCGCGGAGGCCCCACTATACCTCAGAGGCTGCCATTACGACTCTTACTGGAAGAACAGGGATGTTGTCTTCATAAGGCGAAGTCGTGGTTTGTTGTCTTTGATGGCGACAAGACCACAAATCTGGTGCTAGTCAAGGGGTGTTGATCTACCCAATCTGACGGCGTGAGGCTGGGCCTAATGGTCATCTGACGCGGCAGACGCCGCACAAGGTGACCCAGCCGACATGGCATCCCCCGGCTCAATTGCGGTGGGAAACGGGGACGGGAAACGAGGCCGGACGCATTTTGCGGCTTCGCTCTCCGGTGCAGAACACGGTCGCGCCCGCGAACAATGGGTCCCTGACGTATGATCTTTTGAAGCCGGCTGCTGTAACATCTTGCGCAAGAATACCAACTGGCCCAGGTGGTATGAATTGTGGTCGGCCACCAGGAGGGCCTCGTGCAACAGGGTTTGTCCCTTGCCGTGCGGGATGTTGGCCAGTAGGTCGTTCTTGGTGTCGGCGATCAATTCCTGTATTTCCTGCATGTCAGATTGAAACCGTTGGATGCTGGCGTCCCAGGCGTCGTCGCTGGGCGGTGTGCTGGTAGGCGGCCAGTAGTCGTCGGGGAATTTCCTCGGCTGATATTCAGGATTGCGGCTGAAGTCCAGAATATCTGCTTGCGCGAGTCGCATGTGCTCAATGAGTTGCCAAGCGGAATGCGGGGCTCCGCGCGATGTCACACCGCGAAGGTGGACGGGGAAATCGGCGACAGCATCCTGGAAGGTGAGGTGCGCGCCCTTCATGCGGAGCAGGTTCGCCAGATGCTGGCGCAGACCGACGGTTGGTTGCTTGGGCATGCTTCTAGTGTCCCACCGGCGACCCTGGAGTCGTCCGCATCGCTGCGTTATCCAGTTGAGCGGGAAGTCGTTTCGGACTATTGCTGCCGGGCGGTCCACGAACGGCCTTCTTGGAATCCTGACGCGGTCAGATCAGCGCCTATGGGGCCCGGCTCAATTGCAGGCCGCCGGTTCCAGGCTGCGCACTTTGGCCGAGAGCATGGTGCGTTTGAGCCGCAGCATATCGGCCGCGGCCTTTTTATTGCCGCCCGTCTTGCGCAGGGCCTGTTGCAGAATGCTGCGTTCAATCAACGCGACCGTCCGTTCGTAGTCCAGGCCGCCGTCCGGCACCGGCACCAGCGGCGGGCCGCCGGGCTGAGCGGGGATCGCCGGCCGGTCCTGTAAAGGGAGCGGAAAGTCGCCGTCCGTCAGCGTTTCGCGATCGCCGCTCAGCGCCACCGCCATTTCGATCGCGTTCTCAAGTTGCCGCACATTGCCGGGCCAGTTCCGGGTGCACAACCGCTCCATCGCTTCCGGCGTGATCTCTTTGAGCGGAATTTCTTCCTGGCGGCAGATCTTCTCTGCGAAGTGCAGCGCCAGCGCCGGCACGTCGCCTGGCCGCTGGCGGAGCGGCGGCATGCGAATCGGAACCACGTTGAGGCGGTAAAACAAATCTTCGCGGAAGCGGCCTTGTTCAATGCGGTGTAGCAGATCGCCGTTGGTGGCGGCGATGACGCGCGCGTCGGAGCGAATCGTTTCCGAGCTCCCCAGCCGTTGGAACTCCCGCTCCTGGAGCACGCGCAGCAGTTTCGCCTGCAGTTCCAGGGGCATTTCGCCGATCTCGTCGAGAAACAGCGTGCCGCCCTTCGCCTGTTCGAACCGCCCCATCCGGCTCTGCACCGCCCCCGTAAACGCTCCGCGCACGTGGCCGAATAACTCAGCCTCCAGCAGGTTCTCCGGCAGCGCACTGCAGTTCACAGCTACCCACGGCAAGTTCCGGCGCGGCCCGGCCAGATGCAAGGCACGCGCGGCCAGTTCTTTGCCGGTGCCGGTTTCGCCGGTGATCAGCACCGTGGCCCGCCGCGCACCGACCAGCCGGATCAGACTGCTGACGCGGCGCATCTCGCGGCTGTCACCCACCAGCAGCCGCTCCCAATCCTCCATTCCGGGCGCGTCTGCCAGCGCTGCATAGCTGGCGTGGTGCGGTTCGAGAGCCTCCGCGAGCTGCGAATACAAGTCTCCCTGAGGCGCGAGGAACCAGTGGACGCCGAGACGCGCCAGATGGACCGCATCATTTAAGGTCGCCGAGGGATCCCGCAGCAGCACGGGAGTTCCGGGCGCCAGCGCCCGGACCTGCTCCAGCAAAACAGGCGGCGTCCAGCCCGGCATGGGAAAATCCAGCACGATCACTCCGAAGTCTTCCCGCCGGAGCCTGCCGATTCCGCCGGCGGCGTCCAGGCGTTCCAGCGTCCAATCGGCGGCGCCGCCGCCCAGCGGATTCCCCGGTTGGTTGGGGCTGCCGAGGATCCACAGGACCTTAGTCGCGCTCATAAGCCGGTTATTGCCTGCAATCGGCGGAAACTGCCGGAACTTTATGCCCAACTCGCGCCGGCGGTTCTTCCCGCTAAAGCCGCAGGCCGGCACCGCCGATATGACACAGGAGAGGTCAGGCGGACGGCTATGAAAGTTGTCGATCGAAACTTGGACGGCGGGGCGCCGGTCGAATCCGGACGGGCGCAGGAAGCCCAGCGTGGCGGTCCGACGGGCGGTGTCGGCGCCGTGCGGGCAGGCGGGCGAACAGGCGGCGGAGACCAGGTGGAGTTTTCCAATACGCTGGGCAGTCTGGCACGCGCGATGGGGAATGCCCGGTAGATCGTAGAAAGTAGCGACTCCCCGCTCAAGGCCTTTGAT
>CAZZHN010000347.1:0-2872 GCA_964654065.1 uncultured Solibacteraceae bacterium
TCCACCACGAACGTCGCCCGCTGCGCCACTCCCTCCTGCGGGTCCAGGATTCCCAGCGCCGTGGCCAGCTCGCGCTTGATGTCGGCCAGCATCGGGAATGGCAGCGTCTTCAGGTCCGGGTGGTTCTGCCGCCAGGCGAGATGCACGAATTCGGAATCCGTGCTGCCGCCCAGCACCAGCGCGTCGCGATCTGCGAAATCCGGGTTCAGTTTGGCGAACGCCGCGATCTCCGTAGGGCAAACGAAGGTAAAATCCTTCGGCCAAAAGAAATAGACTTTCCATTTATCCGGGTAGTCGTCATCTGTGATCGTGCGAAACGTCTTTCCCTTCTCCAGGCTCACCGTCGCCTGCAATGAAAACGAAGGGAACTTCTGTCCAACTCCTAACATGTCTGTGCTCTCTCCAGTGTTCTCTTAAACTTCGAGTACGGTGTCGATCTTGGCCGCCAGAATAAAATCGCTCTCGGTCAGGCCGTCAATTTTGTGGGTCCAGATCTTGGCTTCCACGCGGCCCCAAGCCAGGTACAGATCCGGGTGGTGGCCCTCCTTCTCCGCCAGCGCTCCGACGCGGTTGACGAAAGCCAGCGCGGTGACGAAATCAGGGAACGCGAACATCTTCTGCAAGTGATGCTCGCCGACCACCTGCCAGCCCGGCACTTGCGCTTGCAGTTGCGCCAGTTCTTCGCCTCGTAGCGCGGGCACCCCGCCGGTGCACGGTTTACATTGCTTTTGCGCCAAACTCATGTCGTCTCTCCAGTCAGTGGCGGTGAACCGCCACACTTCTCACAAACCCCGCGAAATACCACGTCGAAGCTCCGCACCTGGCGGGCTCCGAGCGGTGTTCTTGAACCCGCCGGCAGCTCAAACCAGGCGATATCTTCCACTTCCCCGCACCGCTCACAGGCAAAATGATGGTGCGGATGCAGCCTGGTGTCGAACCGGGCGGCTTTACCCTCCGAAATCACCTCCCGCACCAGCCCGGCACGAGCTAGCGACTTCAAGCTGTTGTAAACCGTGGCTCGCGACGCCCGGGGGTCCTGCCGGTTCACAGCCCGAAAAATCTCCCCCGCCGTCGCGTGGACTTCGTGCCGGGCCAGGTAATGCAGCACGGCATAGCGCTGCGCCGTGGGGCGTACCGCCGCCGCGCGAAACGCCGCCCGCAGCTCATCGAACAAATTGGACACAGTCTAAACTCAGACTAAATCTGGATACTCCGATTTGTCAAGCCCGGGTCCGCTCCCTCCGCTGCTAAGATATTTAGCAGTGGATTCCGAAATCACGCCTGACCAGCCGACGACACCCCCGCCTGAACCCCACCCCGCCTGGAAACGCGTTCAGCTCGCCCGGCATCCCAAGCGGCCTCATGCGCTCGACTTCATGGAGCGCCTGTTCACCGAGTTCCAGGAGCTGCATGGCGACCGCTCCTTCGCGGACGACCCCGCCATCATCACCGGCATGGCGCGTTTCGAGGGCCAGCCCATCGTGATCGTGGCCGAAGAGAAGGGCCGGAATACCAAGGAGCGGCTGCAGCGCAACTTCGGCATGCCTAAGCCCGAGGGCTACCGCAAAGCCTTGCGGGTGATGCAGATGGCCGCCAAGTTCGGGCGCCCAGTGATCACCTTCCTGGACACTACCGGCGCTTACCCCGGCATCGATGCCGAAGAGCGCGGCCAGGCAGAAGCCATCGCTCGCAATCTGCGCGAGATGGCGCGCTTGCCCATCGCTGTGGTCGTGGTTTGCATCGGCGAGGGCGGGTCTGGAGGTGCGCTCGCGCTGGGTGTCGGCAACACCGTCCTGATGTTGGAAAATGCCGTCTACAGCGTGATTTCCCCGGAGAGTTGCGCCTCCATCATCTATCGCGACTCGGGCCAGGCCGAACGCGCCGCCGCGGCCCTGCGGCTCACCGCCGAGGATCTGGAGGAACTCGGTCTCATCGATACCATCGTCCCTGAACCCGAGGGCGGCGCGCAGGAAAACCCCGATTCCGCCGCCGACAGCCTGCGCAAGGCCCTCCACCACGCCCTGCTCGACCTCTCCGGCCTCAGCGGCGAACAACTGGTGGAACACCGCTATGCCAAATTCCGCAAAATGGGCAATTTCTTCGTGTAGGGCCAGGGCCTGCCCGGCCCGGCGCTCACCAAACCGCTCACTCCGCGGCTAGACCGGAGATTCATCCCTGATTCCGCTAATCTTTCGTCCTTTCTTGCGTCTACTGAGAGGCTGGGGGCGCTTGCGTCGCCGGACGCACGACCCAGCGTTGTAAAATAAAGGGTGAACTCCCACCTGCAAATTTGCGTCTAAAGCGGTGATAGGACATCGTCGTGAAAACTAAGTGGAAAGTAATTATTACCTTGGCGGCCCTGCTTGTGGCCGTTATCGGTGTTTACGCGAGCACGGTTTATAGCAAGCGCGGCGTGGTGACTGTACAAACCGGACAGGTGGCACGCGGTGACCTGGCTGCCATCGTCACTTCCTCGGGCGAAATCAAGCCCAAGAACTACATCAATATCGGCGCCAACGCGTTCGGCAACATCACGCAAATCCTGGTCAAGGAAGGCGACCACGTCCGCAAGGGCCAGTTGCTGGCACGCGTGGAAAACACCCAACCCGCGGCCGATGTGGCGGCGCAAGAGGCCAATGTAAGCTCCACGGAGGCTGACTCGAGTGCTTCGGAGGCCGGACTCAAGGCTGCCGACGAAAACATCCGCACTATGCAAGCTGGGCTCGAGCACGACAAGGCCGACCTGGATCGCATGAAGGCCGACTTCGATCGCGCGCAGGAGCTATTCAACGAAAAACTGCTCGCGCGCCAGGATTTCGAGCTCAAGAAATTCACCTACGAAGCCCAGAAGGCGCTGATCGCGCAATCCGAG
>CAZZHN010000348.1:0-2868 GCA_964654065.1 uncultured Solibacteraceae bacterium
CGCTCCGCCGCGTGCTCGAATACGAGCCTCGCGACCTCACCGTCAGCGTGGAGGCCGGCCTTCCCTGGCAGGAGTTCGCCGCACTGCTTCGGCAGAACCGCCAGATGGTGCCGCTTGACCCGCCGTTCGCCGCGCAGGCCACCGTGGGCGGCGTGGTGGCTGCCAACTCGAGCGGCCCGCGCCGCCGCCTCTATGGCACCGCGCGCGACATGATCATCGGCATGAAGTTCGCCACCCTCGCCGGCAAGATTGTCCAGTCCGGCGGCATGGTGGTCAAAAACGTGGCCGGCCTCGATATGGCCAAGCTCATGATCGGCTCCTTCGGCACGCTCGCCGCCATCGCCGTCGTCAACTTCAAGGTGCAGCCCATGCCCGAGGTTGAACGCACGGTTCTGCTTTCGTTCCCTGCCGCCGGACCCGCCTTCGAGGCCCGCACCCGCTTGCTGGCGAGCGTTCTGCAGCCCGCCGCCCTCGATTTGTTCAACCCGGCCGCCGCTAGCGGTCAAGACTGGATTCTCGCAGTCCGCGCCGCCGGCAACCAGGCCGCCGTCAAACGCTATGAGCGCGACCTGGCCGCCTTCGGCAGTGCCGTCGCGCTCGAAGACGCGCCCCAGGAAGAGTACTGGCGCCGGGTGCAGGAGTTCACCCCCCGGTTTCTCGACGCTCACCCCGATGGCGCCGTGGTGCGCGCCTCCTGTACCCTGAAAGATCTGGAGAAACTCATGACGCCGCTCACCGTCCCCGCCGTGGCTCGGGCCGGTTCGGGTGTTTGTTACGCCTACTTTGACGAAACCGGCGCCGCCGCCCGCTACCTTGCGGATGCAGCCGGGCAGGGCTGGAGGGCGGTCATCGAGTTCGCGCCCGAAGCGCGCAAACCCGGGCTTGAGCTGTGGCCCGCTCCAGGCAATGATTTCGAAATCATGCAGCGGCTCAAAGCGCTGTTTGATCCGTCCAACGTGTTGAACCGTGGCCGACTCTACCATCGCCTCTGACGCGCGCGCCCTCGGACCCAGTCAGTTCGATCTCGATAAGTGCGTCCATTGCGGCCTCTGCCTGAACGCCTGCCCCACTTACCGCGAGCTGGGCCTGGAAATGGATTCGCCGCGCGGCCGCGTTTATCAGATGGTGCAGGTTGCCGAAGGCGCGCCCATCACCCCGTCGTACCTGGAGCACATCGGCCTCTGCCTGGCCTGCCGCGGCTGCGAATCTGCCTGCCCCTCCGGCGTGCCCTACGGCCGCATGGTGGAGCACGCCCGCGCCGAGATCGAGGCGCGCGTGCCGCGCGGCCGCATCGCCCGATGGACCCGCGCATTCCTCTTCGGCTACCTCATTCCCTCGCGCGCTCTGCTCTCCATAGCCGGCACTCTTCTCTACCTGTATGAAGTCAGCGGCCTGAAGGCGCTGGCGCGCAGCCTGGGCCTGATGAAGATGCTCGGCC
This sequence comes from uncultured Solibacteraceae bacterium, assembly GCA_964654065.1. Taxonomy (GTDB): domain Bacteria; phylum Acidobacteriota; class Terriglobia; order Bryobacterales; family Bryobacteraceae; genus Bog-375. The sequence goes on from CAZZHN010000348.1 coordinate 1,439, forward strand.
GCCTCGGTAACATCGCGCAGCTCGCCCCTTCGGCCGACCCGCCGTTCTTTTTCTCCCAAATCGGCAGAACGTTTCCAGCCGAAGGCGCGCGCCGCCGCCGCGTGGCCTTCCTCTCCGGCTGCGTGGCCAATATTTCCTTCGCCCGCCTGCATGAGGCCACCGTCCGGGTGCTGCAACGCAATGGCTGCGAGGTGGTCGTGCCCGCCGGGCAAGGCTGCTGCGGCGCGCTCCATCTCCATTCCGGCCTCCTCGGCGACGCGCGCGCGCTGGCCCGCCGCAATATCGATGCCCTTCGCAGCGGCGGCTTCGACGCCATTCTCACCAACTCCGCCGGCTGTGGCTCCACGCTCAAAGAATATGGCGAACTGCTTGCCGGCGATCCAGCCTATGCCGCGGCGGCGGAACAATTTGCCTCCCAGGTCCGCGACATCACCGAGTTCCTGGCCTCCATCGAATTGAATCTGCAAATGGGCCCGGTGGAAGCGGTCGTCACTTATCAGGACGCCTGCCATCTCGCCCACGGCCAGCGCATCCGCAGTGCGCCGCGCAAGCTGCTGGCTGCCATCCCCGGCATCGACTTCCAGGAAATGCCCGGCTCCGATATCTGCTGCGGCAGCGCCGGCTCGTACAACGTCGTGCAAAACGAAATGTCGCTGCGCATCCTGGCCAGCAAAATGGAATCCGTCAACCGCACCCGCGCCGCCATCATCGCCGTCGCCAACCCCGGCTGCGCTCTGCAATTCGACGCCGGCGTCCGCCTCCACGGCAAAGGACAGCGGGTGATGCACGTCGTCCAACTGCTCGACATGGCTTATCGCAACTACCCCGCTCCGTAGGGGCCGGGCATGCCCGGCCCGCCGGTATGACGCGCCGTCAACCGCTCCCTGACGGTCGCGGCTCTGAAACGTTCGGAGCCGCGACCGTCAGCCGAACGCAAGGCCGCCGCGGCTACCCAGGGGCGCGCCCGCCGTAGCGCCGGCGGTCTTGCCGCCGGTTCGTTCCTTGGCATCCACCGGGCTCCGAAGTCGCGCCGCAATGTGCTCCGTGCCTCCGATTGATATACTTTCCAGAAAGGAGCACGGCATGCAAACGATCAGCCGCCGCCGATTCCTCGGCACCGGTGCCCTAGCCCCGCTGATTCTGCACGCCGACGACAAGGCGGGAACCAAGCGGCCCGTGATGGGCGCCGGCGAACACGTCTACGAGGCCTATCACGACTGGGGTGCGTTGCCGCCCTCCATCCAGTACGGCAACACGCACGGCGTTATCGAAGACTCGCAAGGCAGGATCTTTGTCCACCATACGGTTGGGTCAGCCAGCGAAAGCTCCGATTCGATGGTAGTGTTCGACGCGGGAGGAAAGTTCGTCAAGTCCTGGGGCAAGGACTTCAAGGGCGGCGCGCACGGCCTGCAGATCCAGCGCGAAGGCAG
>CAZZHN010000349.1:0-2839 GCA_964654065.1 uncultured Solibacteraceae bacterium
TCGAAGAAGCCTGCCTTGAACAGCGGTCGCCCGGCCACGGCGGTGTGGAACGCGTAGGCGGTTAGGGCCAACACGACTGCGACAGTGGCTACAGTCGTGCCCGCGTACCATGCCGAGAGGTCGGTGGTCAGGGGGAACTGTCCCAACAAAAAGCTCGCGAAGCCTGCCACGACCGCCGATAGTACTCCGAACCAAAGTGTGCCGGCGACGAGAGGAAAACAGAACAGGACGGCAAGAAGGGCCCCTATCACCGGGTGACCACCAACAGAGATGGCGCCTAATCCGGCGAACATGAGAATGAAAACGGCCGCCGCGAGCCATTGCCGACGCAGCAGCACCCGGAGCAGGAAGAACAAGAAAACAATAAACAACACGATCCCAATCTGCCAGATCAACGTAGACAGGATCTCCTTCGTCAGGCGCCGTGCGTCCAGCACCAGATTCAGCGTATAAGAGGCAACGCTGAACGCCCCGTAATGCTCCAGAGAAAGCGTCCCAACGAGGGAACAGAGCGAGATTCCAATTCCCAAAGCGACACCGGCGAGCAGGTGCCCGCCCACCAGCGGGTCACGGAACCCGCCAGCGAGCAGGCGGCTCCAGGTGATCATGCTCTGAGGCCAGAGCCGCCGTACATACGGTTCGAGGGCCAGGTAGAGCATCCACACAAAGCCCGCGGCAAACGCAGCCCAGCTGGCTCCTCCGAGGAAAAGCTTCACCTCGTCAATCTTCACCTTGTCAATCACGGAAACGTGATGGGCGTCGCACAGCCATTCGAGCACCTCCACGCCAAAAACGAACGCGGCCAGCCGGCTCGCTCCCCGGATGTCCCCTCTTCCGGCACGGAAATTGTGCCAGGCCAGGAGAGCGGCCAGTACGCCCACAATGACTATCACAGCGACACCGCCGGCCGCCCCCGCCTCAGGCCGTTGAACGGGCTGCATCCTTTCGGGCCTGGACCATGGCCAGATCACTCGAAAGAATACCGGCTTCCCGCGCCACGAGGCCGTCTCCACGCGTAAGGTAAGCTCGCCTGACTGCGCGTATGACCCAGTCCAGGCCGCTCGGGCATCGGAGTCGGCCAAGGAAGCCCACTGCGGCTCTGCGGGCGTGAAGCGAGCCAGGTCCAGACCGGCGGCGGTGAACAGTGCCGGCCAATCGGGCGGGCGGGATGAATCCGGCTTCGCTCCCACCTGCGGCGGGATCGCGTCGAACTGGATCAGGCGGCCCTGTGAATCAAGATTTAGCCCAACCATTCCGGAGTCGATGGGCGGCGGGTCAGTTCCGGAGACAACTCCGTCAATGTTGCTTGACGCCAGCGATTGCGGACTCTGGCGATACCAGAATTGGATCAGCGACGGCTGGCCTCTGGCCAACTGATCCCAATACGCCGCGGGGTTCGCCTGACCTTCCGCGTAATTCTGGTAGTCGGTATCGACTACGAAGCCGTAGGCACGATCGGAGGGTGGCTCCGCGTACCCGAAGCTCTGAATCAGATCGCGCGCTCTCTTGGCCAGGACGTCGGGCGAGTTCTCGAAGGGCGTCTTACCGAGAACGCTGGTCTTGGCTCCCAGCACGACCGCGGCCACCAGACCCACTAGGATCAACGCCAGCCAGATGCCGGCCGCGCGCACCGATATTCCCTGTGTGTCTCCGGAGGCGGCAACCATACCGGGCGTCGGCGTATCCCCGGCGGCCAAGGCCGCGGCCAGTGGATCGCCACCGGGCAACGCCGCAGCTACTGCAAGCGCCGAAGCCGGCCGGTTGTGCGGGTCTACATCCAGACAGCGCAGAATCACGCGCTCGACCAGGGGATCGATGTCTTTCGCCAAAGAAGTCACGCTGGTGGGGGTGGTGCGCTGCGAGCTGCTTTCGAAGAGCCGCTTCCCAGTGAACATCTCATGCAGCACCAGCCCCAGGGCGTAGACATCACTGCGGACCGAAACTTCCTTGCCAGCGAGTTGCTCCGGGGCCATATACGCGGGCGTACCGTCGCGGACGTGCGCTCCCGCGAGTTGCCCGGCTAGGGCGGCAAGACCAAAATCCGTGATCAACACCTGCCCTCGGCCGTCGATCATGATGTTGGCCGGTTTCAGGTCGCGATGGAGCACGCCCTTGTCGTGCGCGGCCGCAAGTCCGGCGCACAGCTTGCGCGCGATTTCCAGAGCCTTGTCGCCGGGCAGGCGGCCTATGCGGCGCAGGAGACTCCGCAAGTCCTCGCCATCCACGTATTCCATAGAGAGAAACGTGGAGCCGTCCACTTCGCCTATATCGTAAACGCGGCAGACGTTGGGGTGTGATACTTGGCGCGCAATGCGTACTTCGGCATGGAAGCGTGCGAGTAGTTGCGGGTTCTTCGCAGTGACCTGGGGCAGAAATTTCAGCGCCACCGGCTGCCCCAGCTTCAGGTCGCTCGCCCGATAAACCTCGCCCATCCCTCCCTGGCCGATGAGCCCGATGATCCGGTAGCGCTGGTCGAGCATGGTGCCGGCAGGGAAGCGACCTTCTTCAGAGTAACTTGAGGGCGTCGATGTGCTGAGAGCCATCGCGTCGGTGGGCACCTCGGATGCCGATCCCAGCGCCGCGCCACAACCCAGACAAAATCGGCTACGCTCTGGAATTTCGGCAGAACAGGACGGGCACCAGGCCATTGAGACTCACTCTATCACCGGAGGGATGCCCGTTGTGGCCTTCTGGACGCTTCAATCCCCGTATCACCGCGCATCCGGAAACGACCCAAACGCCGCAACGCTCATTCCGTTAGAAGTGTCCCCAACTCCCAAAAGATCCGGTTGTGGGAAGTTTCTTCAAACTGTTGCCTGGGCCTCATCCAGCCGAGAGC
>CAZZHN010000350.1:0-2832 GCA_964654065.1 uncultured Solibacteraceae bacterium
TGGGCCAGATTGGTGACCGAGGTTTAGCACATGACACAAGAGAACGAGCAGCGGAACCGGGAGGCCCGGCCACCGCGAGAAGGGCGTCCGCCACAAGGCGACCGTGGCCCACGCCCGGATCGAGGCGACAGAGGAGAACGCGGCGACCGGCGGGGTCCCGACCGCGGGCGGTTCGAAGCGCCGCCGGAAATCGAGCTCGAAAAGCTGATCCACGACAGCCTTTACCTGGACAACCAGGCGCACTCCGTGGTGAGCCGGATGCGCGACATGGATTCGGGCACCAAGAGCCAGCTGCGGCGCCTTTATGGCGCGGTGCGCCGTGCGGTTCGCGCGCCGGAAAGCGGACGGCAGCACGAATTCGTGATGCTGCGGGCACGCCTGGCTTACACGATCGCGCGCCATGGCTTGCGCAGCATGGACCAGCTGGAGAAGCTGTTGCTGCAGGTGACGCGCAAGAACGACACCAAGGGCTACGAGCGATTCAAGGACCTTTTCGAGGCCATCGTGGCCTACAACGAGTAAAGTAATGAGCGCACACACTCCTCAAACCGAGCTGAAACTCATCGGGAAGCTGATTCTGGAAGCGGAAATGACCTGTGAAACCGGCCTGCACGTTGGGGCGGGCAAAGGTTCGCTGGAAATCGGCGGCTCCGATAATCCGGTTGCGAAAGACGCGTTTGGCAGGCCGTATGTGCCGGGCAGCTCGCTGCGCGGCAAGATCCGCTCGCTGCTGGAGCAGAGTTCCGGCCTGGCTGTTCCGGCCGAGCTGGTGTACCTTTCGAGGCGCAAGGGCCAGGAAGTGCGGATCCACCAGAGTGACCGCCCCGACGACGATATCTGCCTGCTATTCGGGCGCAGCCCGGGACGCATGGAGCGTGTGCAGGGTGAAACGCTGGAGACTACGCAGGCCTCGCCGGCACGGCTGGCCGTGTTCGACGCTCCGCTGGACGTGGAGAGCATCACGGCCCAGATGCGCGAGAACCTGGACGACGAGCTGACCGAAGTCAAGAACGAGAACGCGATTGACCGCATCACCTCGCAGGCCAACCCGCGCACCCTGGAGCGGGTTCCGGCGGGCGCGCGCTTTCATGCGCGGCTGGTGATGGACGTACTCTGCGAAGAAGACGCGCCGCTGTTTCTGCGCGTGCTGGAAGGGCTGCGGCTGCTGGAAGACGATGCGCTGGGCGGCGGTGGTTCGCGCGGCAGCGGCCGTGTTTCTTTCAACAAACTGCGCCTGGTATGGCGCGGGCGCGATTATTACGCCAAGGGCGCGGCGGAAAAAGAGATTGCAGCGGGAGATGCCCTGGGAGTGATTCAGGCAGCGGTCGCCGAGTCGGCGTTCGCTTTCCTGCGCGAGGATTCATGACGCCAGGCCTGGTCGTCAGGCTGCGGCCGACAGGGCCGTGGCGGGTGGGACCCGATTCGGGCGCGCGCAATCGCGTCGATTCGATCTATCACAGCGATTCGGTATATGCGGCGGTTACGGCGGCGATGGCGCGGCTGGGCAGGCTCGAAGAGTGGCTGGACGCGACGGCCTGCTCGGGCGAGCCGGCGGTCTCCTTCAGCTCCTGTTTCCCCTTTCTGGGGGAAACCGGCTTCGTGGTGCCGCCGCGCACCATCTGGCCGCCGCAGCTGCCGGCGGTAGGCGCGCGGGTGCATTGGAAAAGCGCGCGATTTGTGCCGCTGGCGATCGTGCAATCGCTGGTGAGAGGCGGCAAGCTGGATGAAGACGCGTGGAGCGTGGACGGCCCCAGCGAATGCCTGGTGCCGGCGGGCCGGATGGGACCGTTCCGCTCCGCGGTGCGCTCCAGCGCGGCGGTGGACCGGTTGAGCGGGGCCAGCGAGCGGCATTCGATCGCGTGCCAGGAATTTCGCGCCGGCGCGGGGCTCTGGCTGGTAGCGGCATTCCGGAATGAGCCGGCGTGGGAGCTCTGGCGGGATCCGGTGAAAGCGGCTTTCCGCTTGCTGGCCGACAGTGGTTTCGGGGGTGAGCGCTCGCGCGGCTGGGGCAGGTCCGAAGCGCCGGAGTTTCGCGAAGGCACGCTGCCGGAGATGATTCTGCCCGCGGTGGGCCGTGCCGGCGGCGCGCCGGTCGAAACCGCTCCGCCGCCAGCCGAGACGCACGGCGCAAACCCGGACATGGAATCGGCAGCCATACCGGCTCCGTCCGGCGCAGAACCGCTCACCGCGGCGCCCGAGGAGGCTGCCGGCGAAGTAGGCGATTCTGCCAACCCACCCGGTGAACCGGCCAGCGCCGAAGCGGCGGGCGGTAGCGCGGTGGCCGGCACCGCCGCGGCATCCACGGTCGCCAGCGGGACCGAATCTGCCATCGGCGTGCTGGAACTGGAAGAGCCCGTCGAAGTCGCCGAGGAGGCCACGGAAGTTGAGGCGGTGCCGGAGGCGCTGCCGCAGGAAGCGATCGCGATAGAGAGCGGACCGAAGCCTCACTGGCTGCTCTCGCTGTTTGCGCCGGCGGAGCAGGACGCGGTGGATTGGTCGCGCGGCAATTACTGGCTGGTGGAACGCGGCGGGCGCATCGACAGCCCGGCGGGAACGGGCGAATTGAAGAAGACGCTGCAGATGGTGGGGGAAGGATCGGTGATCTACGCTCCGTCCGCGCCCAGCGGCGCAGCGCCGGACGTTGCGCCCGGCGGCTTCCCGCATCCCGTGTTCCGGGCCGGTTTCGCGGTTTCTGTCCCGCTACCCGAGGTGAGTTGATGCGATACCGCCTCACATGTCTGACGCCGCTGCTGGTCGGCGATGGCCGCAAGCTGAGCCCCATCGACTACATGGTCTGGAAGGACCACGTCAATGTGCTCGACCAGTGGCGCA
>CAZZHN010000351.1:0-2823 GCA_964654065.1 uncultured Solibacteraceae bacterium
CCTCACTAAAAGGTAGATCATCCACGTGTTACTCACCCGTACGCCACTTTACTCATGGATTGCTCCACTTTCTCGTTCGACTTGCATGTGTTAGGCGCGCCGCCAGCGTTGATTCTGAGCCGGGATCAAACTCTCATTTGAATCAATGAGTTGTATCGCTCCGGTTTACTCAGAGTACTGACGAGTTCTTCTTTACTGCATCCAACCAGATTGTCAAAGATCTGCGCGAACCTCCCCGGACATCGTAATACCCGAAAAGGCTGCAGGCCTCGAAACTCGCACCCCTAATGCCGCTCACCGTAAAGACGTAAAAGCACGCACCAGGGAAAATTCAAGAATTTAAAAAGAGCCAAACAGGAAGGCCGTATTCCGCCCCGATCGGTGGGTCCGAACGAAGTTTTGTTACCATTCCTTACAGAGGATCAATCGTTTTACACCATGCCCGCACTGCTCCTTGCAAACCGTCGCAAAAAGTGCGCAATGCCCCGTTGATCCCCAAAATCGGTGACTCGTTCAGAATACCAGGAGCTTGCCGTAGATGCAAGGGCCAGATCAAAAAAAATAAGTGCTCGCGATCTGAAATTTTTATCGTAGAGTCGAACTGGCTTAAAATTAATAATTTACGGGTGTGCCCCGGCCCCCTGTGGCTGGCTATAATGAAGACCATGCGACCCGTGCCGGCGGCTTTCTTGCTCTTTTCGGGCATCTTGCCGGCTCTGGCACAGTCGTCCCCACACCGCATTCCGCCGCGGGTGGCTGAAGAGGCCGAAATCCTCGAGCGGAATGCCGCCAAGGTGCTGACCCAGGAGACTCTGGAGCAGCGTTCCCTGATGCCTCCGTCCCGCTTCCGGCCGCGCATCGGAAGCGCCATCGAACAGGCCACCGGTCCGCGCCTGCGGGTCCGCGAGGTGGTCTCCGAGTTCAGCTTCGGCGCCCTCCCCGGCCCGGAAGCGCACGATCTCGTCGAATTCCGCCAGGTCCTCTCCGTCGACGGCCGCCCGCTGCAGACCGCCGACACCGCCCTCCGCGCGCTTTCCCAGGGCATACTGTCGGGAGACGAGCGCGCCCGCAAACGCATGTTGGAGGAGTTCGCCCGCACCGGCCTGGTGGACATCGCTACCGACTATGCGCTGATCCTCCTGACCTTCACCAGCCGCGGCCAGAGCCAGATACGGATCGCACCTTTGGGCGAAGCCTACGTGGGCGCCGACGCCGCTCTCGCCTTCTCCTGGAAACAAAACTCCGCGGAAGGCGGAGCGCTCGAATTCCACGGCCGCGAGTCCGTGCGCCGCGCGTTGCAGGGCATCCTCTGGGTGCGTGCGTCCGATGGCCTGCCGCTGCGGGTCAGCGCCTGGATGGAGTATACCGATCTGGCAAAGCATGCCATTCGCGACGACGCCACGGTGGATTACACCATGTCTCAGCACGGGTTCCTCACGCCCGCCTCGGTGGTCCACCGCCACTTGGTCAACGGCGAGGTCATAACCGAAAATCTCTACCGCTACGAGCCTTTCAAGCTGTTCAGCACCAACTCTTCCATCCAGTTCGGCGATGTCTCCGACACCGCGCCACAGCCGGCGCCGGTCAGGAAATGACCCGCATCGTGTACCTTCACGGCTTCGCTTCCGGACCTCAGTCGTCCAAAGCGCGGTACTTCCGCGCGCTCCTGGAAGGCGCCGGCGCACAGGTTGAAGTTCCCGACCTGGCCGACGGCGATTTCGAGCACCTCACCGTCACCGGCCAATTGGCCGTCCTCAGCCGCGTCGCGGCTGCCGGTCCCGTGTCCCTGGTCGGTTCCAGCCTGGGTGGCTACCTGGCGGCGCTATACGCCGCGCGCCATCCCCAGGTGCGGCGGCTGGTTCTGCTGGCGCCGGCGTTCGGTTTCGCGCAACGCTGGCCGGACCGTCTGGGCGCGGCGCAAACCGGCCTCTGGCGGCGCTCCGGCGCCTTGGAGGTCTTCCACTACGCCGACAAACGCCATCGCCAGCTCGGCTACCAGCTCATCGCCGATGGCGAACGCTACGAAGTTTACCCGGATTTCGCCCAGCCGGCGCTGATCTTCCACGGCAGGCACGATGACACCGTGCCGCTGCGCTATTCCGAAGAGTTCGCCGCCGGCCATGGCAACGCCACGCTCGAAGTTCTCGACTCCGGCCATGACCTGCTCAACGTGCTGGACTACATGGCACCCAGGGTCGTGAAGTTTCTGGTGGATTGACCGGGAATCGTTTGGCCTTCGCTGCGTTCTGGGGGGCCGAAAAACGCGCTTGCGAACGCGGAACTCCAGGTCGGCGCCGCGCCAGGCGGTTCATCCGGCTTACCTCACTACCGTCACCTTGGCGAACCCTTCCGTCACCGCCGGCGCTGCCAGTTTCGCCGCCATCTTCGCCAGCGCCTCCTCCGGCACCACCCGCTGCCTCTTGGCGTTGCGCTCCCGGCACACCGCCAGCGGCACATCGAAGAATACGGCCTCCACCACGCAGCCGTGCCGCCGGCCAATCTCCAGATAGGGCCGCCGCTCTTGGGGCCGCAGGTTGGTGGCGTCGATATAGGTCACCTCGCGACCGATCGCCAACCTCTGGCGCAGCAAGTAGCGCAGCGTCCGGAATACGCGCTGGTGGATCGTCTGGTCGGTTTCGTCATCGGCCAGCATGCCGCGAATGGCGTCCGAGGAGAGTCCCCGGGCACCCATTCGCTCCAGATACGTCGACTTGCCCGAGCCGGGCAGACCCACTAATACCACGATGCGCATCAAGCGAACATCATAGCCTCTTACGCCCCACGGCGATAATAAAAAGGTGCCGCGCAATTGGGACCAGCACT
>CAZZHN010000352.1:0-2778 GCA_964654065.1 uncultured Solibacteraceae bacterium
TGGGCGCGGCGTAGTGGATCACGCAGCGCTTCACGCGCTCCACGTCGTAGTTGTACGAATCCATGAAGTGCATGCCGGCCAGCATCAGCGTTCGGTAGGTGAACCCGCCGGCTTCGCTTTCGCCGCGGCCGTATTTCTTATCGGTCATACCCTGCAGCGTTTGCAGGAACTTGTTGAAGGTGAGGCCGGCCGGCGCTTTCTCTTCATGGAAGAACTTGCGCAGGTTGTTCCAGGCCGAAATCCTGGTGAAGAACTGGATGCGCCGCTTGCCTGCCTTGCGCGCCAGTTCATCCATCTCGCGCAGCATCGGGCCGATCTCGACAAACTGCGTCACTGGCACCGCCTTGCGGTTCTGATCGACGAACAGGTACGTGCCCAGCGAACAGTGCGGATGGCAGCTCAGCGTGGTCGTCTCGTCGCCGCGCAGCGCGCTCAGCAGCTTCGAGAACGGCGTCACGCAGGAAAGCGGGAACCAGTCCTCATACGGGCCGCAGATGCCCGTTTGCTGCTGCACGGCGTGGGCAAAATCGGAAAGCGTGAATCGCTTCGACTCCAGCTCATGGCGCGCGATCCGGCCCGTGAACGCCACCGGCTGGAAGCTGATGCCGCTCGAACAATCGATGTTCTCCAGCGCCAGTCGGATGATGTCGCCGATCTGGTGGTCGTTGACGCCTTTGACGATGGTGGGAACGTAAACGATCTTCAGGCCGGCCTTGCGTACGTTTTCGATCGCCAGCAGCTTCTTCTCCCACAGCGATTCGCCGCGCGTCCGCCGGTAAACGTCGTCGCACACGCCGTCGAACTGCAGGTAGAGCGTGTGCAGGCCGGCTTCCTTGGCCTGTTCGGCGAACTCCAGGTCCATGAACTTCAGCCCGTTGGTCGCCACCTGGGTATGCGAGAAGCCCATTTCTTTAGCCAGCCGCAGCACGTCGAAAAAGCGCGGGTAGATAGTCGGCTCGCCGCCCGAGAACTGCACGATGCGGCCCGCCACCGGCCGCTGATCCCGCAACGCCTGCAGCATCTTGCGCACCGTTTCAAAACCCGGTTCGTAGAGGTACCCGGAAGCGTTGGCGTTGGCGAAGCACACCGGGCACGTCATATTGCACCGGTTGGTCAGGTCCAGGTTCGCCAACCCCGTGTGGCTGGTGTGCAGGTTGCAAAGCCCGCAATCCTCCGGGCAGCTTGTGGCGTTGGTCACCGCCGGGTTGGCCAGCCCGCGGTTGTCGCCGAAGGTCCACTCTTCCATCTTGAGGTAGAGTTTGACGTCGGAATAGATGATGTCCCGGAAGTCGCCGTGGGTCGGGCAGTTCTTCTCCATCACCACCTTGCCGCAATCCTCAAGTATGGTGGCGTCAATCAGCTGCGAGCATTCCGGGCAGAGCGATCGGGTGTGCTTCGGAAGACCCTTCTGCAGCGGGCGGATGGGGGATCCCGTGTAGGTAGTTTCCGGCTGCAATACCTGAAATTTCGCCATGTTCGTAATTGTAAATAGGCCCTCCCAAAAACACTATAATAAGAGCCTAAAGTGTGATTACCGAAGGTTGTACGGCTGCTATCGGCGGCTGAACGGCACTGGCCGGTTCCGGTGGCGCCCGCGTCCCACCCCGCGCTATGCTGCAATCTTGACCTCAACACTGGACTTGCCGCACGCGGCCGTGGCCTTCAGCGCGGCATTTGTGGCAGGGGCCATCAACTCCGTGGCCGGCGGCGGCACCCTGGTCTCGTTTCCCGCCTTGATCTGGCTCGGCCTCAACTCGGTGGCGGCCAACGCCACCAGCACGGTCGCCATCTGGCCCGGTACCGTCGGCAGCGCGTGGGGATACCGCCGCGAAATCCGCACCGCCGAGGCGCGCTTCCTGGCTCTCATTGTTCCCAGCCTTGTAGGCGGTCTCGTTGGGGCCGTCCTGCTGCGCTACACACCCACCGCGACCTTCGATCGCATGGTGCCGTTCCTGATCTTGTTCGCCACCTTGCTGTTCATGGCCCAGGATCCGGTGCAGAGAATACTTCGCACAGCCGATGCCGCCGCCCACCGCTCCACCAAGTGGCTGATCGGCGGCATGCTGTTCCAGTTGGGAGTGGGCTTGTACGGCGGTTACTTCGGCGCCGGAATCGGCATTCTGATGCTCGCGGCGCTCAGCATTCTCGGCCTCCAGGACATTCACGAAATGAATAGCCTGAAAGTGATTTTCGGCGGATCGGTCAATGGCATCGCTGCGGTGTATTTCATCTGGGCGCGCATGGTGTATTGGCCCTATGTGCTGCTGATGGCCGTCGCTGCCATTCTGGGCGGTTACCTTGGCGCCGGAACCGCGCGCCGCATGGGCCAGCAAGCCGTGCGCCGCACCGTCATCGCTATCGGCCTCGGCATGGCCCTGTCCCTCTTCATCAAGAAATAGTTAGTGGGGCAGGTTGGCAACCTGCCGGCCGAAAGCCGTTAGGCCCACTCGCGCCCACCCCGACCGCCTCCGGTAGGACAGACGATCGTTTTGTGTCGTCTGTCATTTGTTTTTTGGGTTTTTATTCTCTTGCGTACCCCGAAAATCGACAGACCACACAAACCGGTGGTCCGTCCTACCTCGCCCCGTAAGGGCCGGGCATGCCCGGCCCGCGCGCGCGTTCACCGCCCATCTTCCCCACGAATCCAATCACTTACCCCTCCAATCCCTTGACACGCCCCTTACCCTGAAATTGGGACTGTGGCGCCAGGCACCGCTACTAGTCCTTCTCCCCGGCCGGGGAACGTTGCACTGTGTTGGTTCTGAACTTCCGGCGCCC
>CAZZHN010000353.1:0-2775 GCA_964654065.1 uncultured Solibacteraceae bacterium
CGCGGCCTGACAGTCCACAAAAAGCGATGGCCTGTCCGACCGGCCTCAGACGCGCAGCTCGTAGCCGAGGGTGCGCATGCCTTCGATGATGCGGGCGCGGATGGCGCTGGTCTCTTCGTTCGAAAGAGTGCGCTCGGGCGAGCCCGCGGTCAGGCGGAAAGAGACGCTATTCTGCCCGGCTTCCAGCGGCGGGCCGGAATACTGGCGCAGGAACTCGATCGATTCCACCAGCGGACCGGCGAAAGACTGCACCTTGCTCTGCAAATCGCCCACCAGTTCCCGCAAGCCCGCGATCACGGACAAATCGAACGCTGAGGACGGATAGCGCCGGATGGGCGTGTAGCGGAGCTCAACGGCGGCGAGCGCGCGCACCCGGTCCAGATCGAGATCGAGCACGGCAGCGCGGCCGGTCTCGACCAGCGACGGATGCAGCTCAAAGACGCGGCCGACGCGTTCGCCCTTCCAGAGGAGATTGGCGGCGCGGGCCGGGTGCTCGTAGGCGGCGCCGGCGGCCGGCTGCGCTTGCGCACCGGGCATGAGGCATTGAGCGGCGTGGCGGAGTTCGTCCAGGGCCGCAACGCCATCGCCCTGCCGCGCGAAAACCGCCGCGGCGAGGTGCGGCACTTCCTCGGGCAGGCCTTGCGGGCGCTTGTGAATTTCCAGCCCGATGTCAAAAATGCGGAACAGCTCGCGATGTTTGCTGTTTTCCAGAATGTTGCGCCAGAGGCCGGGCAGCAGCGACGCGCGCAGGAGCGCCTGGTCGCTGGCGATGGGATTGGCCACGCGCACGTGCGCCGCCGGGTCGAAACCGAACGCCCGCACGGAGTCCTCGCTGACAAACGAGTAGTTGTAGACCTCGGTGAAACCAAGATCCACCAGCAAGTCGCGCGCCTCATGCTGGAACCGGCGCTCCGGGTTGGCGGGAGGCACGGCGGCGGCGACCAGGGGCGCCACGGGCACGATGGAGTCGTAACCCACCATACGGCCGACCTCTTCCACAAGGTCGTCGGCCATCGAAACGTCCTTGGTGGCGCGCCACGAGGGCACGGATACCGAAAACACGCCGGGCCCTGGCTCTGCCACGCCGAACTCCAGACGTTCGAGAATGCGGCGTACTTCCGCGGGCTCGACGGCGCGGCCCAGCTTGCGGGCCAGCCAGTCGAGGCGCAACTCGATGGGCGGCGGCGCCGGCATCTGCTTCCTCTGGTCTGCTACGCCGCCTACCACGCGAACTCCCGGCGAGATTTCGCGCAGCAGCTGGATGGCGCGGGCGAGCGCGCGCACCGTGTTGGCGGGGTCCTGCGCTTTTTCGAAGCGGATGGAGGCGTCGGTGTGCAGCTTCAATGCGGAGGAAGTCCTGCGCACGGAGGCAGCCTGGAAGTTGGCGCTTTCCAGCACGACTCGCGTGGTCTTGTCGCTGATGGCGGTGGATGCGCCGCCGATCACGCCGGCGAGCGCGATGGCGCCGGAGGCGTCGGCAATCACCAGGTTGCTGGGACCGAGCGTGTACTCTTCGTCGTTTAAGGCGCGGAATCGCTCGCCCGGACGGGCGGAACGAATGAAGATGGTGTCGCCGGAGAGTTTATCGGCGTCAAAGGCGTGCGTCGGCTGCGGCAATTCCGCCATCAGCAGGTTCGTCATATCGACGATGTTGCTGATCGGGTTCAGCCCGAGCGCGCTCAGCCGGTATTGCAGCCAGGCCGGCGACGGCTGCACTTTGATGTTGTCGAATTCGAGCGCGCTGTAACGGAAGCAGAGCTCCGGATCTTCGATCGCAATGCGGACGCGGCTTGAGCCGGCCGGCAGCAGGTCCGCCTTGACGGGATCGATCAGCTTGCGCCCCAGGATGGCTGCCACTTCGCGCGCCATCCCGATGTGTCCCCAGAGGTCGGGCCGGTGGGTGAGGGACTTGTTATCGATCTCGATGATGCTGTCCGGCAGGCAGCCGGGAACAGGATCGCCGGGCGCGCCGTCGATCTCGAAAATGCCGGAGTGGTCGCGGTTGATGCCGAGTTCGGCGCCGCTGGCCAGCATGCCATCGCTTTCGACGCCATCGATCACTTTGCTGCCGACCGGCGCCCATACCGTGGTCACGCCGGGCCGGCAATTGGGGGCGCCGCAGACCACCGTCTTGCGGCCGAGCGCGCCCAGGTCCACCAGGGCTTTGACATTGTGCCCTGCGCCGGAAGGTTCAGCCTTTTCCACGCTCGCGACGACGGCTCCCGCCAGCAACGCGCCGGCAGGTTCGATGCCTTCGCACTCGGCGGTCTTCATTGTGATGAGCCGCTCGAGCGGAGCCGGCGGGCAATCGAGGCCCTCGACCAGCTCGCCAATCCAGTTGTAGGAGAATTTCAAGATCGCCCCGTCAAAACTGTTCCAAGAATCGCAAGTCGCCGCCCTGCAGGTGGCGGATGTCGTCAATCCCGTAGCGCATCATGGCCAGGCGTGTCAGGCCCAGCCCAAATGCGAAGCCGTTCCACTCAGCCGGGTCGATGCCGCTCATCCGCAGCACGTTGGGATTCACCAGGCCGCAGGGCAGCAGTTCCACCCAGCCGCTCTGTTTGCAGACGGCGCAACCGGGGCCGCCGCAGATCAGGCATTGAATGTCCAGCTCGAAGCCCGGCTCGACAAAGGGGAAATATCCCGGCCGCAGGCGGACGGTTACCTCGCGGTGGAAGATGGCGGCGAGCAGGGTTTTCATGAAGTACAGCAGATGAGCGACCGAAACGTCGCGATCAATCATCATGCCTTCCAGTTGATAGAAGGTGTGCTCGT
>CAZZHN010000354.1:0-2762 GCA_964654065.1 uncultured Solibacteraceae bacterium
TGACCAGGGCATCGATGACGCGGCCGGTGATATCGGGGCAGGTCGGATCGAGCATGGCATTGTGGTCGGCGAAGGGCACCTTGTTGAGAATACGCCAGTCGTTATCCGCGTCGAATGCGGCCCACCCACCGTCGGAGGACTGCATGCCCACGATCCAGTCGATAGCGCGGCGCTCGACGCGTGCCTGCGCAGCGGGATCGCTTGCCTTGGCATGGCTGAGCGCGAGCAGGACCATGGCGGAATCGTCTATGTCGGGGTAGAATTCGTTGGCAAATTCGAACGCCCAGCCGGAGGGCACCAGGTCGGGACGCTTGATCGCCCAATCGCCCTTCCGCCGCACCTCCCGGGAGAGCATCCAATCAGCGGCGCGCGTCAGGGCGGCGGGCGAGGGAGCCAGCGACCCGGTTCCGGCGCGCACCTCCTTTAGCTCGCCAAGTGCATAAGCGCAGATGGCGGTGTCCCAGAGCGGCGAGACGGCGGGCTGAAACTGGAAGTGGTTCTCGTTCTCCAGAATCAGGTTCTCGAAGTGGCGGACGCTCTCCACCAGGTCGGGCTGGTCCTCCGGATACCCGAGCGATTCCAGCGCCATGATGCAATACATCATGGAGGGATAGATGGCGCCGAGGCCGTCGGTGTGCCGCGTGCGCTCGATCATCCAGCGTTCCGCCTCGCGAATGGCGCGGGCGCGAACATTCTTGAGGCCGCGCTTCTCCCAGAGCTTGACGGCGCGGTCCACCTGCTGGAAAAGGAGGGCCGCCGGATCCCGCTTGGGCCGCGAGGACCGGCTGCTGGGACGAAGCAGCTCATCCGCCTTCATGCCGTGTGGCGTGACCTTCGACTTGCCGATGGCCTGCACGATGGAAAGCGGTACCAGTATGGCGCGCGTCCAGGAGGACATCTCATAGAGGATGTCGCCGGGCGCGAGCACGATCTCCGGGGGCACACTGGGCGCCCATTGGCGCGGGTAGAGGCCCAGCAGGCTGAAGTTGATTTTGGTGTAGCTGTTGGCAGCTTGCAGGCCGCCGAGCGCCAGCACGCGGTCGCGCGCGCGGCACATGGCGGGCGAATCGATCTCGATTCCGGCTATGGAACCAGCCAGTTTGCAGGCGGTGTAGGCGCGCGCCGTGGCGTTGACTTCGGACGGCCCGCCGGGGTAAATGCTCCAGCCGCCATCCGCCAACTGGCGGCGAAGGATGGCTTGCGCGGCTTTGCGGATCCGCGGCGCGGCGGCCGGCCGCCACTCGCCATCGGCGTCCGGTTGCTGTCGCCATAGTTGGAAGAGGATGTAGTCCGATTCGAGCGTGGTGTCCGCGGTGAGATCGCCCCACCAGCACCCTGCGGGTTTCTGCAGCGATTCCAGCGCCTGCGCGGACGCGGTGAGGGCCAGATCGATGCGTGCGGCGCGTTCGGCTGCGGTTTGTGCGGCGGCAGGGATGGGAGCGGGGCGACGGGATACGGCTTCTATCGACTCCATAGACGATAGTGTAGCGTTATCGCCGGCAGCGGCGGCTACTGCTTCATGAGGGCGGCGGCGGCTTCGTCCAGGAACCAGACGACGCCGCGGCCGGGTCGGGTCGAGATTTGCGCGGGGTATTTCATGGGATCGTATTCCCCCTTGATCACCGAGTGCAAGGCTTCTTTTTTGTCGGCTCCGGTCACCAGGAAGACGGTGTGCTTCGCGGCCATCAGCACGCCCGGCAGCAGGGTGACCCGCCATTGGCGGAACTGGGGGGCAAAGGTGGCGGCGGCGATACCCTTGCGGTCTTCGATCAAGGGGTCGCCGGGAAACAAGCTGGCCGAATGCGCGTCCGGCCCCATGCCGCGATGCACCAGGTCGAAGTGCGGCAGGTCGCCATCCTGCAATCCGAAGAAGCCGCGGATCTCATCCGAGTAGCGCCGGGCCGCCTCCTGCGGATCCAGCTCGCCCAAGACGCGGTGCACGCTCGATGGCGGAATACGAGCCGGCAGGATGAGGTGGTCGTTGGCCAGCTTGAAATTGCTGGCGGCATCCGATGGCGGAACCATCCGCTCATCCACAAAGAAGAGATGAATGCGGTCCCACGGCAGACTGGAGGCTGCCAAGTGCTCAAACATCCACTTGGGAGTGGTGCCGCCAGAGACGGCCAGCGTGGCCACTTTGTGCCTGGAAAGTGTGTCTTCGATCAGGGTAGCAACGTAGCTCGCGCACTCTTCTGCGGCACAGGGCGCAGTCTGGCAAGTCTGGTAATGAACACTCACTCACCGGTAGAATACGAAAACCGCGCCGCGGACGCCAGTGTTTTCTCAAAGACAGGGTCGTGGTTGACAATGCCGAGCTCCTCGCGCAGCAGCAGGTAATCGTCTGGTTTGGGCATGAGGGTCCACTGTGAAAGTCCGTTCACGATGGCAGTCAGGTGGCCGTCCTGGCGTTCCAGGCGCACGTGGAAGGAGCCGCATTCCAGTTCGGCGAAGGTCGGTTGCGCGCTGGTGCGAATCCTGACGGCAGGGCTGACGCCAGCTGCCTCGAGCGCGGCGGCCATCCAGGCAGCCATGTAAAGGGCCCGGGTCGTGATTGCACCGGCATCGCAAACCGTGATGCGCGCAGAGCCGGCAAGGCAGCCGGTATTGTGCGGGTCTTCGAAGATTTGCGCCAGACTCTGCCGCCAACGGCTCAGGCGGGTCCACGCGAGGTCGCCAAGCAGCATGCCGCGAGCGGCTTCGTCCGCCAGGCGCCGGACCACGGCGGGCGCATCCGGCAACGCGCCGCTATCCACCAGGACGCG
>CAZZHN010000355.1:0-2685 GCA_964654065.1 uncultured Solibacteraceae bacterium
TTGGCCAGGTCCACCCGGCTATCGCGGATTTCAACGGCGACGGCAAGCTCGACCTCGTCATCCCCGGACTCGGTTTGTCAAACGGATCTGGTGCGGCCAATGTCGCCTGGTATCTCCTGTTGGGCAAGGGCGACGGTACATTTCAGAGTCCGTTCAGTGTCCCTTTCACGGGAATCATGCCGCTATCGGTAGTGGCGGGCGATTTCAACGGCGATGGCAAGGTCGACCTGGTTGCCGCCGCATACGACAGCACTGGCACTCCATGGCTCGAAGTCGCACCAGGCAACGGCGACGGGACATTCCAGACTCCGGTGCTCTCCAAGTTACCGGCAACCTCGGGGACCGTCCTGCTGACCGCCGATGTCAACGGCGACGGCAAGCTCGACATCATAGTTGCCGGCTCCTGTCTGTACCTCAACCTGACGGGCACCGGCGGCAGCGAGAGCAACGCCGGCGTGACGGTGCTTCTTGGCGACGGAAAAGGCAATTTCACGATCAGTTTCGACACAACCGAGCCCTACTATGTATCGGATGCCACGCTGGCCGACGTTCTGGAAACGGGCAGACTCGACCTGGTAGAGGCCACGATCTCCTTCTCCTCTGCAGGCACGGCACCTAGCGGCGCCGTCCAGATCCGGCCGAACAACGGCGACGGGACCTTCGGCAGCCCCATCATCCTGTCCGCCTCCACCTCCGTTGTTCCCACAGACGTCACCACAGCGGATTTCAATGGCGACGGCCGCGCCGACATCGCCACTGCCTCGTTGCCACCCCAGCCACTGGCTCTGAGCGTCTCGCTCAGCTCCAACTTCTCGCAGCTTCTCCAATCTGTGCTGGTGCAGCTGCCCAGCGGCGACGCTGATGTTTTTCTCAATCTCACCCCCGAATACCCAACCATTACCGGCATCGGTGTCTCCGGTGGAGGAAGCAGTATCGCCCAGAACGCCTGGGTCTCGATCTATGGCATTGATCTGGCGCCTGCTAGCCTCGGCCTTAGTGGCCTCACCTGGAGCAATGCGCCGTCTTTCGCCTCCGGCCAGATGCCAACGGTGTTGGACGGTGTCACCGTCACAGTGAACGGCAAGCCGGCGTATTTATACTATGTAAGCGGCTCTCAGGTGAATGTCCTCACGCCGCTAGATTCCACGACCGGCCTCGTCGCGGTAACCGTGAACAACGGGACTGCCACCAGCGCCGCGTTCACGGCGCAGATGCAAGCGGTGTCGCCGGGTTTTCTCCGATTCGGCGATGGCGTCCACGTTGCGGCCCTGCACGCGGACTACAGCTACCTGGGGCCGACCTCCATGTCCGTGCCCGGCTACACATTCACTCCGGCCGCGCCCGGCGAAACCATCCTGTTGTTCTGCGACGGGCTCGGCCTTCCCACCTCGCCTGTGACGGCTGGCTCTGTAGTGCAGGCCGGCGTCCTGCCCACGCCCTGGCCCATCGTCACCATCGGCGCGATATCGGCGCCGGTGAAGTATGCGGGACTGATCAGCCCGGGCCTGTATCAGCTCAACGTGGTGGTCCCGTCGTTGGCGGCGAACGGTGACAACCAGGCGGTCGCCATCTACGGAGGCGTCAGCTCGCCCGCTGGCGCCATGATTCCGGTCTCGCGCTAAACCGCCGCGAGTGGGCCGGACACCAGGCCCGCCAGCCGTGAGCTTGTGGATTCAGGGTTACTCCGATCACATAACGGTCCGACTGAAGGACAGCCGAGGTTCAGGTTATTCTAGCCAAGAAGCCGCCGCTGCGCGGCGCCAGCGCCCCTCTCGTTTCCGAGCAGTGCGTAAACCGCGTGCAGAGATCCTAAAATGAGACGATGGTGAAAAAAGGGGTTTTTACGCGCACCGATCCCGAACTGGTTTCGGTGCTCGAACAGCTCCAGCTCCGGGAGCCTATCTTTCACACGCCGGAATTCGGCTCGACGCGTGCCGACTTCGAAAGAGCTACGGTGCCCGAGTATTGGGAGACGAGCGCTTCAGGCCGCCGATACAGCCGCGGGTTTATCCTCTCGACGCTGGAGCAAAACCCTCCTGTCGACGCAGCCGCCGCAGGCTGGCAATGTTATGACCACGCCCTTCGGCGGCTCAGCCCGGACACCTACCTTCTCACCTATACGCTGCGCCAGGTTGAGCGCGTCACTCGTCGCGCCACCATTTGGCAGAGTATGAATGGGGGCTGGCGCATTCTCTATCATCAGGGCACAACAGTCTCCGAGGAGGTGGACGACATGGTCCCCGCCAGTTGGCTTGAGGTCTCTCCTTGGTCTCAGAAGAAATAGAGGGGAGTGTTCCGGTTCGGCGGCGGCTCGGAGGTCTGGTTCCCAGACAGCGCTTGGGGGAAGCGCGCTCGTGTTACGCACGCATTGCTGTTGATGATCCCTCACATCACCAAACTCCCAAGAACTCCGGATCTGGGAACTGTGGCGAGGGTCCTCCGGTCAGGTCGGTTTCTATGCCCAGTACTGCATTCGAGATGCCCGCTTCGAAAGAGCCGCCGATGGATGTTTACATTGAGTTGCTGTATCGTCTGCTGACTACAAAAGGACTGATCTTTACGACGTTCACGCCGTTGTTGGGTATGAGCGAGGTGGTTACGGGCTTTCTGGAGGCTGAGAATGAAGCGCTGTGACCTGCCCGGTATTTTGTACCAGTCCGACAGAGAGTATAACCCCGGGCGCAG
>CAZZHN010000356.1:0-2615 GCA_964654065.1 uncultured Solibacteraceae bacterium
TCTCCGCCGTGTAGCGCCGCGTCAGCTTCTCCAGTTCCGTGTCCGACAGCAGGTGCGGATCGCAGATCACGCCGCCCTTGCCGCCGCCGAACGGAATGTTCACCACCGCGCATTTCCAGGTCATCCACGACGCCAGCGCTCGCACTTCGTCCAGCGTCACGTCGGGCGCGAAGCGGATTCCCCCTTTGGCCGGTCCGCGCGCCAGCGAATGCTGCACGCGATAGCCCGTGAACACCTCGATGCGTCCGTCGTCCAGCTGCACCGGAATGTTGACCGTGATTTCCTTGGTCGGCGCGCGCAACACTTTGCACATGCCTTCATCCAGGTTCAACCGAATCGCGGCTTCGTCGAACCGCGCCGCAGCCGCGATCCAGGGGTTCTTTTCGTTTTCGAGCGAAATGGAAATGGGCGACGTCATGGTTGCCACTGGCTTGGTGCCTCCGGTTTTTATTATCCCAACCCGCGCGCCCGTAGGGGCCGGGCATGCCCGGCCCGCCCGAGGTAGGACAGACCATCGGTTTTTGTGGTCTGTCATTTCTCGCGGTCAGCCAGGCGTCGCTAAAGAACCGCCTTGACAGACGACAAAAACCGATCGTCTGCCCTACCTCAACCCTGCCGCTTGGCCCTTACCTGCTTGCCCAGCGCGGCGATGCGGTCCGCCATTTCGCGCCTTGCGGCCGCGTAGGTAACCACGTCGTGTTTCCAGCTGCGGGCGCAATCCAGGCAAACCGCCTCCGCCGCCACGAATTCCTGCGCCGCCTGCGCCACGTCCGCGGCAATGTCCTCCGGAATGCTGCACACTCCGTTGCCGTCGGCGTGCAGCAGGTCCCCCGGCCGCACCAGCATCCCTCCCACCCGTACAGGCTGGTGGAGCGACGTGATGTGGCTGTCGGCATGAGACGCAACCACGCCATCCGAGAACGCCGGGAAGCCCAGCTTCCGCACCTGCTCCAGGTCGCGCGCCGGCCCATTGGTGATCACGCCCTGGGCCCCGAAGCTCTGGTAGCTGGCACACATCACCTCGCCGAAAGTGGCGCCCACCGGCGGCTCGTCCAGGTCCTGGAACACCACAATCGCCGGTCCAGGCAATTCGGCGAAGCGGGCCACCTGCTCTTCCAGCCCGCTGTAAACATCGCCCTCGGCACGTAGGTACGCCGTCCGCATCGTGGCCGTCGAAGCGTAGCCCACGATCTGCGCCATTTCAGGGAAACACGCCCGGATACGCCCGTGCATAAACCCCTCGCGGCGCGGCCGCACCTCGAAAAGCTCGATGACATTGGAGATGGTTGGAGTGTCGTACTGCCCCAGCAGCAGAAGATCGGAAGCGGAAACAGGCATCGCTGACTATTCTAAGCTGGTTGCGCGGCGAAAGGCCCGAGGTAGTGCAGGCGATCGGTTCTTGTCGCCTGTCAGCGCAGGCGAGAGCAGACGACAGACCACGGAAACCGATGGTCTGTCCTACAGCTCGATGCCGAGATCCGAAGTGACCCGCACCAGCGTTCGCACCAGCCGGTCCACGTGCTGTTCGGTGTGTGCCGCCGTGCAGGAAATCCGCAGCAGGTTCTGCGCCGCCGCCGGACGCAGCACCGGGTTAATGTAGATGCCGCCTTCGAGGAGCGTCTTGCAGAGCCGGCACAGATCCAGCTCCTCGCGCACCACCACCGGGACAATCGCCGTCTCGCCCGGCAGCACCGAGAACCCGCGCGAGCGCAGCTCGTCGCGCAGCATCTGCGCCACCCGCAGCACGTGCCGCCGCCGCTCCGGTTCGCGCCGCATGATGTCCAGCGCCGCCCCAACCGCCGCCACCGATGCCGGCGGCAAGCTCGCCGAAAATACAAACGGCCGCGCCGTGTGCTTCAGATAGTCCACCACCGCGCGTTCCGCGGCGATGAATCCGCCCACCGACGCCAGCGATTTGCTGAACGTGCCCATCACGATGTCGACATCGTCCAGCACGCCCAGGTGCTCTGCCGCGCCGGCGCCGGTTGGGCCCAGCACGCCGATGCCGTGCGCTTCGTCCACGTAAACCCGCGCCCCGTAGGGTTTGGCCAGGCGCGTGATGCCCCGCAGGTCGGCAATGTCGCCTTCCATGCTGAACACGCCTTCCGAAACGATGAAGATCTTCTCCTCCGGCGGGCAGTTCTCCAGGCAGCGCTCGAAGTGCTCCAGGTCATTGTGGCGGAATCGCACTGTCCGCGCCGGCGATCGCAGCGCGCCTTCCACCAGGCTGGCGTGCAGATTGTGGTCGCACACCATCACGTCGCCCTTTTCCGTCAGGGCGCTCAAGGTCGCGTAGTTCGCCTGAAACCCGGTCCCGAATATGATCGCCGCTTCTTTGTGGACGAAGGCGGCCAGCTCCGCTTCCAGCTTTACGTGCAGATCCAGCGTGCCGTTTAACAAGCGTGAACCGCTGCACCCGCTGCCGTACTTCTTCACCGCCTGTACCGCGGCTTCCTTCACCTTGGGGTGCGTGATCAGGTCGAGATAATCGTTCGACCCGAACATCAGCACTTTCCGCTTGCCTATGCGGACCTCTCCAGGCCCGCACCCATCGCGATCCCCAAAGACCTCGAAGTACATGTAGAGCCCAGCGGACTGGAGATCACCCGGACGAG
>CAZZHN010000357.1:0-2591 GCA_964654065.1 uncultured Solibacteraceae bacterium
ACCGCTTGCGGGTCGATGCCGCCGCCGAAGCCCGCCGCGCGCAGCGC
The DNA here is from genome assembly GCA_964654065.1 of uncultured Solibacteraceae bacterium. GTDB lineage: Bacteria > Acidobacteriota > Terriglobia > Bryobacterales > Bryobacteraceae > Bog-375. The sequence goes on from CAZZHN010000357.1 coordinate 48, forward strand.
CGTGATGGTGGACGCGAAGGCAATCTCGCCCTGACGCGCGCAAAAAACCAGCGGCTTCACGCCCAGCCGGTCCCGCGCCAGCGTCAGCACGCGCCGCGCATCGTCCCACACCGCAAAAGCGAACATGCCGCGCAGGCGGCGCACCAGCGCGTCGATTCCCCACTCCCGGTAGCCGTGGAGCAGCACCTCGGTGTCACAATTTGATCGGAACCGGATGCCGCGGCTTTCCAGCTCGCGGCGCAGTTCCAGAAAATTGTAGATGCAGCCGTTAAAGACGACGCCGGTTTGGCGGTCGTCGGAGAGCATCGGCTGGTGTCCGGCCTCGCTTAAGTCCAGAATCGCCAGGCGGCGGTGGCCCAGCGTCGCACAGTCCCAATCCTCCACTCCATCCGAGTCGGGACCTCGGCGCGCCAGCGCCCGGACCATGGTCCGGACGGCCGGCTCGGTAGCTTTCCGGTGCAGCGTTGATGCACAGCCGGCAATCCCGCACATAGTCTCATTATTTCAGAAAAAAGGCTCTGAAAGTTCTATTTGGGCGCCCCGGATCGCCGGAGCATTTGCAGCTCCCGCCGTTTTGCTGTATCCTCTCTCTTTAAGGCGGTGGAGTTCGCCAAACCGTCGCTCCCCAGCGGCCAATGACTCCTATAGCGAATTCGCTGTAGGGGCTTCCCGGCCGAATCCCCCGAACAGCAGAAACTGAGTGTCGGATTCGGTATGGAACAAGTGTGGTTTTCCGCGGCCCTGTGGCTCGTGCTGGCGTTGATCGCGACGCTGCTCTCGATCTGGTTCAGGATTTCCACGGCTCTTTCCGAAATCGTCGTCGGCACGGTGGCACAGCTCATCATCGGAGCGCTGATCGGCACCGAAGTGCTGGGAGCCAGGTCGGCGTGGGTCAGCTTCCTGGCGGGCACCGGCGCCATCGTGCTCACGTTTCTGGCCGGCGCCGAACTGGATCCCGGGATATTCCGGACCAAGTGGAAAGAAGCGATGGGCGTCGGCCTGGTTGGCTTCTCCGGGCCTTTCCTGGGAGCGGCTGCCGTCGCCCACTATCTGCTCAAGTGGTCCGTTCCCTCCAGTTGGCTCGCCGGCGTCGCCCTGTCCACCACGTCGGTGGCCGTGGTATACGCCGTCATGCTCGAGCTCGGCTTGAACCGGACCGATTTCGGCAAGGGAATCCTCGCGGCTTGTTTCGTGAACGACCTGGGAACCGTGATCGCGCTGGGGCTGATCTTCGCGCCCTTCACGATACGGACCTTGATCTTTGTGGTCGCCTGCATCGTTGTCTTCGCTGCCCTCCCGTTCGTCACCTCGTGGTTCTTCGAGAGATATGGCGGCCGCGTTTCGGAGCTGGAAGCGAAGTACATTCTGTTTCTGCTCTTCGGGATGGGCGGCCTGGCAGCCTGGGCGGGCAGCGAGGCCGTGCTGCCGGCGTACATCATTGGAATGGTGCTGGCCGGCACTGTCGGTAAAGATCACATTCTGATCCGGCGCCTGCGCACCTTGACGTTCGGCCTTCTCACACCGTTCTACTTCATCCGCGCCGGATCGCTGGTCTCCGTACCGGCGCTCGTCGCCGCGCCGCTTGCGTTTCTGGCGCTGTTCGCAGCCAAGATGGTGAGCAAAATGATCCCTCTGGTGCCAACCGTGCGGGCTTTCGATCATCAGGGGCACCAAGGGTTGTACTATTCTCTGATGATGTCCACGGGCCTGACGTTCGGCACTATCTCCGCCCTGTTCGGGCTCAATCACCGGATCATCACCAGCGCCCAGTATTCCTATCTGGTCGCCACCGTCATCGCCAGCGCCGTGATACCGACAGCCATCGCCAATGCATGGTTCATGCCCAGGCACCTGTTGCCCAAACCGGAGACAGCGCGGACATCCCTGGCTCAGGAGGCCGAGAGTTGATCCGCTACCTGCTGGTATTGTTTGGAGGCGGCGTCGGAGCGCTGGCGCGTTATGTGGCGGCGTCGGCCATCATGGCCCGTTTCGGGGGTAAGTTCCCTCTGGGCACGCTGGTGATCAACGTTACCGGCTCGTTCCTGATCGGCTTCCTGATGACGATGCTCACTGAACGATTCCAGCTCGACCCGCGGTGGCGGCTCTTGCTGGTGGTTGGATTTCTGGGCGGGTACACCACGTTTTCGAGTTTCGAGTGGGAGACGTTCACATCGGTCAGGGAAGGCGCTCTTTGGGCCGGGATGCTCAATGTTGTGTCGAGCGTTATGCTGGGCTACGTAGCCGTCTGGCTGGGAGTGATGTTGGCGAAGCGGTAGCGGCTGAAAAGGAGTCGGTATGCTCCAGAAGGGCACTGCAAAGAAGGTCACGATTTTCGTCAATGAGGACACCCAGCATCATTTCGGTTCCTTGTGCGACTCGATTTTGACGTTCCTGTTGCATAAGGGTGTGTCCGGCGCCACAGCCACGCGCGCCATGGCCGGCTTCGGCGCGCACCAGGTGATGCACACGACGAAGATCGAGGTGCTCACCGAGCACCTGCCGATCCGCATCGAGTTCATCGAATCCGCCGCGAAAATCGATGAG
>CAZZHN010000358.1:0-2568 GCA_964654065.1 uncultured Solibacteraceae bacterium
CTGGACTGTCACACACGAAGAAGTCTTTCGGGAGCCTCGCGAGTGGTGCGTTTCCCGAAGCAAGAGTTGCCGTCGCCTTGTGCAGCGCAAATTCTTCTATCTTGCCTCAGCCACTACGTAACGGTTGTCTTCTTGTACATCACGCGCTATAGGCTGCTGTTTGATGATTGGCGAGGCTATCTGGTCGCGGGATTCTCGCTGGTAGCCGTGGCCAATTTGTACATGAGTCTTTTCGGCAGGCTGCGAGGAGAGATCAAGGAAAAGAAAGTCGAGACCGCACTGGCCGAGGCGGCGTGCAGACGCAACGCATGAGGTGCACTCTGTCGCATCCATCGGCCCCACTCGGCTCCCGATCGGCTCCGCTCTTATCGGCATTCATTGAAACGAGGAAATATGACTAAAACGGCTGTTGGTCTGTTCGAGACGTCCGCCACGGCGGATGCAGTGGTGGCTCTCTTGTTGGCCTCCGGCTTTTCGCTGGATGAAGTGAAACTGGTCAAGCGGACGGATTTCGATTTGAAACCCGCTCCCGACACCGACATTCTGAAACTCGGAGGCGTGCCGGCGGAACGAGCCGGCCGCTATTGGGACGCAGTACGCGGCGGACGGACGTTGATCGCCATCTCTGCCGGCGACCGCGCGGATCGCGCCCTTAAAATTATGGACGCCGCGGGCGCAGTATACTGGAGGAATCGATTGCTCCCTCTGTAGCTTCCGCAGTTCACTCGGTTGCGGCCGACCCAGGTTTCTATCCTCGCAGAGGAGCAGCCCAGATGGTCGAGGTCTCGTAGGGTTCCGGTCATGGTGGCCGCCGCTCACCATGCACTTCTACGTGACGGCCGGTCGCTTACTCAATCGGGATCCCGCCGTCTCGCGAACCGTTGATTGAACGGCAGCCTTCGTCTCTCTGACTCTAGATCCATTTCTTTCGCAGCAGCCAGACCTTGGTTAGCTGGGTGAGCCCAACATAGCAAAGTAAGGTTACCATCAGGATCGGCCAGTACAGCCCGGGCAGGTGTGCAAGCCCCAGCGATGAGGCTAGGGGAGAATACGGCAACCATGCCCCGAGAATCATTATGGACAAAGTTGTGATCGTCAGCGGCAAACTCGCACGGCTCTGCAGGAACGGTATCCGATTGGTTCGAATGACGTGGATGATGAGCGTTTGCGTCATTAGCGATTCCACGAACCAGGCCGTCTGAAATACTGACGCGCGAGACGGGTCCCAACACTTGAACACCCAAAGCATGACGAAGAAGGTCGAATAGTCAAAGATCGAACTGATGGGACCGATGAAGAAGATGAAGCGCTTAATCTCCCCGATGTCCCAAGGCCGCGGCCGGGACACTTGCTCCTCATCCACTGCATCGGTTGGGATGGGCACTTGCGAGAAGTCATACAGGAGGTTGTTGGTCAACACCTGGATTGGCGCCATCGGCAAGAAGGGAAGAAAAGCGCTCGCCCCCACCACGCTGAACATGTTCCCGAAGTTGGAACTCGCTCCCATGCGGATGTACTTCAGGATATTCGCGAACACCTTTCGTCCCTCGGTTACACCCCCTTCGAGGACCATGAGGTCCTTCTCGAGCAAGATCAGATCCGCGGACTCCTTGGCGATGTCCGTCGCCGTATCCACGGAGATCCCGACATCCGCGGCCCTTAATGCGGGAGCGTCGTTAATTCCGTCACCCATGAAGCCGACTACGTGCCCCTTACCGCGGAGGGCACGGATGACACGCTCTTTGTGAGCCGGGGATAGGCGAGCAAAGAGGGTCGTCTGCAACGCGGCTTCAGCCAGCTCCGGATCGGACATTTTCTCCACGTCTGCGCCCAAGAGCATAGGGTCGGGAACGAGGCCCACGTCTTTACACACCTTGCGGCTGATGAGCTGGTTGTCGCCGGTCAGAATTTTGACCGCCACTCCGTGCTGGTGCAGAGCTTCGAGCGCAGGCCCGGCAGTTTTCTTGGGCGGGTCCAGGAATGCGACGTATCCTCTGAGCACCAGGTCGCGCTCGTCCGCTAGCGAGCAGACATCTTTTTCCGGGAGGTCCTTAGTTGCCACCGCCAACACTCGGAAGCCATCGTTGCTGAGACTCTCGTACTGTTGTTTCAGGCCGACCATTAGAGTCGGATCCATCGGAGACAGTTTGCCGTCCAGTTCAAAGTGCAAGGAATGCTGAAATACCTCTTCTGGCGCTCCTTTGGTGAAGAGGATCGCTTTGCCCTCAGGGTCCTGCACCAGTACGGACATCATACGCCTTGTGAAATCAAATGGGATCTCGTCCAGCTTCTTGTACTTCTCGATCAGCGCCTTGTTATGAAAATCAGCGCTCTCCAGGATCGCCCGGTCGAGGAGATTCTTGAGCCCGGTCTGGAAATTGCTGATCAGGTACCCGAACAGAAGCACGGAGTCGCTTTCTCTCCCCGCGACGTCGCAATGCCGCATCAGAACGACGCGATCCTCAGTGAGAGTGCCGGTCTTGTCAGTACAAAGTATGTCCATGCCGCCAAAATTCTGGATGGAATTGAGACGCTTGACAATTACCTTGCGGCGGCTCATGGCAAGCG
>CAZZHN010000359.1:0-2526 GCA_964654065.1 uncultured Solibacteraceae bacterium
TCCGAGTTCCGATACTCGCGGCCACCGCTGCAGAGCCTGCAAAGTCTGGATTCGTTTGGACGCGTGATTTATGTGGGCAGCATGAGCAAGGTACTGTTTCCGTCTCTGCGCATCGGCTACGTTGTACTGCCTGTGTCCTTGATTGAACCGTTCGCCGCGCTGAAAAGCCTCGCGGACGACCACAGTCCCCTCCTAGATCAGGCCACTCTCGCGCAATTCATCGAGACTGGCGCCTTCGCCCGATACATCCGCCGGTGCCGGAGAGAGTATGGAGATCGGCTGCAGACGTTTCTCGAATCCGCTTCCAAGCTCGGACTTCCGTTGAAGTTCCCCCATACCGACGGGGGCATGAATGTAGCCGGGTTACTGGATCGGCAGGCGGACGACCGCGAAATAGCTGGCCGCTTGCAGAGGATTGGGTTGGATATACCGGCGATTTCGTCCTACGCGATCAAGCGAGTCCATCCCGGACTGATTTTCGGCTTCACGGCATTCTCCCCCGCCACCATTAAGAAGTCGCTGGAGGCGGCTGCGCGGGTTTTGGTATGCCCCGTTCAATGCTGATGGCGCGGACTCTTGGTCCATGAAAGCGCTCCGGGGCCGGCCGGCTTCTCTGGGGCGGCGCCAGACCGCCAGTTAACAAACGAGCGGCCTTATCGGAGAGCTGAGAGACGGGCGCCAACTGGCCCCACGCAGGGCGTAAGGCGCAGGCGGTGACTCTCTGCAGCTCCGGAGAGAACCCGTTTTCGCACAGTATTGGCCATTTCGCGCAATTTCCAGGGTGACCGGGCGTCAACCGGAAGGAGCGGGGTTTTGGGAAGATGGGTTTGGCGCCTCTTCGGTTAACAGCCGACCCGGTTGACGAGCGTTATTCCGCATGTCTGAAAGCGCTGCACTCGTCAAGCCCTTTTTTCAGTCACCATTGCGCAAGCCTGCCTTTCCGGGTACACTCCAAACGGACGGAGCGGAGGATAAGGCTCTGCCGGGAGGCAACCTGAGCGCCGACTCCGTGGCCAAGACCAGGCTGGGGTCCGGGGTGGAGCTGGGCCCCAGCAACAAAATCCTCAACTGGGATTGGCATCAAAGCGATAAATCCCAGGGGTCTGGGGACGGAGTCCCCAGGAAAAATCTCTCCTTTTATTGCCGGCTCGTTTCGTCCGTTCCGCTCTCAGCGTAAGTGTTCCGTTCGTTCGTCGGACACATGTCTCCGCCCTCTACTTCTGCATGAGCCTTTTCCGCGGACCGGGTGTCGCAATCAATATTCAGCCTCGTTGGGCTAGCGGAATAGCCGCGCTTACCCGTGCGTCGACGAAAGAGCCTGCCGCAAGTTTCGCGGCTCCCGATAAACCTCTTGCTTGGTGAGCACCCACCACGCTGCTTCGGCTAAGTGACGTGCCACAGCGACCACTGCCTTCTGGTGATTCTTGGCACGCTTGATCCGTTGATATAGCCGAACCACATGGGTGCCCGCTAAGCGGCGCTGGTTGACCACCACTAAGTTTCCGGTCTCAACGAACGCCCACTTCAGATTCCGGTTCACATTTCCGCAGACCTGGCCCATGCGGGTATGCCCACCGCTGGAATGCACGCGGGGCACCAAGCCAGCGTAGCTGGCCAGATGCGCAGCGCTAGGAAATCGACCCACTCTGCCGATTTCCAGCATGAGGACCATGCTGAGAATCTTGCCCACGCAGGGTAGCGTCTTCAGTAGATCCGCCTCGACGCTCACCTTCATGATTGCCTCCAGTTGTCGCTCGGCGGACTCGACCTGAGTCTCCAGAAAATCCAGTGTTGCCAGTTCTCGCTCGACGGCCTCACGGCTGTGTAGCGGCAGTTCCGGCAAACGCGACGCGAGGCGAAGGCGGGCTTCCACACCGAATAGATCAGCTCCAGGCACCACCACGTTGTGACGCGCCAGGGTGCCGTGGATACGATTCTTGACTCGTGTCTTTAAACGCACCAGAAAGATGCGCATTCGCAGCAGCTCCCGCTGGTCCCGTAATTCACTCGGCGGGATCCACACTTCGGGAAGAGTGCCGTTGCGCAGCAGGATGGCTAGTCCTCGCGCGTCCAGCTTGTCGGTCTTCTTGGTCAATCCCATGCGCCGCTTGGCCTCGAGCGGATTGGCCAGCTTGGGGCAGTGACCCGACCGTTCCATCTCATCCACCAGCCAACTATAGTGCCCGCTGGCCTCCACCGCTATCGCCGAGTGTGGTGGAAGTTGCGTCAGAAACTCACGGTACAACTGCCGATCGTGCGCGACCCGCAGGGCCTCGCCAGCGCATCCCTTTTCGTTCACCGCGACAAACACCGAGAACTGCTTGTGTGCATCGCATCCGATAAACTGTTCCATAACTGCTGCAGCTCCTTTCGTGGGTTTTGCTTGCAGTGTATGCAAAACCCGGCCGCAGCGCTTTCATAGCATCAATATCGTACACCAAATGGCCGTCGTGCCCCGGCGGTTCGGCCGCCAGATAGGGGCAGATGTCAGGTTCTGGCGCAAACTCGGCCGGAAGAGGGATCGTC
>CAZZHN010000360.1:0-2524 GCA_964654065.1 uncultured Solibacteraceae bacterium
CGTCCACAAGATAAAGCGTAGTCCAGTTGGTCCAGAGCGAGTAGCCGATCATGCTCAAAGCGTTGGCGGCAACGAAGGCCCACAGGCGCCGGTCGCGAAGGAATCTGGCGAGGCCGTCCGTTTTCGCGCCGGCGACCGGCGCAGCGGCTCCCGCCGTCCACCTCCAGAAAGGGATCCAGAGCAGACCCAATACACCGGTGGCGACGAAGGCGGCGCGCCATCCAGCCTGAATGGCCAGCCAGGTTGCCAGCGGCGGGGCCAGCACCATTCCCAAGCTCACACCGGCCTGGTTCATCGCATTGCCGAGGGCGCGCTCGGCAGGCCGCAGATATTGGCGGATGGCCTTGCCGGCCGCGGGAATGCCGGCCGATTCGCCGGCACCGAGCACGGCCCGGCAACTCAACAAGCCGGCGAATCCATGCGTCAAGCCGGTGGCGATGCCGGCGCACGACCATACGCCGACGGCGATGGTGACGACGCGGTTGAGGCCGGCGCGGTCGATCAGCAATCCGGCAAGGGGCGCGCCGGCGGCATAGGTGATCGAGAAGGCGCCGAGGATGAGCCCGTAATCCGCGTTCGACAAATGAAACTCGGCGCGCACCAGGGGCGCCAGCGTGGCCAGCGACTGGCGGTCGAGGTAGTTGATGGCCGAGGAGAGCAGAAAGACGGCCAGCGGCAGCCAGCGAGCGGGCGCCGTGTCATCGGAGCGGGTCACTGGAACTCGATGGTGGCCACTTCGCCGGCAGTGCCCAGCCGGGCGTTGGGTTTTGGGAAGTATTCGATGGACACGGAGCGCGGCGCCTGGCGCCCGCATCCCAGAGCCTGCCCGCCGGATCCGAGAATCGCCACTTTAGCGGAATTGGAGACCAGAAGCTTGACGGTCTTGTGATCGTCGGTCGCGACGACGAGGCGCGCCTGGGCCCCCAGGCAGTCCACCTGCGTCAGCAGGCCGCGGGTTTTTCCGCTCGGGCTGGGGCCGTCCCACCACGGAACGGGCTTCGCGGCGGCCTGGGCGGAGCCGTCGTTGTATTTGGCTTCGAGCGCGTGCACGTTGGCGACCGCCTGCTGCTTGAGCTGAGCGAGCGCGCGCGCGTCTTCCTCTGCTTGCCGCTGTCTTTCGGCGGCCTCATAGTCCCCGCGCTGCTGCTCGATCGCGATCCGCGCCTGGCGCATGCGCTGGCGCTCGGCCGGATCGGTGGCGGCCTGCTCGCCGGAGCTCCACGCTTTGGCGGCCTCTGCATAGTTGTGGTCGGCCAGGTAGCACTCGGCCAGTGCCTTCCAGTAGGCGGGATTGCGCGGATTGCGGTCGGCGGCGGCCTTCCAGTGCGCGATGCGTTTCGCGGGATCCGTGTCGCGCGCGGCCAGCAGGGCGAACGGTTCATCGAGCTTGGGATTGATGCCGGCGGCGCGCAGCAGGGCCTGCGTTGCCTTGGCGTTGTCCGGCTCGAGTTTCGCGTACTCGATGTAACAGCGGGCGCTGGTGCTGGAAGCATCCATGGCAGCCGAAAAGTGATGCCGGGCCTCATCCGGTTGATGAGCACGGAGCGCGAGCAATCCAAGCCCTTCTTCGGCTTCTGCAACCTTCACGCGGGCGTGCAGCAGGGCTTCGTATTCGGCAGCGGAGGCGTCGCCGGCCAGGAGGTCTCCGCGCGCCAGACGGGCGTCGGAATCGGCGACAGGCCGCTCGATGAAGTCTTTCGGCGCCATCGGCAAGCTGGAAATCGTGCCCGGCTGAAAATTTCCCGCCTCGAAATGCTGCCTGGCCAGCGCCTCGATTTCGGCGGCGGATTTGCCATACGCATTGTGATAGGCCGGATCCTCATCCACGCCTTTGCGCAGATTGTACAGGAGCACTTTGATGCGTCCGAAAAACTCCGGCGTAGTCACGAGCAGGTGGATGCGGGCCCAATCGAGATCCGGCTGCGGCGGCGGGATGCCGACGGTGATGTGGATGCCTTTGACGTCGAAAGTGGAGAAGAACTCGGTCAGGCCATGTTCGAAAGCCGGCGGCATTTGCGCCGTGTTGGCCGCCAGAAACAGGCGGGTGAGCTCGCTCCACACGGCCGGCGAAACCGGGGCTTTGTCCTCGAGGACGATCGCGTAGCGGTCGCGACCCTGAATGATCGACTCATTGGTGATCCATCCGCGGACGTTCTTGAAAAGCAGGACGCGCACCGGCTGCGGCGTATGCAGGTCGGTTTCCCCCACAACCTCACCCAGGGCGTGGCGGAACTCCTCGAAGCGAACCAGCGTCTCGCGGCCATGGTCGCCGGCGTCGGTCAACACCTCGAACGGACCGGCCGTGAACTTGGTCCAGTGACCCTCGGCGGCGAGGAGGCAGGGGAGCAGAATGAGGAGAGGCAGCCGCCGCATAGCCCTTTCATTATCCCGCGAGACCGACTGACCGGCTGCCGCCGCGCGACCGAGGCCGCAGGTGGGCTGGATTCTGATAAGATGAAATTCTGCCGCGCGGCGCTATCGTCTAACGGTTAGGACGGAGCCCTCTCAAGGCTTAAATACGGGT
>CAZZHN010000361.1:0-2508 GCA_964654065.1 uncultured Solibacteraceae bacterium
TCCGCTGGTCACGCGAAAGCCCGCCTGCCCGAATAGGATCCATTGCTGTGCTTCCCCTCGATAACCTCTCTGGCGATTCCAATCAGGAATACTTCGCCGACGGAATGACCGACGAGTTGATCACGGACCTAGCGCAGATCCACTCGCTTCGGGTCATTTCGCGGACGTCCGTGATGCAGTTCAAGCACACGAAGAAAAACCTGCCCGAGATTGCCGCCGAGCTCAGCGTCGATGCGGTTATCGAGGGTTCGGTGGTGCGTTCGGGTAATAACGTGCGCGTCACGGCGCAGCTTCTCGATGCGCGCCAGGATCGTCATCTCTGGGCGGCCAGCTACGAACGCGAGATGGCCGACATCATCGGACTACAGGGACAGGTGGCGAAGGCCATCGCCGATCAGGTGAAGGTGAAACTCACTCCGGAAGAGGACGCCAGGCTCGCCAAACGGCGCTCCTCCAATCCTGAGGCCTACGATGCCTTGTTGAAAGGCCGGTTCCTCTGGAACAGGAGGAACCGCTCAGCGGCGGAGACGGCCATCGGCTATTTCCGTCAGGCCGCCGAAAAAGAGCCCGGCAATGCCGAGGCATGGGCGGCGCTGGCGGGCTGCTACACATCGCTGGGCGCGGACATTGGCTCCGCAGACCCTGCCAAGGTGGCGCCGGAGGCGCGCGCCGATATCGCAAAGGCGCTCGAACTCGATACCAACCTTGCGGAGGCGCATCAGACTCTTGCCAGAATCAAGCTTTGGTACGACTGGGATTGGACTGGCGCGGAACGGGAGTTCCACCGGGCAATCGAGCTGAACCCCAATGACTCCATGAATCACCTGGGGTATTCGCAGTACCTTCAGGTGCGGAAGCGGTTCGATGAGGCCCTTGAAGAAAACAGACGCGCCATCGATCTCGCTCCGCTCGATATTCTGGGCTCCATGCACTTGGCATGGCTCTACTGCGACTCCCGCGCTGGGGATAAGACAATCGCGCAAAGCCAGCGCGTACTGGAGATGGATCCGGCTTTCACCGGCGCGTACCTTTACGTCGCGCGCGGTTATGAGCTGCAAGGGAAGTGGCCCGAAGCGATCGCGGCTTTTGAACAGGCGAGGGACTCGTATGGGGTAGTATGTCTGGCGGGCGTCGCCCACGCCTGGGCCGCTTCCGGAAACAGACTGCAAGCTGAAGCGGCCCTGGTGAAACTCACAAGATCCTCAAGACGGAACTATGTCTCTCCGCTGATGTTCGCGGGATATTACGCAGCACTCGGAGATCGAGATCGGGCGTTCGAGTGGCTGGAAAGAGGGTATCAGCAGCATGTGCCGGGTCTGATCGAGCTGGAAGTCAGCTATGTATGGGACAATCTGCGAACGGACCAGCGATTCCACTCGCTGGAACAGCGTGTCGGGTTCTGATAGCATTCGCCGCCTTGAACGCTTGCCCTGTTGTAGACGATGCCGGAAGGCATCAAACACGGGCTTGATGTGCTCACAAATTGAGGGCGATATTTACTATTATCAGCAACTATCTTCCAGCAGCGATGTACTCGCTTCGATCGGCATTTCCCGACCGCCAGCCAACGATTTCAGTTGGGTGCGGGCACACGGGGCAGCGCTGGTGCGGCTGTTGCCATACGTTGGAACAAGGGATGCTCCTTGCCGTCGGACTTCGGCAACGTCTCGGGAGGCTTTGGGAAAATGATCCTCCACCGGCGGCGAAGCTCATTTCCGTAAGGCGTACCCTCCAGATCAAACGCTTCGCCGCCCTGGGTCAATTTGTCTCGCGGTCCCAAGTACAGGTAGGCGTCGGCGGTCTGCTCCCATGTCCCCGTCTTCGTCTTGAGAGCAGTCGTAGCGGGGTAGCCAATCACCGGCGACTCCTGCCAACGCGACAGACCAGCCAGCCAACTGCCCTTCATCTCCATCAGCAGCGGCGCGGCGTGCTCCTCGAAGCGCGCATCGAGATCGTCGTAGGTTCCCACGATGTTACTTCCGGGAAGTATCACGTACGCCTTCACGAAAGCCTGGATCATCTCTTGCTCGATCGCGCCGGGTTTGCCTTCGCGCCGCTGGAAGTGTCCGCTGCCCATAATCAACAACGCTTTCCTACGTAAGGCGAGGACGTTATAACGGACCGCGCTGGCGTAGTGCTCGTCGCGGAAGCCCAGGAATGGCGCGATGTCGTCTCGGGTTTCGACGCCGGTCCAGTCAATTGGCGGATCTCCGCACAGCACCCGCAGTCGGCGGTCCTTGGGAAACCCTTGATTCACGGAACGAATTGTGGCGAACAAGCCGTGGTAGGGCGCGACAGCGACACCGCCGGGTGCTCCCACAACGTTCTCCCACGTTAGGCGAAGGCGATCGGCTGGTGACCTGCCCCCAAAAACTCAGCCAATCGTAACTGGAAATTCCGGGCATTGACCTGCCCCCAAAAACTCAGCCAATCGTAACTGGAAATTCCGGGCATCTGACCTGCCCCCAAAAACTCAGCCAATCGTAACTGGAAATTCCGGGCATCAGA
>CAZZHN010000362.1:0-2449 GCA_964654065.1 uncultured Solibacteraceae bacterium
TGGCGCGGCTGGCGGACGTGGTGAGCGGCTACTTCACGCTGGGCGTGCTGGCGGCTGCGGCCATCACTTTCGCAGTATGGTTTTTGCTGGGGCCGCTTGCCGCGGCGATGGTGAACGCCGTTGCGGTACTGATCATCGCCTGCCCTTGCGCGCTGGGTCTGGCCACACCCACCGCAATCATGGTGGCCACCGGCCGCGGCGCCGAGCGCGGCATTCTGATCAAGGGCGGCGAGGCGCTGGAAATGGCGTATCGCATCAACACGGTGGTGCTCGATAAGACCGGCACGCTGACGCACGGCAGGCCGGTGGTCACAGCCATCCGCCCGGCTGAGGGTTTCACCGAAGCGGAGTTGCTGCGGCTCGCCGCCGGAGCAGAGCGCTACTCCGAACACCCGCTGGGCAAGGCGCTGGTGGAGGCGGCTGCGGGGCGCGGCATCGCGCTGGCGGAGCCAGCTGAATTCACCGCCGCGGCCGGGCACGGCGTGCGGGCCCGCGTGGAAGGGCGCGACGTAGTGGTAGGCCGGCCGGGCGTCGCCGTTAACGTGGACGGCGCGGCAGCCGGCAGCTTCGAAATCGCCGACACCATCAAGCCCGAAGCCGCCGCCGCCGTCGGCCGATTGCGCGCCATGGGGCTCGAAGTATGGATGCTCACCGGTGACAGCCGCGCCGTTGCCGAAAAAGTGGCGCGCGAGGCCGGCATCGAACACGTGCTGGCAGAAGTGCTGCCCGACCAGAAAGCCGCCGAGATTCGTAAGCTGCAGGCCGGCGGAAAGCGCGTTGCGATGGTCGGCGATGGCATCAACGACGCGCCGGCGCTGGCACAGGCGGATCTGGGAATCGCCATGGGCTCCGGTACCGACATCGCCATCGAGGCCGGCGACGTCACGCTGATGCGCGGCAACCTGAATGGCGTGCCCGACGCAATCGAGCTTTCGCGCCGGACGATGCGCATCATCCGCCAGAACCTCTTCTGGGCCTTCGCCTACAACACGCTTGGCATCCCGGTGGCTGCACTCGGCCTGCTCTCCCCCATGCTGGCGTCCGCCGCCATGGCGCTATCGAGCGTTACCGTCGTGAGCAACAGCCTGCGGCTGCGATAGGTGAATGGAACGGCCTTTAGCCCGGGCCTCCAGCGCCCGCTCACACTTTTGTGCTAGCACAGAGTACTTGGGAGGTGGCCACGTGGCGAAATATATCGCAGCCATCGATCAGGGGACATCTAGCACGCGGTTCATGGTGTTCGACCGCAAGGGGACGGCGGTTGCCGTGGCGCAGAAGGAGCACCGCCAGATCTATCCCAAGCCGGGATGGGTGGAGCACGATCCGCTGGAAATCGTCAGCCGGACGCGGGAAGTGGTGGCGGAAGCCATGGAGCGCCGCGGCCTTGCGCCCGGCGACCTGGCGGCCATCGGCATTACCAACCAGCGCGAAACGACCGTGGTGTGGGACCGCAAGACGGGCCAGCCGGTGTACAACGCCCTGGTGTGGCAGGACACGCGCGTCGCAGACGCGGTTGCCCAGTTGGCGCGCGATGGCGGCCAGGACCGTTTCCGCGCGCGGACCGGACTGCCGCTGGCGACCTATTTCAGTGCGGCCAAGATTGGCTGGATTCTCGATCACGTCGCCGGGGCGCGGCGGCGCGCCGAAGCCGGGGAGCTGGCATTCGGCAATATCGACGCGTTCCTGGCGTGGGAACTGACCGGCGGCGCGGGCGGCGGCATCCACGTCACGGACGTCACCAATGCCAGCCGTACCCAACTGATGAACCTCCTCACGCTGGACTGGGATGAGGAGATGCTGCGCGCGTTCAGCATCCCACGCGCCCTGCTGCCCGAGATCCGCTCCAGCAGCGAAGTATACGGCCGCGCGTGCTGGGACGCCGTAAAGGGAGTGCCGCTGGCCGGCATTTTGGGGGATCAGCAAGCTGCGCTTGTCGGGCAAGCCTGCTTTGAGCCGGGCGAGGCCAAAAACACGTATGGCACCGGATGTTTTCTGCTGATGAATACCGGCGGGCAGCCGGTGACTTCCACCTGCGGCCTGCTCACCACGGTCGCCTACCGGCTGGGCAGCCAGCCGGCCTGCTATGCATTGGAAGGCAGCGTCGCGCTGACCGGTGCACTGGTGCAATGGTTGCGCGACAACCTCGGCCTGATCGCCTCCAGCGACGGCATCGAAGCCCTGGCACGCAGCGTGGAGGATAACGGCGGCGTGTACTTCGTACCCGCGTTCTCCGGGCTGTATGCGCCCTACTGGAAGGACTCGGCACGCGGCGTGATCGCCGGGCTGACGCGCTATGCGAACAAGGGCCACCTGGCGCACGCCATACTGGAGGCGACCGCCTTCCAGACGCGCGAGGTGCTGGATGCGATGGAACAGGATTCTGGAATCCACCTCGCCACGCTGCGCGCCGATGGCGGCATGGTTGCCAACGAGTTGCTCATGCAATTCC
>CAZZHN010000363.1:0-2419 GCA_964654065.1 uncultured Solibacteraceae bacterium
CGCAGTATCGCCCGCATGCTCGGGATCGATCGCAAGAGCGTGTCCCGCGTGCTGAGGGAACGGCAGGATCGCAGATCCGGCATCGCGGAAACGGAGCCGCTGCCGCGGCCGAGCCTGCTCGATCCGTATGCGGATCGGATCGCGCAACTGCTGGAGCGCTATCCGAACCTGACTGCGGTTCGACTGCATGAGGAGTTGCGCAGGCTTGGTTTTCAGGGCGCCTGTACCATCGTGCGGGAACGGCTGCGCACGCTGAGGCCGCATCCGCCGAAGCCGCCGGTACGGCGATTCGAAACAGCTCCAGGTGTGCAGGCACAGATGGATTACTCGCCTTACGACATTCCGTTCACCGCCGAAGGCCGGCGGCGTGTGCATGCTTTCAGCTATGTGCCGGGTTATTCGCGCCGCCAGTATCTGCGGTTTGTGGAAGCGCAGGATTTTGCCACCACGATCCGCGAGCACGTTCGGGCATTCGAATACCTGGGTGGCCTGGCCGCCACCTGTCTTTACGACAACATGAAAGTGGTTGTGACGAGTTATGACGGCGACCAGCCCGTTTACAACACGCGCTTTCTCTCGTTCGCCACGCACTGCGGTTTTCAGCCGTGGGCCTGCAGACCGCATCGGCCCGAAACAAAAGGCAAAGTGGAAAGGCCTTTCGCATATGTCGAGACAAACCTTCTCAATGGCCGCACATTCACTTCGCTGCAGCACCTCAACGAGATCGCCATTCGCTGGCTTGCCGAGACCGCCGATGTGCGCATCCACCGCGAAACGGGACGTCGCCCCATCGACTTATACGAGGAAGAGAAACCATACCCGCTCGCCTTGCCCGCAAGCCCTTACGACACCGCTCAGGTCCTGTACCGGACGGTGAATCCCGAAGGCCACGTCGCATATCTGCAGAACTTCTATTCGGTTCCCCGGCAGCGCATCGGAGAACTGCTGCCGGTGCGCATCACCGAAAAGGAACTCATTGTCTATGGGCCCGACGTGAAGGAGATCGCACGCCATGAGCTGTGTCCTTCCGGAACCAACGGGGAGAAACGCAGCCGCGCGGAACATGCGCCCGGACGCGATCACCGGCATAAGTACGAGTTGCTGAAACAGCGTTTCGCGGAGTTCGGACCGGAAGGCGTTGTGTTTCTCGACGAACTGATTCGCGTCAGGCGCTGCGGCAAAGACGAGGCGGCACGCGTGCTTGCTCTGCTGTCTATCTATCATCGCGAGGACCTTGTACGCGCTCTGGAACGGGCCGCGCGCTACCGTGCTTTCTCGTGGTCGGCCGTAGAGCGGATTCTGGCAGCGCAGGCACGGCCCCGTTCCGGTTGGGAATCGCTTGCCGTCGAAGCGCGCAACCAGCTCAGCGAACTGCTCCGGCAGAACTCCCTCGACCCGCGCTCTACGGCCGGGTATCAGCCGCTGCTGGAAGAAACGGCGAACCGCGATGAAGAAGATGACGACAACTCAGCTTCGTGACCAGTGCCTGAGCCACTTCACGGCGCTCGGGATTCCGCTGGAGCCCGCGTCCATGGAGGACGTCCTCGCCCGAGCCGAGAAGGAGAGTCTTTCTCACCTGCAGTTCCTCGACCTGCTGCCGGGCGCGCAGGCCGATGCTCGCCGCGAACGTGCCGTAGCACGCCGCATCCGGGAAGCCCGGTTCGCGGAAAACAAGGCGCTGGAAGGATTCAACTGGTTGTTCAATCCGAAAGCCTTCGACCGTGGGCAGATCGAGGAACTGGCCACCGGCGACTTTATCCGTCGCCGGACCAATCTGGTGCTGGTGGGCTGGAGCGGCGTGGGCAAGAGCCATATCATTCAAGCCATAGGACAGAAAGCCTGCGTGCGCGGTTATCGCGTTATGTACCGGACATCCGCCGAAGTGCTTGCGGATCCGACCGCATCGCTTGCCGATAAAACGCTTCCGGCCCGCTTGCGTCGCTATGCGAGTCCGGATCTGTTGATTATCGATGAGTTCGGGTTCGACCGGATCGAGCGCACCGAATGTCCGCAGGCGGCCCATCTGCTGTACAAGATCATCGCCTCGCGAAACCAGAAGCGTTCCACGGCTCTGGTGACCAACGTGGACTTCGATAAATGGGGAGAATACCTTGCCGACGGCCCTTTGGCAATGGCCTTCCTGGATCGCCTGGTCGAAGGGGCGATCATTCTGAAGGTCAAGGGCAAGTCGTATCGTGCACCGCAGACCGGAGGAGCCGAGAACAAACCGGCCTGACAATCAGGCCTCCTCGCTTAATCCTTCGACGTGCTTGTCGGCAGCCATGGCGTAACCGCACCTCTGGCCCATTCCTGCCCGCCAAAATGGCCCCCTTTTTCGCCGCCACCGACACATGCGGCGCTTGCCAGGGTCTGAGTGGCAGGCACAGGCGGCTTTGCCGCACTTCATCATCCGCTTCAG
>CAZZHN010000364.1:0-2413 GCA_964654065.1 uncultured Solibacteraceae bacterium
CGGCGCTTTTGCCGCCGCGTATCATAACTGGTGTGAAGCGGAGGGCCGCGTTTCCGACGGAATGCGCCACTTGTCTGCTGCGCTGTCCAAGGGGGTATGAATGCCGAACCTGGGCGACGGTGAGCCGGACGCACTGGCGTCGCTCGACGAGGTCTGCTCGCTGCTGCACTCGCACCCTGGCTTTCGCGAGTTGCCGGTTACTCGGGTCGCGCGAAAGAGCCGGACCGGCATGGCGATCGGCCGCTTCGTCAAGAGCATACGGCTGATGAACTTCGGCGCCGAGTTCGCCCGCTCCATAACTCTGTTGCACTTCCAGATCAATACGGACCAGCCGCGAGTGTTGGCACTGGACCTCCGCTGGCATATTGAGAAAATGCCTGATGACTGGTGCGTGTTTGTTCACTTTGTCGATGAGGCTGGCGCAATCCGCTTTCAGGGTGACTACCCTCTGTTGGGCGAGACTGCCGACCCGCTGGGCCTGGTATATTCACGCCGGCTCGTGGTGGTTCCGGCAGAGGTTCCGCCCGGCGAGTACCGGATTCGGCTCGGCGTTTGGTCGCCTGGCTCGGCCGCTCACCTGCCGTTGACGCGGTTCTGTGGGTGTGAACGGGACCCGGCCGACTGGTGCCGCAACGCGGTCGTGCTCGGCAGCGTAACCGTATAAACGCCGACCCCGATGCTGCCGAATCACGACCGTGCCGTTGCCAAGCCAAATGCGCCTCGGATGCTATGATGATGGGCGGTTCAATGAACACGCCCAACCAGATCGGGGTGGCGTTCGTTCCCGTCCCCGATCAGCGAACGGAGCTTTTGCCGTTCGATGTATACGAGCGATACACCATCGCGGCTCACCTGGCCGCTGCTGTTCGCGGTGCCTCTCCCTGCGCGCTTCTCGACGTCGGCGGGCACTCCGAAGTGATGTGGCCCGGGTTTGGGTCATTGGCGTCCGCCTTTGTCCCCGATGCCAGGACGTTCGTAGTCGACCTGCACCAGGAGCCAGGCCTTCAAAACTATGCGGTCGGCTCGGCGCTCTCGCTGCCGTTTTCGGACGGCACCTTCGACTTCGTGCTCTCTGCGGATACGCTAGAGCACATCCCGGCAGCCGACAGGCAATCCTTTCTGCGAGAACTGCTGCGCGTCGCACGAGGCGCGGTACTGCTGTGCTTTCCGTTTCGCACCCCGCTGAACGAGGCCTGTGAGCGCCTGATTTACCGCTTCATTCAGATGCGGAAGCAGGTGGAGTTGCCCGCCCTGCGAGAGCACGTGGAAATGGGCCTTCCGGAGATCGAGACGGTGCGAAAGTGGGTCGAGGAAACCGGGCTCCCGTTCCGCATCTGGAACCACGGCAATACCATGGCGTGGCTCCGCATGATGTTGACCAAGAACCATCTCTGGGCGCAGGGCGCACCGGAGTTTGGGCAGGAGTTGGACGCCATATTTAACCTGTCCTTTGCCGCGGCCGACTATCAGGAGCCTTGCTATCGTGCTTTTGTGGCCGTTTGCAAAGCCCCCCAAAGTAATGCGGCAGTGCTGAATGCGATCGATGGTTATCGTATCAGCCAACCCTGTGCTGCAGCCGGCGGAATATTCGATCTATGCGACCAGATCATGGAGGGCACGTCGTCGCTGGAGGTAGAGCGGCGTTCGCAGCACTCCATCAATCTGATCGAGGCGCTTGGGCAGGGCGCGGAGGGACAAATCGGGCACTATCGCAACCTCCTGGAGGACCAGCGGCAGCGCACTGAAGACGCGCAGATTAGGTTGCGGGAGGCGGCATCGCAGGCCGGCCACTACAAGAACCTCTTGGACGAGCAACTGCGGCGCACCGAGGACGCCGAGAACCGGTTGCACGAGGCAGCGTCGCAGGCGGGGCACTTCAAGAACCTGCTTGAGGAGCAGCTCCGGCGCGCCGAAGATGCCGAGAATCGCCTCCGCGAGGCGGGTCCGGAAGCGGCACGCGGCAAGAAACTGCTCGAGGAATTGCGGCAGCGGACCGAGGCTGCCGAGAGTCGGCTGCGCGATGCCAGTGCGCGCCCCTTTCGCTTTGCTTTTGGTACCATAGGCTCCAGGGTTCGGAGCGGAGGCGATGGTGGCTCCGGCCAGCCCTGATCCCATCCGCCACCAGCTTGCCGTGTTATCCATAAATTGTTGATTTTAAATTGCTTACTGAATTTGATGGCCAGCTAGGCCGGACGGGGTACCGAGCGATCCACCTAAAGTACTATTCGGCGCGGAAGAAAGCCTAGTACGTTTACGATCAGACCGCAAGAACAAGAGCGCCAAATGTACTTGACGCCCATGCCAATTTCCGGCTACGCTACAACAGCATCTCAAAAGAGATGCAGTGTGCCACAGGTACACTTTGACTGAGGAAAAACGGAGGATTTGGAATGCGAGCGAGTTTTGGAATTGC
>CAZZHN010000365.1:0-2393 GCA_964654065.1 uncultured Solibacteraceae bacterium
GTTCGGACCCGGCCAGCCTCCTCGATTCTACCCGCGAGTGGTGGGATCCTACGTATATCGTCGACGGCAACTACTGGATTTGCGACCCGACCAATAACGGCGCGCCCACCGCACCGCAGTTGATCCCGCGTCTCAAGGCCATCATCAATTCCAACTACCCAGGAACCAAACTGGCCATCACCGAGTACAGCTTCGGCTCGCTGGATACGATCACCGGCGCTCTCGCTCAAGCCGACATCCTGGGCATCTTTGGCCGCGAAGGTGCGGATCTGGCTACGCTCTGGGGTCCGCCGAAACCCACCGATCCGGGCGCCTTCGCCTTCCGCATGTACCGCAATTACGATGGCATCGGAGGCGCCTTTGGCGAGACCGGCATCCAGGCCAACAGCGCCGACCAGAGTCAGCTTTCCGTCTACGGCGCCTTGCGCTCCGACCTCAACCTCACCGCCGTGGTCATCAACAAAACTGCCAACGACCTGTCGAGCACGCTCAACCTCGCCAACTTCTCGGCCGGCGCCGCCGCGCACGTCTGGCTTTACAGCGGGGCGAATCTCGGCGCCCTTGTGGCGCAGCCCGACGTGGCCACCAACGCCGGAGCGGTGACCACGGTGTTTCCAGCCTATTCGATTACCCTGCTCGATTTTCCGCCGGCCTCGAAGCCGGTGCCGCAGCCGGTGGTGGCGGCCGTGACCAACGCGGCGTCCTACGCCAGCGCGATCGCTCCCGGGCAGATGGTGGTCGTCTGGGGCACCAACATGGGACCTGCCACGCTGACCACGCTCTCCGCGCTCGATTCCAATGGCATGGTGAGCACATCGATGGCCGGCGTGCGCATTCTTTTCGATGGCGTGCCGGCCCCGCTGTGGTATGTTTCGGCCACCCAGTCTGCCGCGGCGGTGCCCTATTTCGGAGCATTCAACTCGACCACGCACGTGCAGGTGGAATATCAGGGCGTCCGCAGCGCGCCGCTGGCGGTTCCCATCTCCGCGACCGCGCCCGGCATCTTCACCATCAATGCCAGCGGCACCGGCCGGGGCTCGATCCTCAACCAGGACTACAGCATCAACTCCGCCAACAACCCGGCGGCGCGCGGTTCGATCGTCAGCATCTGGGCCACCGGCGAAGGCGTGACCGACCCGCCCGGCGTCGACGGCCGCCCCGCCGTGGACGTGTTGCCCAAACCCGTGGCCACAGTCACCGTCGATATCGGCGGCCAGCCCGCCACGGTGAAATACGCCGGCGCGGCTCCGGGCATGATGCCCGGCGTGTTGCAAGTGAATGCCGAGATTCCGGCCAGCGTACAGCCCGGCAACAGCGTTCCGGTGCACGTCACGGTCGGCGGCGTGGCCAGCCAGGACGGCGTCACGCTGGCCGTGAATTAGACCTCGCGGGCGCGCTCTACGCCACGCACTTGGGTCTGGCTGGCGGCCGATTCGCGCTCCAGGTCCGCGGACAGGATAATGGCCCCGGCCAGCTCCCGCATCGGGCGCCGCAAGCGCTGCATTGGCCTCAAGAGTCCCTGTACTTCTTCCAATCGCCTTCTATGGTTTTTGCCATATCCCGGGCCGCAGAGCGCAACCAATCTGATTTTCTGCGTCGCAGGTCCCGCAAAATGTTGGCGACTTGCCGCTTGCTTCCCAGGTGAATATTCGCGGCTTCAGAGCCCATTGCGTAGAGAAGCGTTTCTTCGTCGCGTTCTTTCGGCAAGTCGGCAATCTCAATGGGATTTGATTCCGGCGAGAGGCGGCGAATCAGCCACGTTCCCGTAATTCTCTGAAATGGATCGTGCGATCGCACAGCGAACTGGATAGCCTTCTGATAGTAGGACTGGTGATTTCCGATGCCACCATTCAGCCGAACACTTGCCGAGGGCAGCATGGCTTTCGCTTCTCGTGCGATGTGGCCTCCTTCCCAACTGGCAATAGCGACAAATCGTTGTTGCCCGAGGCTCCCCAGGCCCGCTTCCCTGCGCACCACTTTGTAATCCAGATTTGGATTTGGAAGCGTTTTCCCTAAGACTCTCTTCACATCGCGAGGCAGGCCGTGATGCACAACCCGGAGATGATCTAGCTTCTCCCAAAAACTGCTCGGGGGCTCGAATGCCTCAACCCCCAGTCGATCCAGGTTCTTTTCATGTTCAGCAAGAACAAACGGGCAACCGCCGGCTTTCAGCGCCTTCTCATATCCTTCCAAAATGGCGCTGCAGCCTTCTTTGAATCTGATGGTCAGCTCTTCCGAGTCGATAACAATCTTGACACTGGCCGCCAGGCGCACCAGGTCATTTGTATAAGGCAAAGGATACGATTCGTCGAAATCATCGACGCCCCAGGACAACCGGCCCTCCGTGTCGCGCCAGGTTCCAAAACTGCCGACATGGAGATCTCCTACTGCCA
>CAZZHN010000366.1:0-2387 GCA_964654065.1 uncultured Solibacteraceae bacterium
AGCAGAGCAGCGCGGGAATTGCGGCTACATTCTTTTTCAAGCTCAAACTCCTAAACGTGAAATCCTATCATAGCGGGACGCGGCGCGTATTGGCTAAAACGTCCGCCCGACCGTAAAGCGCAGCATGGTCGACTTCTCGTCCCAGGGATACAGCGGCCCATAGTTGGCGACCGCGTTGTTGTAGGTCGCCACATTGGGGAACATGGTCCGGTCCGCGGCAATCGGCGTCTGGATGTTCGTATCCAGCCGCAGCGGGTTGTATGCAAAGTAAATCCGGAAGGGCGCGTTGACGACCGGCAGAACGACATCAATCTCGAGGCCGGTGGACGCCCGCGGCATTTCCGTGCCCGGCGCAATCTGCACCCTGCCGTCATACCCAGCCGCCGGAAACTGCTCGTTGAGGTCCGCCACGCGCTGCGGATCCATCGTAAGCTGGCTGGGACGCATGATCCGGTTCACGCCGGCATCGAAAAACGGCACCAGGGTGACGGTGTTGCCCACAATCGGAATCCGGTATTCGAAGTTCCCGTAGCTCTGCCAGTCGCCGCCCGGCGTGATGATCTGGTATGTGGGAATGGTCATCGTCACCGGTTCCGGCGTGAGCACCCCGCCCACCACCACGTTCTGCGTGCGCGGCGACCCGTCGCTGTTGTAGACGCTCACACTGGCGGTGGAGGGAATAAATGCGATCGGAGTGATGCCCCAGATGTTGAAGCCGCGCACATCCTGCTCGCCGCCCATGAAGCTCCGCGAGAACGGAGGAATCAGCTTGCCGCCGTAGCCGGTAATCAGCCACGTACTGAGGTGGAACGCCATGATGTTTTTTCGGCTGAAGATGGGCGAAGGCTTGAAGTACTTCAGGTCAATCGCCGGCCGCAGCGTGTTGACGTTGCCTCCGAGGATGCTTCCCGCCGCCGCCACAGAGAAGAAAATGCTTTTGCCGCCGGACGGGTTGATGGGGTTGTTGACCGTGTTGTACGAAACCGACGGCGTAATCGAGCTGGTGTGAATGCCCTGCAGCGCATTCGGCCCGTAGACACCGCTGAAGTCGATGTAGTCGAAATAGTTGGTGGCGCCCGTGGTCTGCGTCACGATATCCGAAACCTGGTATCCGTAAGTGATCCCGGTCCGCCAGAAGCTGCGGTGCAGCTGGTAACTGGCCGACACGTTGAATCCCTTGCTGTTCTGGATGTAATTCAGCAGGTTCTGGTTGTTGGGGCCAGAGATGGAGCTGAACAGCGGCAGCAGGTTCTGGCCGTAAAGGATCGAAGCTTCGCGGGCCTGATTGTAATCGAAGCGGCTGACGAAAACCGTAAACCCGGCCTGGATGGGTTTATCGAACAAATACGGCTCGGTGAATCCGAAGGTCGCGTTCTGCTGGCGCGTGCCGAGTTGCCCGTTGAGCGACAGGGTCTCGCCCAAGCCCAGGAAGTTGTTGGTGGAATAGTTCGCCCCTACAAAGCTGCCCGCGATGCCCGAAACGCCGCCGTTCAACCCGATGGTGTTCTTGCCCCGCTCCCTCACCTTGAGCGTAATGTCCACCGTGTCGGTGCCGGGGTTGGTCTTGATATCCGCCGCCTCTTCTTTTTTCAACATCTCGAAATAGCCGAGCTGGTTCAGGCGCAGAATGCTCAAGTCCCAAAGCTGGGTATTGAACATGTCGCCTTCGTCCAGCAGGATCTCGCGCCGGATGACGCGGTCGCGGGTCGTCGTGTTGCCCGCAAAATCGATGCGGCGGATAAAGAACTGCTTGCCCTCGTCGGCCGTGATCGTCAGATCGATCTGGTCCGTGCCAGGCTGCGGATCGAACGAAGGCTCGGGAACGAAATTGATATAGCCGAACTGGCCGTAGAGCTTGCGCATGTTCTCCAGTCCCTTGCGCAGCTTGTCGGTGGAGAACACATCGCCCTTCTTCATGCCGAACAGCCCCATCAGGACGGAGGGCTCGCGGAAGAGCTTCACGCCGACGAAGTTCATCGCGTTCAAGTGGTACAGCCGGCCCTCTTCCACGGGAATGGTGATGTTGGCGTAAATCCCCGGCGTCTCCATCTTGACTAGTGGCAGGCGCCACCCGTGGCCGCCGCTGGGAATGATCTTGACGGACTCGTCGAGAGCTTTGAATTCGAAGAATCCGTGGTCCTGGTAGGCCTGGCGGATCCGCTCCTTGTCCTCTTCCAGCTTGGCCTGGTCGTAGGTCTTGGCAAAGAGGCTTTCAAAAAGGATCGAGTGCGGAACGCCGAAGGGATGAAGGTTCTTCATCGCCGCAATCACCCATCGCTGATTCTCGGCCTGGTTGCCGGTGATCGTGATCTTGCCGACCTTCACCTTCGGTCCTTCCTTGACGTTGAACGTGACTTTCAGCGAGGAAGGCGGAATCTGCTCCACTA
>CAZZHN010000367.1:0-2356 GCA_964654065.1 uncultured Solibacteraceae bacterium
GCAGACCCCCTGGTCTGCGGCCGGCGCCCGCGTCGGTCTTTTTTGGGTTCACGAAAGGCTGGATTCCTCGCGCGAGAGCGGGACGAGGGCGTCCCGCGCAGACCAGGGGGTCTGCCCCACCAGGTCCACCCCAAAAATGGCATCCACGCTTTGGCTCCGCCGGCAGTTTATCTGATTAGAGGATGAAAACTCTGGCACTGGCGGCGGTGGAAGCGGGCGACGAAGCGGAAGGCTGGGACAGCGTACTCGAAGCCGCCCGCGCCGGCGACCGGGCGGCTTTCGATCTTTTGATGCGCCGCCATGAACGGCTCGTTCTGGGCACGGCTTACCGCCTCGTCGGCAATCTGGACGACGCGGAGGACGCTTCGCAGGAAGTGTTTCTACGGCTCTATCGCAACCTCGGCAAAATCGAGACCGGCAATCTGGGCGCCTGGCTGTACCGGGTGACGGTCAACGTTTGCCACGATGCGCGGCGGCGCCGGCCGAACACAGTGCCCGTGGATGAGCAGCCGGAGCTGGTTGCGGCCGGCCGCGATCCGCAGCAGAACGCGGGTGACGCCCAACGCAAAGCCCTGCTGCTGCGCAGTCTGCGCGTGCTTTCTGAAAAGGAACGCGCCGCGCTGGTGTTGCGCGACATGGAAGGGCTTTCGACGGCGGAGGTGGCCAGCGCACTGGGGTCCAGCGTGGTCACGGTGCGGTCGCAGATTTCCAAGGCCAGGTTGAAGATGCGCGATTTTGTGGAGCGCTATTCGCGGAGGCGCTTATGACTTGTGCAGGTTGGGAAGAACGGGTCGCTCTCTTCGCGGGCGGCGACCTGGGAACGGCCGAGGCGGCCGCGGTGGAACGGCACCTGGGAGACTGCGCAGAATGCCGCGCACTGGCAGCCGGCTTACGCGCAGGCCTGGATGGGCTGCGCGAAGTCCACGCGGAGCAGCTGGCGGCCGCACATTACGCCGCGGTCCGAGGGCGGGTGCTGGTGGCGCTGGCGAATGCGCAGCAACGGCGGGTGGTGTGGCCCTGGGCTTGGGCGGCCGCGTTGGCCGTCGCCGCGGGGGCGGTGGTCGTTTGGGTGGTGAAGCCGAGCACTGTGCCGGCGCCGGAGCTTCCGCGGATGGTCGCAACAGCGCCAGTGGTGGACCGGCCGGCACTGGGCCAAAGCAGAGGCGACCGCTCTCTCACGGTCGCTGCTCCGAGGGGCCGCGTTGTGCGACGGGCCGCGCCCGCTCGCGCCGAACGGGCTGTACCGCCTGAGATGGAACTGCCGGAGTTGGCTGCCACCGAAATCGCACCGCCGGCGCCCCCGGCTGCGCAGGCGGAGGATCCACCGTTGCGTATGGTTCAGTTGGCCACCGCCGATCCGAACGTGGTGATCTATTGGCTACTGGAAGATAGAGGAGAAAGAAGATGAAACGAATCGCTGTTTTACTCATGCTGGCCGCCGCATCTTGGGCGGCGCAGGATAACAAGAACTCGCAAAACAAACCGGCCAGCGTCTACGTGGAGAGACTCTTCGTTCTGAAGTATGCCGACCCGGGTCCGGTGATGAACCTGGTGCGGGCGCTGGGGGCCTCGGGGACCGAAAATAACCAGATGCGCGCCATCGCGGTGACGGCCGAGAAGAGCTCGATGGTGGTGATCGAGGAAGCCGTCAAGCAGTTGGACACGCCGGCTGCCGCTCCCAAGAATATCGATTTGACCGTGTACCTGGTTGTGGGAACGGACGCCGAAAGCGGCGTGGGCAGCGCCGTCCCCAAGGAGTTGGAGAGCGTGGTCGCGCAGCTCAAAGGCGCGTTTCCCTTTAAGAACTACCGGCAGGTGGATCAGATCGAGGTGCGGAGCCGGACTGGGGAAAGGGTCGCCACCAGCAGCGACGGCGGATCGGTGAACAACATGGGAGCAGCGGTTCGAACTAACTTTGGCATTCACGCTGCCGGTTTGGCACAAGATGGATCGACGGTTCGGCTGGACAGTATGGAGGCATCCATACGCTGGCCCGACGTGGATCACAACCTGAACCTCAGCGCGAGCGTGGATGTGAAAGAAGGTCAGAAGGTGGTGGTGGGGCGGATCGGCGTAGCCCATGACCAGGCGTTATTCGTGGTGCTGACCGCGCACGTGGTGCAGTAGCTCCGATTGGTGCTGGTAACGCCGGCGGTCTTGCCGCCGGCCAAGGCAAGCCGGGTTGCCCACGGAATGTCCGCCACCTTGGTGTGTGATACAGTGCAGGGTAAGATGGCATCTCGAAGCGTCAACAAAGTGATTTTGCTCGGCAATCTCGGCAAGGATGCCGAGACCAAGTACACGCAGTCTGGCACGGCGGTTTCCAACTTTACCGTGGCCACCAACCGGCGCTGGA
>CAZZHN010000368.1:0-2350 GCA_964654065.1 uncultured Solibacteraceae bacterium
GCGCTCCCGAACCCTGCATCATCAAACTATTTTCGAATGACCCCGACGCGCTGCGCCACTGGGCGCCGGTAACCGCCAAGGCCATCGCGAAAATTCACGGCGTGGTGGACGTCCTGGACGGAATCGGGAACACCATCAGCGGTCCCGCCACCGTTTTCAACGTGGACCCGGTGGTGGCCGCCCGCGCCGGGTTCTCGCCGCAGGAGGTCGAGGTGGATGCCAGCGCCATCCTGCAGGGCGAGCCCGCCGCGACGCCGCTGGTGGTGAACGACCGCGCCTACACGATTCGCGTCCGTTTTCCCGAGCGCACGCGCGCCACGCTCGATGCCATCCGCAACACCGTGCTTGTGAGCGGCACCGGAAAAACCGCCAGCATCGGCGCCCTGGCCGACATGGTGGAGATCCCGGGCCAGACCGAGATCCGCCGCGAAAACCTGCAGCGCGACGTGCAGGTGACCGCGCGCTTCGAAGGGCTCAACCTGGGCAAAGGCATGGACCAGGTGCAGCAAGCTGTCCGCGATCTGCACATCCCGTCCAATATCCGCATCGCCTACGGCGGCCAGTACGAAGAGCAGCAGAAATCGTTCCGCGAGCTGGTGGTGGTGCTCCTGCTCGCCATCGTGCTCGTGTTTATGGTCCTGCTGTTTGAGTTTGGCAGTTTCGCCGCGCCCGCGGCCGTGCTCGCGTCGGCCGTGCTTTCCACTTCGGGCGTGTTCCTGGCGCTGCTGGTGACCGGCACTACCTTTAATCTCTCGTCGTTCATGGGGCTGATCATGGTGATCGGCATCGTAGCCAAGAACGGCATTCTGCTGTTGGACGCCGATCAGAAATTCCGCGCCGCCGGCATGGCGGCCGAAGAAAGCATGCTGCGCGCCGGCGAGCGCCGCCTGCGTCCCATCCTGATGACCGCGCTGGCCACCGTGGCCGGCATGATTCCGCTGGCGCTCGCCTGGGGCGCCGGTTCCCAGATGTTGCAGCCCTTGGCCATCGCGGTCATCGGCGGCATCCTGGCTTCCATGGTTCTCTCGCTGGTGGTCACCCCCGCCGTGCGCTATTACCTGGAGTCCGGAACCAATAATCCCGAAGGAGCAAAACTATGAAGAAGTTTCTCGCCCTCGTCCTGGTGGCGGCCGCGGCCTTCGCCGCGGAAGGCTATCACGCTCTCAACAAGATCAAAGTCGGCGGCGCCGGCGGCTGGGACTATGTCACTTCCGATGGCGCCAATCACCGCCTTTACGTCTCCCACGGCGCCAGCATCGCCATCGTGGATACCGACAGCGGCACGGTCGTCGGAACGGTTCCCGACCTGCACGGCGTCCACGGCATCGCAGTCGCCTCCAAGCTGAACAAGGGGTTCATCAGCAACGGGCAATCCAATACCGTGACCGTTTTCGATCTCACCACCTTCGCCAAGACCGCAGAGATCGCGACCGGCCAGAATCCGGACGCCATCTGCTTCGAGCCGAAAACGCAGCGCGTGTTTACCTTCAACGGCCGGTCCGATGACTCCACCGCGATTGACGCCGCGTCAAACGCCGTCGTGGCCACCTTCCCGGTCGGCAAGAAACCCGAGTTCTGCGCCGCCGCCGGCGATGGCAAGATCTACGCCAACCTGGAAGACACCTCCGAACTGGTGGAGATCGATGCCTCCAAGCCGGCCGTTACCCGCACCGCAAAGCTCGACCCGTGCGACGGGCCTTCCGGCCTTGCGATCGACGCCAAGGATGGCGTGCTGTTCTCCGTCTGCGGCAACAAGATGATGGCCGTGACCGACACCAAACAAATGAAGGTGATCGCGACGCCCGAGATCGGCCAGGGCCCGGATGCGGCGGGCTACGATCCTGGAACAGGGACCGCCTTCAGCTCCAACGGTCGCGATGGCACCCTCACTCTGGTCAAACTCGTGAGCGGCAAATGGCAGCCGGTCGAGACCGTGACCACCGAACCCGGCGCCCGTACCATGGCCGTCGACACCAAGACTCACAAGGTCTACCTGCTCACCGCCGAATTCGGCCCCATGCCCGAAGCCCAGGCCGGCAAACGCGTTCGCCCGCCGGTCCTCCCCGACACGTTTCACGTCCTGGTAGTCGGCAAGTAGCGCCCAGTGGGGCAGGTCCCCGACCTGCCAACAACAGTGCCAGTAGCGCCGGTGGTCTTTGCCATCGGCGTCTTTTGCGGGCGCTTGTTTGGCGAAGCCGCACTAGTCATTATGCAGCTTGAAGAGAGAACAGGGTCGGCGGCGAAGGCCGGCGGCAAAGACCGCCGGCGCTACCAACTTTGGTGCCAAGCAAACATTATTTCATCCTTCGCGGCGGCCGCAGCAGCTTCTTCGGCAGCTTCGAAAGGTACG
>CAZZHN010000369.1:0-2342 GCA_964654065.1 uncultured Solibacteraceae bacterium
GTTTCGCCGGCTCGGCGAACGGCGCAGGTCCGCCAGCCGCAACCGCCTCTCCATCGCCCAATGCGGCTCCCCATCGGTTTTACGGCTGAACAATTCGATCAGCCCGCTGATGCTGATGCCGGAGGGGCTCACGATGCCGGCCAGATCCTTCGGATCGGCGGTGCGCAGATCGAACCGCATCCAGAAATCCTGCTCCGGCGCCAGCCCCAGCGCGCTCACCGTCATGTTCTCCATGCACCAGGCCTCGGCCTGCGCCGCCGTGAGTCCGAGCCGGGATTCCGGCGTAACCCCCGGAATGGTGACTTTGAACCTGCCTTCCCAGATGTCGTAGCTGACGTAAAAACGCTGCGGCATGCGGCGGAAAGGCGTTACGTGATCCTCGCGCAGCAGGGTAATCTGCGACAGGAAGACCACCGTGCGCGCGTCCTTGAGCCTTTCCAAGGCCCGCCCCGTGAGAAAGTGGATATCGGGCATGACGGGGCGCAGCGTATCGCCGTCAAACGCGACATCCATGGTGGCCGCGTGCCCCATGAGCAGAGGAATAGTGAGGCCGGCGGCAAGCCAGCTTCTTCGGCTCATCCTCCTGGGGCGCGGCAGCGCCATCAATAGTTCATGCCCACCATAAAAACCGGGTCCATCCTCCCGTCGCGCAAAGGAAACGCGACGGCCAGCGAAAACACGCCCTGGCGCAGGCCGGCCCCGACGGAACTTCTGGCGACCACCGCCTGCCCGCTATCCCAGATTGCACCGGTGTCGCAGAAAACCTGAAGGACGCCGTAATGATACTCGACGGTGTTGTGGACCACGCGGTTTCCACCAAGCGGGTCCAAGGCAAACTTATCCCATCCTCGCAGGCTAGTACTGTTGCCCAGTACGAAGCGCTCAAACAGCGGCGCCTGGCCCAGCAGCACCCCGCCCCAGCCATCGTCGAGCAACTGGTGCTTGCCGTGGGTGAGCCGGTATCGAAATTCCCACCGGTGCCGGCTGTAGGCGTAGTCGCTTGCCAGCGTCCGGCTGCCGGCACGCAAATCGTAGTCCGCTTCGACGGACTGATCGGACGCCCCCTCCAGGTCTTCGTGATACCGCGCGCCCGCCACCACGGCGTTGGCCGCCAGCGGCGCCTCGCCCGGCATCTGCTGTCCGAGGCTCTCGAAGCTGGCGCCGAAACTAAGTTCGAGCGGCCGCGCCACGCGCACCGACAGCACCGGTTGAAACTCCTGTCGAGTACGGTAGAGCTCCGAAGCATCCGCCGCCGAGACCGCAGTGGGGTTCCACAGCTCATGATAGCTGGCAAATTCGAAACGCAGCCGTGCGCGATCGCCAATCAGCGGCTGGCTCTCGTAGCGGGCGACGACGCCGGTGTAGCGCTCCACCAATTCGTCGCCGTCGCTCACCACGCCCGCGGTGAACCCGTTGTCGTGGAGGGTCGCGGTTCCCTCGATGGCGCCACTCCAGCCTTGCTCGCCTTGGTAGAGGAACTTCGGCACGGAGGCGTCAAACCGCGTCGCCGGCACTTCCACCTGGAACACCACCTGCACATATTCCGGGCTCTTGCCGCGCAAGACGCGCTGCTCGACGGTGCGCGCGCGGAGTTCCTTGCGCAGGCGCCGGGCCAATTCGTCGAGCCTGGCCGGATTGAGCTTCTCTCCAACCAGCGACGCGATCTCCTTGCGCAGTCCGGAACTCAGCTTGTGATCGCGATCCACCGCCGGGCTGGTGCTCCAACCCGCGCCCGAGACAACGACGGTTTCCACCGTGTAGCGGCTGTTCACATTGGTTTCCGAATCCTGCGAGCCCGCCGCCAGCAACGCGCCCACGAGCAGCGAGCTCAGCCAGAAGAATTTCATGCCGGGCCAGAAGGCACTTGATACGCCACGAATAACTGCCTGAAAATAAAAGGAATAACTGAAGAGTGCTTGTGACTTCACGTCACAGGTGTGGGGTGTGCGGAGGCGGCCCACCGCCCGCCAAAGCGGCCCGAGGCTAGAGAACCTTCGCCAGCTCGGCTGCGAATGCGCTGCGGGGCGCCTGTTCCCGGTCGCGGCCGCCGCGTTTTCTGCGTTCGGGTTTGACGGTGCGGGTGGCATTGGGCGCTACAATCGGCTGCGCTCCACGGCTCTCTTTGCCCTTCGGGGGCTGCGCCGGATTGGCTCGCAACAGACGATCTTCCAGGGGTGCGCGATCGAAGCGGCGAATGATCGCCGCCATTTCGTCGGCGGTTGGAGCTTCTACAAAAGCGAAGCCCTTCGATTCTTGCGTTTCGTGATTGCGGATCACCTTGACGGCGTCGGCCACGAGATCTTCAGCGGCGAGCCATTGCTTGATGTCATCGGCGGTGACCC
>CAZZHN010000370.1:0-2339 GCA_964654065.1 uncultured Solibacteraceae bacterium
GGCAGTCCACCATCATTTCGCGCATCAAGGTGATGAGCGAGCTGGACATCGCCGAGAAGCGCGTGCCGCAGGACGGCCGCTTCCGCGTGCGCTACAAGAACCGCCTGATCGACTTCCGCGTGTCCATCATGCCGACCATCCACGGCGAGGACGCCGTGCTGCGCGTGCTGGACAAGGAATCGATGAGCGAGAAGTTTTCCAAACTCTCGCTGGATGTAGTGGGCTTCTCCGAAGCCGACCTCACCAAGTTCCGGCGCTACATTCTGGAGCCTTACGGGATGGTGCTGGTGACGGGGCCGACGGGCTCCGGCAAGACGACGACCTTGTATGCGGCGCTGAGCGAGATCAAGAACGACGAAGACAAGATCATCACCATCGAAGACCCGGTCGAGTATCAGATCAAGGGCATCACCCAGATCCCGGTGAACGAGAAGAAGGGGCTGACCTTCGCGCGCGGGCTGCGGTCGATCCTGCGGCACGATCCGGACAAGATCATGGTGGGTGAAATCCGCGATCAGGAAACCGCGCAGATCGCCATCAACTCCGCGCTCACCGGCCACCTGGTGTTTACCACCGTGCACGCCAACAACGTGCTGGACGTGCTGGGACGTTTTCTGAATATGGGCGTAGAGCCGTACAATTTCGTGTCCGCGTTGAACTGCATTCTGGCGCAGCGGCTGGTGCGTGTGATCTGCGATCACTGCCGGAAGCGGGTGAAGTATCCGGAATCGATGCTGGTGGAAAGCGGCTTGAATCCGGATGAGTGGCGCGATTTTCCGTTTGTCGAAGGTGCCGGCTGTTTTGAGTGCGGCAGTACGGGGTTCCGCGGGAGGTCGGCGATCCACGAGCTGCTGGATTTGAGCGATAAATTCCGCGAAATGATTCTCGACAAACGATCGACCTCGGAGATCAAGCGGGCGGCGCGCGAGGATGGAATGACCTTCCTGCGCGAATCGGCGGTGATGAAGATGCGGGCCGGAGTCACGACGCTGCGCGAAATCAATAAGGTGACCTTCATTGAGACGTAAAGCCATGCCGCGGCTGTGGCGCACGCACTCCGGCGTGCCGCGTCGGCACTCTTGCCGACGCTTGCTGCCGTGGCGTGGCCAAGGGTCGAGACGAGTCTCGACGCGGCACGCACGAGTGCGTGCGCCACGATGCGGGGGGTTGGCGTGCTGCTAGAGCGGCTCAAGGCGTACATCCAGGAACGGCCGCCGGATCTGGCGGTGGAGATTTCGGAATCCGGCCTGGCGGCGGCGCGGCTGGGGGCCAGGACCGAACTGGACTTCGCGCCTCTAAAGCCGGGCGTGCTGGCGGTGTCACCGGTGCAGGAAAACCTGATCGATCCCGACGAATTCTCGCGCACGGTGCGATCGCTGACCGGAGGCGATGCCGGCCGGAAGCGGCGCGACGTGGCTCTAATCCTGCCGGATTACTGCACGCGGATGGCGGTGCTCGATTTCGATTCGTTTCCCGGCGATGCAAAAGAGCAGGCGTCGCTGATCCGGTTCCGGTTAAAGCGGAGCGTGCCTTTCGACGCCGAATCGGCGGCGATGAGTTACTGGCCCGAGCCAGGAGCCGCGGGCAAAAAGGTGGACGTGCTGGTGGCCATGGCTCCGCTGGAAGTGGTGTCGCGTTATGAAGCGCCGTTCCGCGCCGCCGCGATGAATCCGGGCCTGGTGATACCTTCGTCGCTGGCGGCGATGGAACTGGCGCCGGCGAGCGGACTGAGTGTGCTGGCGAAGCTGACCGGACGCGTGCTGACGGTGGTGGCGCGCCGGGCGGGTGCGCCGAAGCTGGTGCGCTGCCTGGAGCTACCGGCTCCCGACCTGGAAGAAGTCGCGGCGGTGCTGGCGCCGACCTTCGTCTATCTGGAAGACAACCTGGGAGGCAGGGCGGAGAGGCTGTATCTGTGCGGCTTTGGCGAGCAGACGGACGAAGCGGAGCGGCGCTTCGCCGAAGAGCTGGACGTGGCGGTGGAGGCGGTGCGGTCTCCACTCGGCGTGCCGGGCGAAGGCAACGCAGGACTGCTGGGCTATTTGCGATCCATCGCGAAAAACAACTGAGATGAGAGTTCCGATCAACCTGGCGAGCGAGCCCTTCCGGCGAGACCGGCCGATGTTGCTGGCGTCGGTGGCGGTTTCGGCCGCGCTGCTGGTCACGCTGGGGCTGCTGACTTATCTGGGGCTGCTTGACCGGGCGCAGCTGCAGAGCCTGCGCGGCGACGTTGCCCGCCTGGAGAGCCGCCTGCGGGCGGTGCGGGCGGAGCAGACACGGATGGACGCGGTGCTGCGGCAGCCGGAAAACTCTAGCGTGCTGGAACGCAGCGTGTTCCTGAA
>CAZZHN010000371.1:0-2293 GCA_964654065.1 uncultured Solibacteraceae bacterium
CTGGTCTCCAATGCTATACTGCGCAACCGGGCCGGGCTGCGATCCCAACCGCCCCATCGGCAGCTTCATTTTCCGACGCCCGTAGGGCCCAGGAAAATGAAGCTGCCGATGGGGCGGTTGGGATCGCTCAGCCCGGCCCGGTTGCGCAGTATAGCATTGGAGACCAGGCGCACGGCTTCGTCCTGGCCGACCACGCGCTCCTTCAGGCGCTCCGGCATCTGCACCAGCTTTTGCACCTCGCCCTCCATCATCTTGGTCACCGGAATGCCGGTCCACTTGGCCACGATGCGCGCGATGTCGTCTTCGCCGATTTCTTCCTTAAGGAGCGCGTTTTCCTTGACGGATTCCAGCTCCTGCTCGGCGGATTGTATGTCCTTTTCAATTTGCGACAGGCGGCCGTAGCGCAGTTGGGCGGCCTTTTCCCAATCGCCGGCGGCCTCTGCCTTTTCTTCCTGCTGGCGCAGCGAATCTTTCTCTTCCTTGAGCTGGCGCACGCGGCTGATGGCGGATTTCTCGCGGTTCCATCGATCCTTCAGCGCCGCGGCCGGGCCACGCAGCCGCTCGAGTTCGCTTTCCACCACCCGCAACCGGTCGTGCGACGCGGGGTCATCTTCCTTGCCCAGCGCCTGCCTCTCGATTTCCAGATGCGAGATGCGGCGATCGAGATCGTCGATTTCAATCGGCATGGAGCCGATCTGGAGGCGGAGCGCCGCGCCGGCCTCGTCGATCAGGTCGATAGCTTTATCGGGCAGAAAGCGGTCGGCGATGTAGCGGTGCGATAGTACCGCGGCGGCTATAATCGCCGAGTCCTTGATGCGTACGCCGTGGTGGATTTCGAACTTCTCCTTGAGGCCGCGCAGGATGGCGACCGTGTCGTCCACCGATGGCTCGCTCACCAGCACTGTCTGGAAGCGCCGCGCCAGTGCGGCGTCTTTCTCGACGTGCTTCTTGTATTCGTTGAGCGTGGTGGCGCCGATGCAGCGCAGTTCGCCGCGGGCCAGCGCTGGCTTCAGCAGGTTGGCGGCGTCTATGGCGCCTTCGGCCGAGCCGGCGCCGACCAGCGTGTGCAGCTCATCGATGAAGCAGATGATCTCGCCGTTGGAATCGATGATCTCCTTGACCACGGCTTTCAGGCGGTCTTCGAACTCGCCGCGAAACTTGGTGCCGGCGATCATTGAACCCAGGTCGAGGGCGGCGAGGCGCTTGCCCTTCAATTGATCGGGCACGTCGCCGCGCACGATGCGCTGCGCCAGACCTTCCACGATGGCGGTCTTGCCGACGCCGGGCTCGCCGATGAGCACCGGGTTGTTCTTGGTGCGGCGGCTCAGCACCTGCATCACGCGCCGGATTTCCTCCTCGCGGCCAATCACCGGGTCGAGCTTGCCCTTGCGGGCGGAATCAGTGAGATCGTGCGCGTAGCGTTCCAGGGCCTGGTATTTTGTTTCCGGATTCTGGTCCGTGACGCGCTGCGTGCCGCGCACCGATACCAGGGCGCGCAGCATCGCGTCGTGGGTGGCGCCGGCGCGATCCAGCAGTTGGCCCGCCGGGTCGCTGCGCTGCTCGGCCAGCGAAAGCAACAGGTGCTCGGTGGAAACGAACTCGTCCTTGAAATGGCCGGCTTCATCGAACGCCCGTTCCAGCACCTGGTTGAGCGGCTGCGAAAGGTAGATGCCGGGCTGGCCTGCGGAGGTTTTGGGGAGATTCCCGAGCAGCCGCCGTGCCTCGGCGACTATGGCCGCCGGCTGTGCGCCACACTTTTCCAAGAGTGGCTTGACGATCCCCTCCTTTTCATCGGCCAGTGAAATCAGCAGGTGCAGCGGAAACAACACCTGGCTTTCACTGGATTCGGCAAGGGCCTGCGCCTGCTGCAGAGCCTCCTGCGCTTTCTGCGTCAGTCTGTCTAACCGAAACATGGTCCCGTCCCTATTTTGTCCCTAGATACAAAACGGGCAGGCGGCCTCAGGGGACCGCCTGCCCTCAAGTTACCAGTTTTCCCGTCCTGGCGAAGGAGCCGGCAGAAGGCTCACGCCGCTCGATTAGATGCGTTACGCGTTGGCTTCGATCTTGATCTGACGCGGTTTGGCTGCGTCTTTCTTGGGCAGCGAGACACTCAGCACGCCGTTCTTGAACGAGGCGGCGATTTTGTCGGTGTCGAAGCTGTTGGGCACCGCGAAGCTGCGGGTGAAATTGCCATAGCTGCGCTCGATGCGGTGATAGCCCTTGGCGCTGTCCTGTTTCTCGAACTTGCGCTCGCCGGCGATGGTCAGCGTCTGGTTCTCTACCCGCACATCGA
>CAZZHN010000372.1:0-2235 GCA_964654065.1 uncultured Solibacteraceae bacterium
TCTTGTTGCGGATCATGTCCTCGCGGTAGCGCTTCAGGAAGTAGCCGATGGTTTCCACGCGGATTCTGATCGAGCCGGTCGGCTTGTTCTCGTCGATATCCTTGAAGCAGAAGTACGGCGTGCCGGAGTGCTCGACAATCTCCTCCACCACCGAGTAAATCGGCGCGTCGTGGCCGCACTTGAAGCTGGAAAGTTCCAGCGCCACCAGGTTGGGATGGCGGGCCACGTACTTGGCCGCCCAGACTTTGCGGCTGGTATTCTCGCTATAGGAATTCTTCCAGACATCCGTGATCGCCATGGGGTGCGCGATCTCGCCCGCCAGCACGTCATCTGCAAACAGGCGCCAGATGATGTCGTCGTCAATCGGCAGGCAGTCCTCGGTGAACACCGGGTAGCCCAGCTTCTGGAATTCTTCGAGGATTTCGTGATTGATGCCGGGATCGTTGTGATACGGCCGGCCCAGCAGCACCACCCCCAGCTTGTCTTCCCGTTCCAGCGCTTCCAGAGCCTCGCGCGCGGCGCCGCGCATGGTCACGTTGTTGAACAGATCGAGCGCACGGTAGCCTTCCTCAATCGCACGGTGATTCTCTTCCGGCGACAGGCCCAGAATGTCGCGGAACTGCTCGTACATCTGGCGCTCGAAAATATCGGGCTTCGAGAGATTGACGAACGTGTCCAGGTACGTCACGCCCTTTTCGGCGAACAAGTCACCTTCCTTGGTAAACGCTGCCTTGACCGCTTCCGGCGTGGCTGCCACCGTCGGGCAGGACCGGCTCGCCTGCACCGAATGCAGATCGCTGGTCAGACAATCGATCATCGGGAAGAAGATGATGTCCAGCGCCTTTTTGGCGTGCACGCGATACAGCAGATTATGGACATGCGGGATACCCAGCTTGGAGGGGAAGCACGGATCGATCGCGCCGCGCTTGGCGCCCTCTTTGTATAGTTCTTCGCTGGTGAAGTCGGAATAAACCAGGTTTTCCGCCTTGACGCCCAGCGCCGTGAAATAGCCGGTGAACACGGGCGTCTGCGAGTACATATTCAGCACGCGCGGCATGCCGATGCGCAATTCGGCGCGCTTCTTGATCAGCGCGGCCCGCTTCTTTTGCGCGGCCGTGATCTGGAGCTTGGGCGGAGCGTCCGCCACCAGGGGCGGATCGGGCACGCGGAAGACAGCCTTGGCGGCGATTTCGACGAAGTTCGGGTTAGCCTTTTTCACCTTATCGAGGTCGCCCTTAATGACGCGCATCTCCTCGATGTTCTCCACCGTGCCTTTTTCGCAGGTGGCAATGATCAAGCGCTGCGCCCCGGCTTCCAGCTGCACCTTGGTCTTCACCGGCGGCTTGTAATCCAAGCTCACCAGAGAAGTCTTGACGTCGATGAACGTCCGCAGGCACTTGTTCTTGCAGAAATAGCAGCGGGTGCTCTCGTTGCGGGTGGTCTTGTACTGGATGTCGCGCGCCGCGTCTAGCCCGATAAACGTGGTTTTGCGGCCGTTGTCAAAAAGCCGTCCGGCCTCCAGAGCACCACCAATGGCGCCGGCTTCGCCACAATGCTCGTGGACGATGACGTCGGCCTGTACGTCTTTCCCTTTGAAGCGCGACTCGATGAAATCCACCTGCGCTTTTACCGCCGCCAGGTTGTACTGCGTGCCGCCCTGCAGCAGGAAGCGGCGGCCGATGGCGGAGAGGTTCGGAATCTGCGAAACGTAGAGCCAGATATTCTTCGGCAGCACGTTGCACAGGCCGGCCATGATCTCTTCCGGCTTCCATCCCTGGCGCTGGAAATCGACGATGTCGGACTGCATGAACACGGCACAGCCATAGCCGAACGACGGAAATCCCTTGGCGCCGAACGCCGTGTCGGCGTATTCCTCGACCGGAACGTTGAAGCCTTGCGCGGTGGATTGCAGGAAGTAGCCGTTGCCGGCCGAGCACTGCGTGTTGAGTTTGAAATCTTTCACGCGGCCGTGCTTCAGAATAATGATCTTGATGTCCTGGCCGCCCACGTCGCAGATCACATCCACGTCTTCGTAGAAATGCAGGCCGGCTTCGGTGTGCGCCACTGTCTCGACCAGCGCCGCGTCCGCGCCCACCACATCTTTGAGGATGTCCTTCGCGTAGCCGGTGGTGCCAACGCCGAGAATCTTCAGCTCCGCGCCCTGGTCGAGGATCTGCCGGTTGAGTTTTTCGAGCACCTCGATGGTGTCTTCGATCGGGTTGCCCTTGGAAAGCT
>CAZZHN010000373.1:0-2211 GCA_964654065.1 uncultured Solibacteraceae bacterium
CGCCGGCGCGCTGCAACTCGAAGCGCAATCCGCTCCGCCTTCGGGCGCTTTGGAGGTACGAACGAGCGCGGGCGCTAAGCGCTTCGCTGCCCAGCCGCCCATTCCCTGGGAGCCGCTGCGGGAGCATGCCGCGAATGCCATCCGCATCGTGCCATCCCGCCACTACCAGGAAATGATCGGATTCGGCGCAGCTTTCACCGACGCGGCCTGCTGGACGTTTGACCGGCTCGACGAAGACGCGCGCCGGCAGTTGTTTCATGAACTCTTCCACCCCTCGCAACTTGGCCTCGGAGCCGGCCGGCTTTGCATCGGCTCGAGCGATTACTCGACCTCCGTCTACAGTTTCGACGAAGGCGATCCCGACCCGGACCTGAAGCGTTTCTCGATCGATCACGACCGCGCTTACATTCTGCCGGTTCTACGGCTCGCCCGGCAGATGAATCCGGACCTCTTTTTGCTGGGCTCGCCCTGGAGCCCGCCCGGCTGGATGAAGGACAACGGCACTATGCTGGGCGGGACCATGCGCAAGCAATCCTTTCCAGCCTACGCCCGCTATTTCGTCAAATTCCTACAGGCGTACCGCGAGGCCGGCGTGCCCGTTGACGCCGTCAGCGTGCAAAACGAAGTGGATGCGGAGCAGGAGGGCCACATGCCCGCGTGCCTATGGGGGCAGGAGCACGAATGGCAGTTCGTGCAGGACCATCTGGGGCCGGCCTTTGCCCGCGACAAGATCGACACCAGAATCTGGATCCTCGACCACAACTACGACCTCTGGGGCCGCGCCCTGGACATCCTGGCCAAGCCGGCGGTCAGCCGCTACATCGATGGCGTAGCCTGGCACGGCTATGTGGGCGACCCGTCGGCGATGACCCGCGTCCATGACGCCTATCCGGCCAAACATGCGTACTGGACCGAGGGCGGTCCCGACTACACGGCGCCCGATTACCTGACCGATTGGGCGAAATGGGGCGCGACATTCGCCGGCATTACGCGCAACTGGGCGCGGTGCATCATCGGCTGGAACCTCGCGCTCGATGAGAAAGGGAAACCCAACCTCGGGCCGTTCCCCTGCGGCGGCGTCGTGCAAATCGATTCCGCCACGAAGGCCATTACGCGCAGCGGCCAGTACTGGGCTCTGGCGCATTATTCGAGCGCCATCCGGCGCGGTGCGCTGCGAATTGACTCGCAGGGGGAAATCGAAAAAGTGAGCCACGTGGCATTCCTCAATCCGGATGGCGGCGCGGTGGTGGTGCTGGCCAATCAAGGCGCGGAAAGAGACGTCACGATCGCGGCGAACGGCCGCGCGGCCCGCGTTCCGCTTCCTGCCGACTCGCTGGTGACGCTGACCGGGCGGATGGGGGGGTAGGGCCGCAGGTGGCGCATGCTTTAAGTTGCAGGGCTCTTTGCAACCGCCGCATATGGCAAGCTAAAGCGTGCCCTACCTCGCGGCGTCTTCCAACGCCTCGAGGGTGGTCTGGGCCGCCTGCCGCCAGGAGAATTGGGCCGCTTGCGCCGGGCCGGCGGCAGCCATGCCGCGGCGCAACTCTTCGTCCCCGGTGATCCGGTCCATCGCTGCGAGGAGGGCTTCCGGATCGCGCGGATCGAATCGCAGGGCGGCCTTGCCGGAAATCGAAATCAGCGGCTCAATGGCCGAGCACGCGGTAGGCACTCCCGCGGCCAGCGCCTCCACAACCGGCAGACCGAAGCCCTCGAACAACGAGGGATAGACGAACGCCCACGCCCGAGCGAACAGCTCATAAAGCTCCTCGCGCGGGATCCAGCCTGGAAAATCCACTGCTTCACGCAGCCCGAGCGAGTCGCGCAGTTGGTGCAGCTCGGCGGTATGGAACCCGTGGAGGCCGCAGACCACCAAGCGGAAGTCGGGATGGCGCTGGCGAAACACGGCGAAAGCGCGGAGCAGCGCGTCCAGATTCTTGTGCGGGTGCAAGGTGGAGACCGCCAGCAGAAAGCGCTCCGGCCGGCGCCTCGCGGCGAGCGCAAAGAAAGCCGGCTCCACGCCGTGCTGCGCCACCCGCACCTTGCTTTCCGGCAGACGGTAGTAGCGCTTCAGATCCGCGGCGGTGGCTTGCGAAGGCGCCAGCAGCAGCCGCGAAATGTGCGCCGACCAAAAGAGGAAGAACCGCCAGACCGGCAGGTCGAACCAGCGGAAGTTCTCGGGATGCCGCTTGTGCTGCAGGTCGTGGAACATGG
>CAZZHN010000374.1:0-2149 GCA_964654065.1 uncultured Solibacteraceae bacterium
AGATCGACCAGGTTGCTCCAGCCGGCGGCCATGGCGGCGTTGACTTCGTCGTACTTGAAACCGCGAACGTCCTTGAAATAATAGCGAATGCGATCCTGGAGGAACTCGGCCAGCGGTTTGGCGCCATCGGTGCCGTCGTCCACCAGGGGCGCCAGGTCGATATCGATCTTGCCTTCGACGAGAATCTTGACCACGCCTTGCGCGGCGCGCCGGAGGGCGAACGGATCGCGCGAACCGGTGGGGATGAGGCCGACGGCGAAGCAGCCGCGCAGGGTGTCGAGCTTATCGGCCAGCGCCACAATCTGGCCGGTGCGGTTGCGCGGGATCGCGTCCTCCATGCTTTCCGGCTTGTACTGATCGTAGATGGCGTGCCAGACCACCTCCGGCTCGCCCTGGGCGCGCGCGTAAAGGCCACCGACCACGCCTTGCAGCTCAGTGAATTCCTTAACCAGCTCGGTGGTGAGATCGCACTTGGCGAGCTCCGCAGCGCGTACAGCGGCCGCGTCACCGCCCAGCGCCTGGACCAGCGCCTTTACGCGCTCCGTCTTCTCGAGATACGATCCCAGCCTGGCCTGAAACGTCACGTGCGCCAGGTCAGGGAGGCGCGCTGCGAGCGACTTCTTCTGGTCGGTCTCCCAGAAAAAGCGGGCGTCATTAAAACGTGCGCGCAGCACGCGTTCGTTGCCGCGGCATACGAAGCCCTCCGGATCGGACGGGATGTTCATCACGGCCACGAACTGCGGCGCCAGCTTGCCGTCCTCATCCTCCACGGAAAAATATTTCTGGTGGTGGCGCATGACGGTCACCAAGACCTCTTCGGGCAGAGCCAGGAACCCGGCATCGAAGCTGCCGACGATGGGCGCGGGGTATTCGGTGAGATAAACCAGCGTCTCCACCAGCGCGGCGTCGGGCTTGACGCGCACACCCGCCAGCTCTTTGTGGATCTTTTTGCGGCGCTCTTCCGCCGAGAGGATCACGTAATTCTCACGCAGCCGCTGCTCATAATCGGCGGTGGTGACGACGATCTCGCGCGCACCGAGGCGGCGGTGGCCGGAAGTCACCCTGCCAGAATGCACGTCCGCAACCTCGAACGGCACGACCTCATCGCCGAGCAGCGCCACGATCCAGCGGATGGGCCGGATGAAGCGCGGGCCGCCCTTGCCGGTCCAGTACATGGTTTTGGGAAAGCTGAGCTGCAGAATGACGCTGCCCAGCGATTCGGCCAGAATATCGCGGGTGGCGCGTCCGGCGACGGTTCTGACAAAAGTGTAGTAGTCGCCCTTGGGAGTGGATTCCACGGTGAGAGCATCGGGCGCTACGCCATGCTTGCGGGCAAAGCCCGCCACGGCCTGCGGCGGGGAGGATTTCGCGGGGCCCAGGACGCGCTCTTCAGTATCGGCCTGGCGGGCCGGCAGGCCCTCGGCGCGAAGGACGAGGCGCCGCGGGGTGGCGTCCAGCGTGACTGAATCGTGCGCAATTTCGAGCTTCTCGAACAGGACGCGCAGGCTGGTCAGCGCCGCGGGAATCATCCAATCGGGGATTTCTTCGGTGCCGATTTCGAGAAGGAAGGGGAGGGAGGGCAGGCTCACCGCGCCACCTCCGCCGCGGCAGGCTGGCGCTGATCGACCCAGGCCTGGGCGACGCCGACGGCCAGTTTGCGCACCCGCTGGATGACGCCCACTCGCTCCGTGACGCTGATGGCGCCGCGCGCATCGAGCGTATTAAAGATGTTCGAGCACTTCAGCACCTGGTCATAGGCGGGGAGCAGCGGAAAACGCTGTTTGTCCGCGGCCTTGGGATCGTAGAGCTTGAGGAGGCGCGCCGCTTCGCCCTCGTGGAGGTCAAACAGCTTCCAGAGCATGGCAATGTCGGCCATTTCGAAGTTGTAAACGGAATATTGCAGCTCGTCGCGATAGCGCACGTCGCCGTAGGAGAAGCCCTTGGCCCACTCGATGTCGTACACGCTGTCCCGGACCTGCAGGAAAGCGGTGAGGCGCTCGAGCCCATAGGTCAGCTCGGCCGGAACCAGGTCGAGATCGATGCCGCCGCACTGCTGGAAGTAGGTGAACTGGGTGATTTCGAGGCCATCCAGCATGACCTGCCACCCGATGCCCCAGGCGCCGAGGGTGGGCGACTCCCAGTTGTCCTC
>CAZZHN010000375.1:0-2145 GCA_964654065.1 uncultured Solibacteraceae bacterium
ATGTGGCAGCCGGAGTACCGCAAAATCCAGGCATCCTGAGGAAGGTCGGGAGTTTGGTGGCGAATAAGGTGGACTCGCGATTCAGATCAAGCGGAGAGCCGTCAGCTTCGATCCCGCGGCGACGGTGACGTGCGGGTGTTCGGTATTGGACGTTTGTCGGCGACCTCCACCAGATCAGCTATGAGAACGACCCTTTGCCGGCGCCGAGTTCCGGATTCGGCCTCGGCGTCGCCGAGGCTCCGTTAACTGACATCGCAGTAAAGGCATTTCGCAGCCAGATCGAGCTGGCTGGCCCTGGTTATTCCCGCGCCAAAAAGCCGGCCGAGGCGCAGACGGCTGAGTGCGGGCGGTGTAGCCGGCGGGTGGGTGACTCAACTTCTCCGGCAGTCGGACGCTAAGGTATTCAAGAAATACTCGCAGATGAAGCTGCGGATGAAGCGCGAGGCGCTGACCAAGCTCAACCTCGAGGCCAGCCAGTAAAGCTCTCCAACCAGTTCTGATACGGAGAGGCGCGGCTGACGAGGTTTTGATACGTCAGGCGATATGTTTTGGGTTTTGAGGACAGGGTAGGGACGAAGCTCACAGGCAAAATGGCTGATTCAGAAGCACCTGAATGGTGGGCGCGACAGGACTCGAACCTGTGACCTCCTGCGTGTGAAGCAGGCGCTCTAACCAACTGAGCTACGCGCCCGAAGGCTTGGACCGCCTTTTCAGTTTACCAACGAATTCCCCATAGCCCTGCCTACGGCTTCCACCGCAGTCTCGAATCAAAAAGCTATTAGTGCGTCTAGGTTGGCTGGAGCGTGGAAACCGCTCGTCCGATCTTATAGACAAACGTGAAAACCATCGGAAAGTACCAGCTCCTCGATCAGATTGGGACCAGCGCGGCCGGTACAACCCACCGCGCCCGGGATGCGTTTCGAAACAAGGAACTCGCCGTCAAGATTATCCGCGACGTCAGCCCTTTGAGCGCGCCCCTCAAGGAGCGGCTCTACACCGAGCTCGTCACCTGCGCCGAACTTTCGAATCACCACATCCGGAAGGTCCACGATCTCGGCGAGGTGGATGGCCAGGTCTACATCGCGTCGGAACTGCTAACAGGCGTCGATTTGCTCACTTTCCTGGCGGGCCAGTCGACGCTTGTCGGCCAGAAGTTGTCGGTCGTGGCGCAAGTATGCGAGGCGCTCGCCTTCGCGCACGGAAAAGGAATTGCGCACGGAAATCTTAAGCCCACCAACATCCTCGTTGCCGACGGGAGCTATGCCACTGTTCTCGACTTCGGAATCGGAACCTGGCAGACGTCCATGCTTGCGGCCGGTGCGCGCCTGGAAGGTTTGCTGCCTAAATACCTGGCGCCGGAGCAGGTGCTAGGCGAGCCCTTCGACGCCCGCTCAGACGTTTTTTCCGCCGCCCTTATTCTGTACGAGATATTGACCGGCAAGTATCCGTTTCAGGTCGCGGACGGATTGATTCCGCGCGAGCTGGTTCATTCGGATCCCGAGCCGTTGCGGACGCTCGATCCCCTGATGCCGGAGGAATTGGAGCAGCTGCTAGTTCGCGCCCTGGACAAGAATCCAGAGCGGCGGCTCCAAACGGCCGACGAGTTCGCGGCCACCTTGTACACCATCGCGCGACGATTCCGCCGGGAACAACCGGCTCCCGCGTTGTTCGATGCGGTCGTGGAGCGGCCCGCCGCGCCAGTCAGCGAACGC
Source organism: uncultured Solibacteraceae bacterium (assembly GCA_964654065.1). Taxonomy (GTDB): domain Bacteria; phylum Acidobacteriota; class Terriglobia; order Bryobacterales; family Bryobacteraceae; genus Bog-375. The sequence continues at coordinate 1,713 of CAZZHN010000375.1, forward strand.
GCCCAGGCATCGGACAAAGACACGGCGAAGAAAAACCCGGCCGAGAAAAAAGCCGAGTCTCGAAAGATTGCGGCCACGCAGGACACCGCGCTGCAACCTTGGACTGCGCGGTCCTACGTGGCGCAATCGGGCCGCGAGGCGGCTTCCGGCACACCGGCGCGCGAGGAGCCCGTCCAAACACAACCTGGCCCGGTGCTTCCGCAGCCGACGGCCGCGCCAATTCCTCGTGCCCCGGCTCCGGTTCCGGCCGTTCTGCCGCCTACTCCGCCGCCTGCTTCGCTGGCTGGAGCACGGTTGGAATCAAGGCCAAGCCCGATGCCACAGCGATTCCAGCGCACCGGTCCGCCGCGCATTTCCCGCAAGCTTCGAATCCGCATCCTGACTGCGGCGGCAGGCGCCCTAATCGGCGTCTGGCTGGTGGGCAGTTTCGTCT
>CAZZHN010000376.1:0-2131 GCA_964654065.1 uncultured Solibacteraceae bacterium
AGCCCCTCATGCGCGCCGACCTGGCAAACGACATCCTGCGTCTCACCGCCGAGCACCTTGTACTCGTCCTGAGCGCTATGACAGTGGCAATTCTGATCGGCATTCCGGGCGGCATCCTTCTTACGCGCCGCGCCTCTCTTCGAAAATGGCTGCTTGGATTCGCCAGCGTTGTGCAGACCGTTCCCAGCCTGGCTCTCTTCGGCTTACTGATTCCCATTCCTTTTATCGGAGGGATCGGAGCTAGAACCGTCATCGTTTCGCTCGTTCTGTACGCGCTCTTGCCAATTCTCCGCAACACCTTCGTGGGGATCGCCGGCGTCGATGCCGCGGTCTGCGAAGCGGCAACCGGTATGGGTATGACGGAAGGCCAGATTCTGCGCCAGGTGCAATTGCCGCTGGCCACGCGAACCATTCTTGCCGGTATTCGTGTCGCCACCGTCACCACGATCGGCACCGCAACCATCGCGGCAGCTATCGGAGGCGGTGGACTTGGTGTCTTCATATTTCGCGGCGTGGCCACCGTCGATTCCACGCAGATTCTTGCCGGGGCGGTACCTGCAGCGCTCTTAGCCCTGCTGGCGGATGGGGGGTTGGGATGGATCGAACGAAGAGTCTCGCCAGTCTGATCGCAGTGGTCCAATTATGCGCCTGCTCGCATGCGGACCGCGCTATCCGCATCGGTTCGAAGAATTTCACTGAGCAGGTCGTGCTTGGCGAAATCATCGCGCAGCATCTCGAGCACCGCCTGCATCGAAAGGTCGACCGGCGTTTCAATCTCGGTGGGACCCTTCTTGCGCATCAGGCTCTCACGAGCGGCGAGATCGATCTCTATCCCGAATACACCGGCACAGCCTTGGCGGCGATTCTGAAAGACTCCACCGGCGCGGCCGATGCTGCGCCCGTGCTGGATCGCGTCCGCGCCGAATATCGGCGGCGTTTCCAGATCGAATGGCTCCCTCCGCTGGGCATCGACAACGGTTTTGCCATCGTGGTGCGCGGCCCGAACGCGCGCCGCCGGCACCTGGAAACTCTGAGCGATGCCGCTGGCGTCGCGGAGGGTTGGAAACTCGGCGCAGGATACGAATTCGAACAGCGTGCGGATGGCCTGGCCGCCCTCAAGCGCACCTACCTCTTGCGCTTTCCGGCCCCACCGGTGAACATGGATCTCGGACTTCTCTATCAAGCTCTCGAGCAACAGCAGGTAGACATGATCGCCGCCAATGCCACCGATGGCCTCTTGTCAAAACTGGACCTCAAGGTTCTCGCCGACGATCGGCATGCCTTTCCGCCCTACCAGGTTTGCATTGCCGCCCGTCAGGACAGCCTGGCCAGGATTCCTGGAATGGAAGCCGCCCTCCAGGAACTATCGGGCAAATTCACGAACCGGATCATGCAACAGCTCAACTACAAAGTAGACGCCGGGCATCGCCCTGTATCCGAGGTCGCGTTCGACTTCCTGAAACAATCCGACAGGTGACCCGAAGGGACCATTCTCGGATCCCGGTTGAGCGGGCTCGGGAATGGCGGCGCCGGTTTATCCGGTAGCCGGCACCACTCGTGGACGCTCGGTGGTGGTGCACGCCGGATCAAGGGAAGAGCTTTCGTCACAATTGGGCCGACGACTATTGTGGGCAAGCATTTGTCGTTTAACGCCCATAGCAAAACATCGAGGAAGGTATAGTAAAGACACGCCGGAAGCTACTTGGAAACCTCACGAGAAACACGGAGTGCTCACGACGCAGAGTGATCTGCCAGATCGAGGGCGCAGTGACGCGTGACCGCCGAAGGCAGAGATAAGAATCAATCGGTCAGAGAGTCGGCCGACAGAAGAAGTAACGGCGCAAGTGAAGTGGACATCTCAACCAATACCACAATTGGAAGAAGAGACAGGCGTCGGCGACCAGTTCTAGCGTCGCTCATCTAAGTATTGTTAGTGACTGTATGCGCGCCGTACGAGGAGAGGAAATATGAAAGCAGTTGTAATCCGCCAATATGGCGGTCCGGAAGTACTGAAGGTTGAGGACTATCCTGATCCAGTGCCCGGTCCGGGCGAGGTGCTGGTGCGGGTCGCCGCCACGAGCGTGAATCCGATCGACTACAAGCGGCGTGCTGGATTAACGAAGGATTTTTA
>CAZZHN010000377.1:0-2102 GCA_964654065.1 uncultured Solibacteraceae bacterium
CAGCATTCCGACATCAAGCGCGATCTGGGCGACCTGTTCGGCAGCCGGCCGTGGCTGGTGCTGGTCGGCGTCCTGCTGATGGTGCTGGCGGCGTTTGTGATTAAGGGTTCGGCCTCGGCCTACTATTTCAAATACTTCCTGAAGCGGCCGGACCTGCTGGGAGCGTTTTTGGTTTCGAACGGCCTGGCGTTTCTGGTCGCAGTCTCGGTCACATCGCGCCTGGCTAAGTCGTTCGGCAAGAAGCCGCTGTTCATGATCGCGATTGGCGGCGGCGGGCTGGTCATCGCCGCCTTCTGCCTTGCTGGACCGTCGGATCTGTGGCTCATTTTTGCGCTCCAGATCGTTTCCAGTTTCATCATCGGCTTCAACTCTCCCCTGGTATTCGCCATGTTCGCGGATACGGCGGACCATGCCGAATGGCGAACCGGCCGCCGCACTACGGGACTGGTCTTCGCGTCGGCCATCTTCAGCACCAAGATCGGCGTGGCCATCGGCGCCTGGATGTTCGGCCTCATCCTCGCCTACTTCGGGTACGTGGCCAACGTCGACCAATCCGGCCGTTCGCTGCACGGGATCGTGTTGTCCATGAGCTGGATCCCTTGCGTGCTGATGGTGCTGGCCGCCGCCACGATGATGCTTTATCCGCTGGACGATCCCCTGATGGTGAAGATCGAGGCGGAGCTGAAGACACGACGCGGAGAGATCGAATCATGACGACGCTCCCGTGGCGCACGCACTCTTGCGTGCGTCGAGAGTCCTCTCGACGTTTCCTTTTGCTTGGTTGCGTCTTTGCCCTGGCGTCTTCCGCGCTGGCGGCCGACCTGACCGTTCAGAAATGGCAGGGAAACGGCATCGACTATTCCGGCTACCGCGCCGGCCAGAACCCTCAGCTGAACCACTTCCCCACCCAGGCGCAGATTCTCGAGGACCTCAAGATCCTGGAGAAGAATTGGACCATGATCCGCCTCTACGGAGGGGATCAGCATTCCTTGGATGTGATGGACGTCATCCGGCGCGAGAAGATCGGGCTCAAGGTGTTGCTCGGCATCTGGCTGGACGGCAGGCTGGCCAAGCAGGAAGAGAACGAGCGTCAGACCGCGATTGCGATCCGCCTGGCCAATGAGTACAAGGACATCGTGTTGGGCGTCAGCGTCGGTAACGAGATCCTCGTTTCCTGGTCCGACCATAAGCTCACCGAGGACCAGGCGATCGGGTACGTGGATCGGGTCAAGAAGGCGGTGGATTGCCCCGTCACCGTCGCCGACGACTATCTCTATTGGCGGCAGCCGGAAGCCAAACTGGCGAACCACGTGGATTTCATCACCATGCACACCTATCCTATGTGGGGCCACGAAGACATCGATACAGCCATGCCCTCCACAATCAGGAACTATGAGAGCGTGCGCAAGGCTCATCCGGGGAAAGCCATCGTTCTTGGCGAGGCGGGCTGGGCGTCCTATACCATCGGAGCCCAGCACGCGCCGCGCGCGGGCGATGAGAAGAAGCAGAAGCGCTATTACGAGGAACTGACCGCCTGGGCGAAGGCCAACGACCTGACGGTCTTCTGGTTCGAGGCATTCGACGAGCCATGGAAAGGAAGCGGGACGGAGGGCCATTGGGGCCTCTTCTCCGCGGACCGCAAAGCCAAGCTGGTGATGCAGCCCTTGTATCCGGAACTGATGCCGGCCGGACCGACTTCGCCTGGCTACGATGCGCCGGTTGTTCCCGCAGTCAAGGAGAAGCCGTGAGCATTGTGCGCAATAAGGGCAAGCTAAAGCGCGCCCTACCAACGCCGGGTAGGGCACGCTTTAGCTTGCCCGAATGCCTATGAGCGCGGCTTTTGTCGGCGAAGCGGCGCTGGTGCGCGGCGCGCGCCAGGCGGAAGGCGGCCCCATCGAGATCCGCGGCGAGCGCTTTTATCGCATCGTCAACTACGACGCCATGGCGCCGTTCCTGATGAGCCTGGTGAGCGACTCCGATCATTGGATGTTCGTTTCGAGCACTGGCGCCCTGACCGCCGGCCGCAGGGATCCCGACCACGCACTGTTCCCCTACTACACCGACGACCGCATCCATGACAGCCAGGATCAGACCGGCGGCAA
>CAZZHN010000378.1:0-2067 GCA_964654065.1 uncultured Solibacteraceae bacterium
GTCTGCTTTTGTCCTACACCGACGGCCCGCCAAATAACAGCGCCTTGCAAGGCGCAGAAGGGATTCAAATTGTGGTCACTTATGTCCAAGAATCAAATCAGCTTACAATTAACCGCGCCACACCCGGCGCAAGCGCAAATTATCCAGGAGGCGAAACGCTTCAACGCCGTCTGCTGCGGCCGCCGCTGGGGCAAAACTGAACTCGGGAAATATCTCGTGATTCAGGCCGCGCTGGAGGGCAAACCCGTCGCATGGTTCGGCCCGACTAACAAGTCGATGGCTGACGTATGGCGATCCCTGCAGTCCACCTTGGCCTCGGTCATTCGCGACAAGAACGAACAGGAAAAGCGTCTGGAGCTGATCACCGATGGTGTGATCGATTTCTGGTCGCTCGACAATCCCGACTCGGGCCGGGGCCGCAAGTACGCCCTTGTGGTGATCGACGAAGCGGCGATGATACCCGGTCTCCAGGCGGCTTGGCAGGAAACCATTCGCCCCACATTGACCGACCTCGAAGGCTCGGCCTGGTTTCTGTCCACGCCTAAAGGGATGAACTTCTTCAAGCATCTGTACGACGACGGTCAGGACGGCGAGCGCGAGGAATGGGCGAGCTGGCAGATGCCGACCCATGCCAATCCCAAAATCAAACGTAAGGAAATCGAAGCCGCGCGGGCGGACTTGACCGAGGCAGGGTTCAATCAAGAGTACCTGGCCCTATTCGTAAGCTGGGAAGGCTCCGTGTTCCGCCGGGTTGGCGAAGCAGCCACCGTTGTCACGGGTGCCGAGCCTGAATCCGGCCACGATTACGTCATTGCCTGCGATTGGGGCCGGTCGAATGACTATACCGTTTTTGTGGTCTTGGATCTCGCAACGCGCTCGGTAGTGGCCCTAGATCGGTCTAACCGGGTCGATTACACGTTGCAGCGCGGCCGCCTGAAAGCCTTGACGGAGCGTTGGCACCCGAAGCAGATCATCGCCGAGCAGAATAGCATCGGGCAGCCGATTATCGAACAGCTTGAATCAGATGGGCTACGGATAACGCCTTTCCTTACCACCAATGCCAGCAAGAAAATGGTAATCGAAGGCCTTGCATTAGCTTTCGAGCGCGGTGAGATTCGCATCCTGAGTGATCCTGTGCTGTTGAGCGAACTGGTTGCTTATCAGGGGGAGCAGCTGCCATCCGGTCTGATGCGCTATAGCGCGCCTTCAGGGGGGCATGACGACTGCGTGATGGCACTGGCGATCGCCTGGACGGCAGTTTCTGGGCAGCATCGTGCTGTCTTTTCGGTGCCCGAATCCGATCTCGTCGTCGAGCCGTTTGACATCCCCGCCAGTTGGCCCGTTGCATTTGCTGTTTATATCGGCCGGGGACCTATCGCCGTGACCTGGGGAGCACTGGATCCCTCGACAGGGATTATTTATCTTTATCTCGAGCACCGCATCCCAAGGGACAAGTCCGAAGCGGAACAGGCCGCAGAAATCACGAGCCGCGCAAGAATGGGCCGCAAGTGTGACATTACGGGCATCGTTATTCCTGGCGTTATTGGTTTCGAGAGCGGCGACTCGAAGGATCAATCGCGACTAATCGAGATCTATCGCAAACTCTTCCTTAGGCTCGAGCGCGCAGAAGACTTCCTCGACTCCGGTATCGCCAACCTTCGGCAACGGATGAGTGACGGGAAGCTGAAGATCTTCGTGACTCTGAGGGATTACAGGGAGGAGTTTCGTTCGTATCGCCACGACGAAACGGGCCAGATTGTTTCGCAGTCGGGCTACCTTCAGGACGCCGCAAGGTGTCTGGTAGCGAGTGGGGTCTTACGCGTTCCGCGGAAGCCGGATCACTTCGCAGGTTATGGATTACCGCCCGGCACCAAAGACGGATGGATGGCGTGATGCGGCTGGATGAATCGGACGGCCGGTAGGGACCGCTCCTCTGCTGCAGTGGGGAGGGCATCTGGAGCGAAGAGCGTTCTCCTGTTAACCGAAGGGTTGTAGGTTCGAGTCCTACCTGAGGAGCCAAACCCCTTCCCACGAACTCCCATTCCTTCCGGTTGACGCCCTGTCACC
>CAZZHN010000379.1:0-2062 GCA_964654065.1 uncultured Solibacteraceae bacterium
GTGGCGGCCGTGTTTCTCGGCATGGGCCCGTGCATGCTGGGCTGGAGTTTGATCGAGGTGATGGCTCGCTCCCTGTTCGCCCTGGAGCGACCCTGGCCGCCCGTCCTCGCGGCCGTCGTCCCATTGTTGCTCAATGTCGTGATCACACTGCGGCTGCGCTCGTTCCGCCCCGAATGGATCGGCCTCGGCGCCAGCCTCGGCCTGCTCGCCGGTTTCGTTGTCCTCTTCGTCATTGCCCACGCCGGCCGCCGAAGATGGCTGGAGCCGGCGTCGGCACTGGCGCCGGAAGGCGCGTAGAGCACTGCTGCAGCAGGTGACGGCCCGTGCCGCCTTGGAGGCTCAGAGTCTTAGTTCGTGAAGCTGATTAGACAGAAGAGGCACTGGGATCAGCTGGCAGCGGAGGATCCGCTGTGGGCCATTCTGACCGATCCCACGAAGCGGAACGGCCTTTGGGACGCAGGCGAGTTCTTTGCAACCGGCCTCCGCGAGATCGCCGCCGTCATGCGGACGGCCGGGGCGCTCGGCCACCCGGCGGAGCACCGCGCCGCGCTCGACTTCGGATGCGGTGTAGGCCGGCTCACCCAGCCCCTGGCAGGATTCTTCGACCGCGTGACCGGCGTCGACGTTTCGCCCGCCATGCTCGAGCTGGCACGGCGGTTCAACCGCCAGACGGACCGGTGCGAGTACATCCTGAATGCCACGGACGACCTGGGTCAGTTCGCGGATGGCGCGTTTGATTTCATCTACTCCGGCATCGTCCTCCAGCACGTTGGGGCGGGCAATGCGCGGCGGTATGTGCGCGAATTTGTGCGGGTGCTTCGCCCTTCCGGCCTGGCGATGTTCCAACTCCCTTCGCGACTGAGTTCGCCTTCCGTCCTGAGCCGGCTAGGCTACCGTGCTAACCGGCTGCGCCGCGAGTTGCTGCGAGGGGCAGGCTTTATGTACATGTGCGGCGTTCCACGCGAAACTGTCATCGCCGACGTTGAAAGGAGCGGCGGCCGCCTGGCGACGGTACTCGAGGATGACAGCGCGGGGCCGGAATGGACCAGTTGTATGTATGCGGTTACGAGGTGAGAACGAGGGGAGGCGCCGGCGGGGCCGCGCTCGTGACGCGGCACGAAATGTCGAGACGACTCTCGACACAGCAGGCTTGACAGCCTGCGCCACGGGCGGAACGGACAGTGAAAGCGGGCTGGACAGGGAGAAAATACGGGTTACAGGGCGTCCTTGCTTCGCTCCTGCTTAGCCCGGCGGATCTCTTCCAGCCGCTCGGCGATCCGCTTTTCAACGCCGCGGTCCGTTGGAAAGTAGTAACGCCGCCCGGCGAGCGACGCGGGCAGGCACTCCATGTCCGTGATGGCGTCCTCGAATTTGTGGGCATGCTCGTAGCCTTCGCCGTAGCCCCAGGCCTTCATGTGCCTGGTGACGGCGTTGCGCAGGTTCATCGGGACCGGCTCGGCGATTGTGTTCTCCACGTCTGCCGCCACCGCACCCAGCGCTTTGTAAGAAGCATCGCTCTTAGGCGCGGCGCACAAGTAGATCGCGAGTTGAGCCAAAGCGAGGTCGCCTTCCGGAATCCCTAGAAAGTGCACCGCCTGCATGGCGGCGATGGCCTGTTCGAGCGCGCGCGGATCGGCCAGGCCGATGTCTTCGATCGACATGCGGATCAGGCGGCGGGCCAGGTACAACCGGTCCTCGCCGGATTCCAGCATCCGCGCCAGCCAATACAGCGCCGCATCCACATCGCTCGACCGCACTGATTTGTGGAGCGCCGAGATGAGGTTGAAGTGCTCCTCGCCCCCTTTATCGTAGAGCAGCACCTTGCGCTCGATGGCATTTTCGAGCGCGGCTTCGGTGAGCGTCCCCTGCGAGGCGGCAGCCGCGGCCTCGAGCGTATTGTACGCCTGCCGCGCGTCCCCGTTGGCGTAAATCGCGATCTGCTCGAGCAGTTCCTCGGGCGCTTCCAGATGGACGACCGGCAGCGCGCGCCTCAGCAGCGTCACCAGTTCCGGCACGCTGAGCAGCCGCAGCGCATAAACGCGCGAGCGCGACAGCAGCGCCG
>CAZZHN010000380.1:0-2055 GCA_964654065.1 uncultured Solibacteraceae bacterium
CAGAAGCGCTTCGAGCGCGAAGAGAAGGCCGCGCTGGAGCGGTTCCTCGGCGAATCCGCCAAGCTCGCCAGCCTACGAGCCCACGTGGATTCGGCCGGCGCCGTGGTTTCCACTTGCCAACTCCCGGAACCCGACGCCGCGCCGTCGGTGCCGCCGGGACCCAAGAATCTCAAGACCATTCCGCGCGACCGGGCGCCGATGCCGCACCAGCCGGCCGAACTCCGCGTCCTCAATTTCGACGAAGTGGCGCTCGGGCTCTCGCTCGAAGGCGCGCTGCATGAGGCCGACCGTTGCCTGCGCTGCAAAAAGCCGCGCTGCGTGCCCGGCTGCCCGGTGGGGATCGATATTCCCGGCTTCATCGCCGCCCTGCAGCGCAAGGACATCAGGCTTTCGTACCAGATTCTCAAGGCGTCCAACGCGCTGCCGGCCGTCTGCGGCCGCGTCTGCCCGCAGGAATCGCAGTGCGAAGCGACTTGCGTGGTAGGCGCCAAGTTCCAGCCGGTGGCCATCGGCCGCCTGGAGCGGTTCGTGGCCGATATGGCGATGGGCCGCGGCTGGGACGAGCCGCCGGCGCCGAACGGAGCGCAGAACGGGGACGCGAACGGGGCGGGGAAGAAGCGCGCGGCGATTGTCGGCTCCGGGCCTGCCGGGCTGGCCTGCGCGGGCGACCTGGCCCGCCACGGCGTCGCGGTCACCGTCTTCGAGGCGCTGCACGTGGCCGGCGGCGTACTGAAATATGGCATCCCTGAGTTCCGTCTGCCCGACGTGATCATTGACGCCGAGATCGAAAACATGAAGAAACTCGGTGTCGAGATCCGGCTCGACACCATCATCGGCAAGCTGTTCACTATCCCCCAGCTACTCGGAGAAATGGGTTATGACTGCGCTTTCGTGGGAACCGGCGCAGGATCTCCCAAGTTCGCCGGCATCCCGGGCGAGGCGCTGAACGGCGTCTTCTCCGCCAACGAGTTTCTGACCCGCGTCAACCTGATGCGCGGGCATAAACAGCCGCTTTACGACACGCCGGTGGGTCTGGGCAAACGCGTGGCGGTGGTCGGCGCGGGCAATACGGCCATGGATGCGCTGCGGGTCTCCAAGCGGATGGGCGCGGAAAATGTGACGTGCGTCTACCGGCGCTCACGCCGCGAATCCCCGGCGCGCGTGGAAGAATTGGAGCACGCCATGGAAGAGGGCATCGATTTCCTGTGGCTGACCGCTCCAGTGGAGATCACCGGCAACGCGGCCGGATGGGTGACTGGTATGCGCTGCCAGAAGATGGAGCTGGGCGCGCCGGACGCTTCCGGGAGACGTTCCCCGGTGCCGGTGGCCGGGTCGGAATTCCTGCTGGACGTCGACACCGTCATCTACGCCCTCGGCACCACCGCCAACCCGATTATTGCCCAGACCTCGCCTGGGCTCGCCGTCAACAAGTGGGGATACATTCAGGCGGATGAGCGCGGGATGACCTCGATCCCCGGCCTGTTCGCGGGCGGCGATATCGTGACTGGCGCCGCCACCGTGATTCTGGCGATGGGCGCCGGGCGCCGCGCCGCGCAGGGAATGCTGGAGTATATGGGGCTGGCCCAGCCGCGTGCGGCCGAGCCGGCGCCGGCGGAGGTTCACTGACATGCCATCTTCCTGTCCGAAATGCCACCGCGTCCTGGAAGAGGATGAAATCTGCTGCGCGCAGGTGCGCTATACCTGGCGCTGCAAGACCTGCCTGAAGCTCACCACCGGTTTCGCCGTGCCCTACGGGAAATGTTTCCTGTGCGGCGGAGCGCTCCAGGTGATCGAGGGGCGCGAACTGGGCGATTCGATGCGTTTCCGCGCCATCCGGGACGCGGTGCAGTTTGAGCTGAACTCGTTCCACTTTTACAAGCTGGCGCGCGACCAGGCGCAATCGCCGGAACAGCGCGCTGTGCTCGAGCGCCTCTACGAAGCCGAACTCGATCACCTGCATGAGCTGGAAGAGAAATACCACGCGCACCTGGACCGCGAGACCGTGGAACTCTCCGCCGACCAGGACAAGCTGCTGGCGAACTGGCTGTTTCACGG
>CAZZHN010000381.1:0-2018 GCA_964654065.1 uncultured Solibacteraceae bacterium
TGGAATGCAATGCCGGTGCCGGCCGGCGGCGTCTATGATTGGGACGACAAGTCCACCTACATCAAGAAGCCGCCCTATTTCGACCACATGGTCGACCCGGCCACTTCCATTCACGATCTCGCGGGCCTGCGCGTCCTCGCCATGATGGGCGATTCGGTGACCACAGACCACATCTCTCCGGCAGGCTCCATCCCCAAGGACACGCCCGCCGGCCGCTACCTGATCGCGCAGGGAGTCCAGCCCAAGGATTTTAACCAGTACGGCGCGCGCCGCGGCAATCACGAGGTGATGGTGCGCGGCACGCTGGCCAACATCCGCCTGCGCAACCAGCTCGCTCCCGGCACCGAGGGCGGCTGGACCGTGCACCTCCCGGATGGCGAGCAGATGTACATCTACGATGCCTCGGTGAAGTATCAAGCCAACGGCGTGGGTCTGCTGATTCTCGCCGGTAAGGAATACGGCTCCGGCTCCTCGCGCGATTGGGCCGCCAAAGGCGTGATGCTTCTCGGCGTGAAGGCTGTGATCGCCGAAAGCTTCGAGCGCATCCACCGCACCAATCTGGTCGGCATGGGCCTGCTGCCGCTGCAATTCGATGACGGCCAAGACGCGAAAAGCCTGCGGCTTACCGGCAAAGAAACGTACCAGGTTACCGGCATACCGGCCGCGTTAGGCGGCGGCCCGAAGAAAGCCACCGTCCGCGCCGTCGCCGCCGATGGTGCCGAGACCACCTTCACCGTGACCGTCCGCGTCGATACCCCGCAGGAAGTGGAATACTACCGCAACGGTGGAATCCTGCCATACGTGCTGCGGGAGTTGGCGAAGTAAGGGGCCCGGAGCTAAAACGCCGGCTTTAGGCACGGTCCTTTGAGAACAGCGCTACCGGCAACCATCGAGGCCTCCTGTAGGCACGTACCCTCTTGGCAATCGGGAGTCTGAGCCACTTTGGTTCCGTGTGAACAAGGAGCCCTGGCAAGACTGCGACCCGAAGTCGCGGGAATGCCAAGCTGAACGCCTCGGTAAACTTGTCGGACACGCCGTTCCATAGCAGCAAGTTGCTCTCGCACTCCAGGGGAAGGTCACCTCTGGCATCCTGTCCGCATGCTTCCACCACTTCGCAGACCGAAACGCCGGTGCCCTTCCGGTCGCCGACGACTCTCTCCACGATCTTCTCGCTCATCTCTTGAGCTGTCATACTTTCGTCCTCCATCGCGTCACAGCAAATTCGCCTAGCCGATTTCTTGCGCCGGCCCAGAGTCAGCCTGGCACTGGGGCCTGCCGGTTCCCTGAGGCCGTCCCACCTGCCGGACGACCTGAGAAGTGAGGGATGATCCCGCGACAGCGGCGCGCTCTGGCACGGACAATAACATCCGCAATTATAAGAGTCAAGAAAAGCCCATAAATATCCCGGTTGGCTGTGACACTGTGACGTCTGTGACGTCGAATTTAGCTAGAGCCTTCATTTGCAGCCTTATATGTCGTCTATATGTCTGACCTACACGTCACAAGAGTCACACAGCTAAAGAATCATCCACTTACTCTCTTTTATACGGTCGCGTGTGTTTGACGACAAATCTGACCAGCTAAGGGCGGACAATAGACCTATCGCCGAGGAATCTCATTCCGCAAATACCTCTTGCAGGGTCCTCAACATGGTGGTGAGCGTTTTTGCAGGAACCGCTCCCAGTTTCTTCGCCAGCCGGGTCTTGTCCACGGCGCGAACCTGATCGAGCAGGATCAAACCTTTCCGGCCACCGTGAACGACGCCGATCCGGAACGGCGCCTCGCGACCCGCCGTGGTCATGGGTGCGACGAGTACTGTACGCAGATGATCGTGCATTTCGGCCGGCGACACGACCACACAGGGACGCGTCTTCCTGATTTCACTCCCGACGGTAGGATCGAGATTCACGAGCCATATCTCTCCACGCGTCACCAGACCAGCTCCGAATCCTCCGCATTACCAAATTCGCCCATCACGAGTTCGTCGTCACCAGCCTCGGCGATTCTCCTGGCGGCCT
>CAZZHN010000382.1:0-2003 GCA_964654065.1 uncultured Solibacteraceae bacterium
GATCCAGCGGCGCGGCAAGCCATCAGCGCCGCGCTCGTAGAAGGCGGGAATGACGTCGTGCTCGAGAATCTCATAGAGCGCCACCGATTCCACCTGGTCCTGATAATCCTGGTTGTCGTATTTTTCGCCGCGGCCGATCGCCCACCCCACGAACGGCTGGCCCGCCGCCGGCGGCCGCCAGGCTTCATCCCACCAGCCGTCCAGGATGCTGAGATTCAACCCGCCATTGGCCAGGGCCTTCATGCCGCTGGTCCCGCTGGCTTCTTCCGGCCGCAGCGGCGTATTCAGCCATACGTCCGAGCCTTGCACCAGATAGCGGGCCACCGCCGGATCGTAATTCTCCAGGAAGACCACCCGCCGGCGAAATTCGGGTTGCTGGGCGAGCTTGACGATCTGCTGGATGAGGACCTTGCCGGCGTCGTCGCGCGGGTGCGCCTTCCCTGCGAACAGGATCTGCACCGGCCGCTGGGGATCGTTGAGGAGGCGCGCCAGCCGCTCCGGGTCGCGTAGCAGCAGGGTAGCCCGCTTGTAGGTAGCGAAACGGCGCGCAAAGCCGATGGTGAGAGCGTCTGGATTGAGCGCCTCATCGGCGCCGTTGATCTCGGACTGCGGCGCGCCGCGGCGCTCCAGCTGCACGCGAAGGCGCCGGCGCGCAAAACCGACCAGGCGCTCACGCCGCCGCTCGTGAGTGCGCCACAACTCCTCGGCGGGGATGGTTTCGGCGCGCTTCCAAAGCTCGGCATCGGCGCGCTCCTCACGCCACTTGGGGCTCAGGTAGCGGTCATAGAGCTGATTCATCTCAGCCGAAATCCAGGAACGGAAGTGCACTCCGTTGGTCACCGAACCGATCGGGATTTCGTCCTCGGGCACGCCGGGCCAGAGCGTCTTCCACATTTTGCGGCTGACTGCGCCGTGCAGCTGGCTGACGCCGTTGGAAGAAGCCGCCATGCGCAACGCCAGCACGGTCATGCAGAACTCTTCGGTGTCGCTGGCCGGATTCTGGCGGCCCAACCCGTAAAACTCCTGCCGCGACAGACCCAGGCTGACAGCGTAGTCGCCCAGGTAGCGATCGAGCAGGCCTGCCGAGAAATAGTCGTGCCCGGCCGGCACCGGCGTGTGGGTGGTGAATACCAGCCCGGCGCAGGCCACCTCGCGCGCTTCGGCGAAGCTGAGGCCGTGCCGCTCCATCAGCCGCCGCACGCGCTCCAGCGCCAGGAATGCCGAGTGTCCCTCGTTCATGTGATAGACGGTGGGCTCCAGGCCGAGCGCCTCCAGCGCGCGATAGCCGCCGATCCCCAGCATGATCTCCTGTTTGAGCCGCATCTCGGTGCCGCCGCCATAGAGCTGATCGGTGATGTCGCGGTCCTCGGGCCGGTTTTGCGCCAGGTTGGTGTCCAGCAGGTAGAGGGAAACGCGGCCCACCGCCGCGCGCCAGATCTGTGCGGTAATGCTGTTGCCGTTGAAGGCTACGCTGACGGTCATCGGGCCGCCGTCGGCGCGGCGCTCCAGCGCGATGGGCAGGTTTTGGAAATCGTTGTCCTCGTACGATTCCTGCTGCCAGCCGGCGGCGTTGAGATACTGGCGGAAATAGCCCTGTTGATAGAGCAGGCCCACACCCACCAGCGGCACGCCCAGGTCGCTGGCGGCCTTCAAGTGATCGCCGGCCAGCATGCCCAGGCCCCCTGCAAAGATGGTCAGGCACTCTGTGATGCCGAATTCGGCTGAAAAATAGGCGATCAGCACACCCTGGGCCTGCCCGCAGGATCGCCGGTACCAGGTGGACTCGCCCGCCAGATACGATCCGAGCGCGATTTCCGTGCGGTGCAGATAGGCGAGAAAGGCTTCGTCGCCGGCGGCCGCCTCCAATTGCGCCTGGCTGATCAACCCCAGCAGGCGCACCGGGTTGTGGCTGGTGGACTCCCAGAGATCGCCATCCAGCCGGCGGAATAGTGACCTGCCCGGTATTTTGTACCAGTCCGACAGAGAGTATAACCCCGGGCGCA
>CAZZHN010000383.1:0-2001 GCA_964654065.1 uncultured Solibacteraceae bacterium
TCCGCGTAGCCCTTGGCGCCCTGGCCATACTGTGGCTCGTCATTCTCCGCCTGGGCAATACCGGCAAGCGCGCCGTACCACACGAATTCGACAGGATCGAACGAATCCTGTGCGGTTGTCTTGAATTTTTCCGCTGTCGTAAGCCGGGGCGCTTTGCCGGCATTCTCCACCGTGAAACGGTTAGGCAAGGTGAAGAACAGTCGGTCATTGGATTTAGCCGCGTTCTCCGTCGGGCTGACGCCGTTTGAATCATTCGTCCAGTTCGACGACTGCGGCTGGCTTTGCTGCGCCTGGACCTGTTCGGGGGGATTCTGACGCGGCGTCTGAGTTTGTCCCCACGAAGGGAGCAGCCAAAGCAACGGAACAACACAGGAAAGCTTTTTCATACTCATCTTCTCCTATTACCCGCGCGGCTTCGGGTGCTACTGGCGCAAAACAACAAAGCGGCCAATCGCATATCGTAGCCGACGGCCCACACGATCCGTGATGCCACCGTCTCCGGCCGGGCCTCATTACCGAGCTTGGCCTTCCACCTTTGTCCGTCTTGATCTCGCACCACAAACTTCGGGTTGGTACCATCAAGATCTTCCTTCAAGAACTCGAATGTACCGTGGGGGACATGTTCACTGCCGCCGGGAACGTAATATAGGTCTCGGGACTCGAGATCCACCAGTTCTTTCCATAACACTTGAGATCCAGCCGCGGCAGTTTCTTTCTTAAGCCCGTGCAGTGTTTTCGCACCTCCGCAGAGGGGCAGAGTGCAACAGAAGCCATAGAAACAGGATTGTAAGCGGAATCTTCCTCACATTCATCGAGGCAGCACTTCCTGCGAAGGGCGTCATAACTACACAGATAAACAAGCAGGGCTGCTGCCAATGTGCGGGATCAACCTCTGAACTGTGAGCGAGCTAATGACATTGTTGGTTTAACCGGAT
The DNA here is from genome assembly GCA_964654065.1 of uncultured Solibacteraceae bacterium. Classification (GTDB taxonomy): domain Bacteria; phylum Acidobacteriota; class Terriglobia; order Bryobacterales; family Bryobacteraceae; genus Bog-375. The sequence continues at coordinate 936 of CAZZHN010000383.1, forward strand.
GACGGAGTCCGACCGTTGCTCAGGAAATCATCGGTGCGGCGCATCGCATCGAAATCCTCATTTTCCGTTGTGACCACAGAGAGATTGAGCGAGCCTTGACGAATGCTGTTACGCGAGGCGTCTCCGTCCACGCACTGATCGGCCAGAGCAACAGGGCCGGAGAGGACGCGCCGTCGCGGAGGATTGGCAATCGAGAGTGAACTTAGTCACACCAGACCGAACCATGTCAATCAGCCTGACTTTGAATTCCGGTCACTCACTTGCAAGCCAAGTAGCGGCGGCAGACATACTGCCTGCGCTTGAATAACGCCTTGCTGTTGCGGGCCGGACTTCAAGTGCTCAACAGCCGAGGCAATGGAGAAAAGGAGATGCTTCCGATGCTAAGTAAACGATTGATCGGGTTGGTTTTCGCCGGCGGGCTCGTTTTCGGCGCCGCCGCGGCCGATGTGGTGGTTCATGTTGCGCCGCCGCGTCCCATTGTCGAGCCCCGGCCCGTGGCTCCAGGCCGCGACTACGTGTGGGTTTCCGGTTACCACCGCTGGGATGGCAACGCATAGCGTTATCACTGCGCACGGAGACGAGAACGATATTGGAGCGTGGATTGAGAGCCTCAGCCCGGACTTGAAACCCGAGAATGCAGAGGCTCCGCTCAGACGGTCGAGGACAATTCCTATGAACGTGGATAATGGAGCTGCTGCGTCGGTACTCCACATCTTGGTTTTGCGATACCGCTGACTCAATACGGCCATCGGTTTCAAGTAGGCTTACGCCCAACGCCTCGGTAAAAAGCGAGTTCCTACAGCGTCAACGACCCCCAGGTTGAACGCTGGCCATAATCGTCTGGGTTGCACCGAGCGAGTGAAAAACGGACCCCGCTGATCAGCCTGCCAACGAACCTGCGCCTGCGCTATCTCAGCTCAGCATCCGGATACTGCAATCTGTGTGCGATGGGTAAAAACTGGGTCATGTACTTGCTGAACTGCGCATAGTAAGTATCCCAGTCTGCGTCTTCGGGGAATGCCCGGTAGATCGTAGAAAGTAGCGACTCCCCGCTCAAGGCCTTTGA
>CAZZHN010000384.1:0-1988 GCA_964654065.1 uncultured Solibacteraceae bacterium
GAAGCACTCCTTGTCCAGCCGGTTGGTGAGAATATCTTTCACCTTAGGCGCCAGATCGTCGGGCTTGAGCTGCGTGTTATTGAGAAAGACCTTGCCATCGCGCGTGACGGCGATCAACACCGCGTCGCTCTTATCGGCGGCCTGCATGGGGATCGGGTTGTGGGTCTTCACCATGTTCACGCTGACGCCGTGCGTCAACATGGGCGTGATCACCATGAAGATGATCAGTAGCACGAGCATCACGTCCACCATGGGGGTGACGTTGATGTCAGCTACCGGCGCCGGCGCCGTGTTAATTTTGAAATCCATCGACATAGCTGTTTCTCCCTCGGGAAGCCGGCTGCACTTACGGGGAGCCGCGACCGGCTCCCCGCGTATTCAACTCGCCGGGTTTCCCGACTGTTCAATCGCTCGGACGGCCGCTACTTGCGGGCGGCGGCGCCGCGCTGGCTGCGCTTCAGGAAGTAGTCGATGAGTTCGGAACTGGAGTTGCCCATTTCCACGTCGAAAGCTTCGATTTTGTTCGTGAAGTAGTTGTACATCCAAACCGCCGGAATGGCCACAAACAGACCGATAGCAGTGGTCACAAGGGCTTCGGAAATACCGCCGGCCACCGCGCCCAGACCGGTCGACTTCTCGGTCGAAATGCCGCGGAACGCGTTGATGATGCCGGCGACCGTTCCGAACAAACCTACGAACGGAGCGGTGGAACCGATGGTCGCCAGACCCGAGACGCCGCGTTTGAGCTCGGCGTGCACGATAGCCTGGGCACGGTCCAGGGCACGCTTGGAAGCCTCGATCTCCTCGCCCGGGATTTCGGAGCTGATCTGGTGCGCCTGGAATTCCTGCAAACCGGCGACCACTACCTTAGCCAGGTGGCTCTTCTTGTAGCGGTCGGCAATCTTGACGGCCTCTTCCAGTTTGCCTTCCCGCAGCGCGCCGGCAACTGCCGGAGCGAACTGCCGGGATTGTTTACGGGCGCCGCTGTACGCCATCAACCTGTCGATCATCACGCCGATGGAATATGCGGACATGATGAACATCAGGATCACGACGGCCTTGGCCAGTGTGCCCATCTGGCTCCAGAGGTGCGGCAGGTCCCAGCCCACCGATTCCTGGAGCAAGTACAAGTACGCGAAGTGCACATGCGCGAACATTCTGATTTTTTCTCCTGCGAGTTGAAATGTTACTGCTTTACCGACGTCCGCTAAAGGCCGCCGGGGTACTACTGCAACGTAAAGTTGACATCAATGGTGGTCGAAACCTCCACCGGCTCTCCATTCAGCATGGTCGGCCGGTAGATCCAATTCTTGACCGCATCGAGGGCGGCCTGCACCAGCAACGGATGGCCCCGTACCACCTTCAAATCCTGAACGCGACCGTCCTTGCCGATGACGGCGCTCAGTTCCACCGTCCCCTGAATGCGGGCCTGCTTGGCCAGAGGCGGATAATTCGGTTTTACCTGATTGATCAGGTTGGCCGCCTGCACATTGCCGCCTACGCGGATACGCTGCGGGGTCACAGGCTTGGGAGGAGGAGGCGGCGGCGGCGCGGCGGAAGGAACGGAACCGATAATGCCACCCAGCACACCACCCACCGAACCGCCGGCCATGCCGCCGGCCACGCCGCCGACTACGCCGACGCCGGTGGAGGGAGGCGGAAGCTCGTCTTCTTTAATCTGTGCGATCTCTTTCGGGATCGTCTTGGGCGCCATCAGTTTGCCGGCGTCGAATTGCCGCGGAATCACCTTCACCACTTTAGGTGGCGGGGTCGCGGCCGGAGGAGGAGGAGGAGGAGGGGGAGGAGGAGGGGCCACCAGGAAGCTTTGCAGCGTGGCGGCGGGAAGGACGTCAAAGTAGATCATGGGCAGAATCACAAAGACGCCGATTGCGAACAACTGGATCAAGGTCGAAATCACGACCGTCCAGGTCTTGTTGGTCTTCCCCGTTTGTACGAATGTCTGTTCAAACATGAGGCACTTCCTTTCC
>CAZZHN010000385.1:0-1952 GCA_964654065.1 uncultured Solibacteraceae bacterium
GCTCTTGGACGAACCGCGAAATCAAATGGATCCCAACTGGTCCCCAGACGGTAATTCCGTGATCTTCAGTTACTTCCCGATTTTCGACCGGTTGCCTCCGGAAAGACTTGGCGTCTCCATGGTCGACCTGAAAACTCGAATTGTGAAGAAGCTAGCGGGGTCGGATGGCCTCTGGGCGCCTCGCTGGTCACCCGACGGTTCTCATATCGTCGCCAGGTCAATGGATTCCCGGTCGCTGATGCTCTTCGATTTTAATACGCAGGCATGGTCGGTATTGGTTACGGAAGCTTACATTGGCTTCGCTAACTGGTCGGCGGACGGCCGACATGTTTATTACTTGCGGCGAGGCAGGCAGCCTGCAATCTCACGCGTAGCGATAGCGGACCGTAAGGTTGAAGAAATCGTGAGCCTGAAGGACCTGCGCCAGACAGGTTTTCGCGACGCGTTCTGGACTGGCTTGACGCCGGATGACTCGCCCATGTTCTTGAGGGACGTCGGGACGCAGGAGATCTACGCCCTGGACCTGCAGTTGCCCTAACGCCGTCGATTGAGGCTTTCTTCGGCCGCATGCAACCTGCTCCTGCCGCGCCACTCAGACTGGCGGAATACGCACCACGAGCAGAATTTGATCTGGACTTGAGTGGATTGACGGGTCACCTGAGGAATCCAAGTTGACGAGAAGTCGCCAAATCGTCGAGTGGGCCTCCTCCGGCCATAATCGGCGGCTGATCCCGCCAAGTGATATTTACTAATATCGGAAACTGTTTTCGTCAGCAAACGCGATGACGGGTTTGGCGAATCTGGTTCGTCAGGGTTCCTTCCTCGCCAGGATCCCGCTGCAGAGATGCGCTCCGGCCTGCGCTGTGCGGGTTGAGCTTTAACACAACCGGGGAATCGCTACTTCCCAGAACCCCGTTTCTGGATAGTTGCCGGCTTGCCGACAATCTGGGAGTTGACAGGAAAGCCGGGTCAATCCGATTCGAGGAAGCCAGGCTTGAACAGCGGACGCCCGGCCACGGCGGTGTGGAAAGAGTAGGCAGTCAGCGCCAGTATGATCGCGATCGGAAACACGGCGCAGCCCGAGTACCAGGCGGAGAGGTCGGTGGTCAACGGGGAGGATGACAGTTGCGCCGCAAAACACATGACGACCACCGGGAGGACTCCGAACCTGAGTAGGCCGACCAGCACGAGCGAAAAGGTCAAGGCCGACAAAAGGGCGGTGGCGAGGTAACCGCCGTTAAAGACGGCACTAAGCCCGACCGACAGGGCAATGAAAACGGCTGCCATGAGCCATTGCCGCCGCAGCACCACCCGGAGCAGGAAAATCAGCAAGACAAAACCCAGCCCAACCGCAACCGCAGCGATCAAGGCGGACAGCGTGGTACCCGCCATTTGCCGCGCGCCCATCAGCGAATTCAACATCACTCTGTGGTTTTCTAGCTGGTATGAGCCATAGTTCTGCACGGCAAGCGACCCAAGGAGCCCACAGAGCGACCATCCAAGTCCCAAAGCTATGCCGGCGAGCAGATACCCGCCCACGAGCGGGTCGCGGAATTCACCGCCGAGCACTCGGCTCCAGGTGATCATGCTCTGAGGCCAGCGCCGCCTCACATATGGCTCGAGCGCCAGGTAGAAAGTCCAAATGAAGCCGGCCACGAACGCAGCCCCACTGACCCCTGCAAGGAAAAGTCCGACCTCTATAACCGAGGAAACATGATGCGCGGTGCACAGCCATTCGAGCATCTCAACGTTGAACACGAACGCTGCCAGCCGGCTGGCTCCCCGCAGGTCGCCGCTTCCCGCACGGAGGTTGCGCCAGGCCAGAAGAACTGCAGCCAGGCACACCGCAAGGACCACCGAGAGGGTGATGTTGAATTGCGCGCGCGCGCGCGGAAATCTCGGAGGGCTTCATCCTTTCAGGCCTGGACCATGGCCCGATCACTCGGAAGAAC
>CAZZHN010000386.1:0-1930 GCA_964654065.1 uncultured Solibacteraceae bacterium
CTTTCGCGTTGCATGGGCCATCGGCGCAATGCCTTCGGCGAGTCTCCCAGAGGCACGATTAGCGGTACGATATAAACTTCAAACCCACGAGTGGCCTGAGAACGACAGGAACGCGCTTGTCCTCGTCAGCGGGGGATTGATTCTCACGTGGAGTAATGGAGCAAGCTAAGGACGGCCAACGGTGACCCTTATGCCAACAGCTCGATCGCTTCTGCGCCAATCGTTCCTCGCCTTCCTGCTCTTGCCGGCAACAGCCTTGGTGGCGGCCGATAAGATCGTGGACGTGACCAAAGCCGGCGCTCTCGGCGACGGTACGACGATCGACACGAATGCTATTCAGAGAGCGATTGATGCGTGCAGTGGAGGTGGCGGAGGAACCATTCGCTTTCCGGCGGGGCGATACGTAACCGGCACCATCCAGCTCAAAGGCAACGTTACATTGCACCTCGACGAAAACGCCGTCCTGCTCGGAAGCACGGATGCCGCGGACTATCGCAATGTAGATCCGTTTACGGCCGGCGACGGCGTTCCGCAGGGCCATGCCTTGATTGTTGCCGTAGGTGCGAAGCATGTCGGGATCGAAGGCGCGGGCACGATTGACGGACGAGGAAGTGCGGTGAAAGCCTCGCAGGGCCGCTACACGGTTCGCCCGTTCCTGGTCCGCTGGGTCAAATGCACGGACATCGCGGTGAAAGGCGTTCACCTGCTGAGTTCCGGCGCGTGGGGGATGAATTTTTTTCAATGCACAAACGCCACGGTAGACGGCGTGACGATCCGCAACCGGGGACTCGCCAATAACGATGGCATTGACATCGATTCGTGCCAGACCGTGCGTATCCACGACTGCGACATCGACAGCGGTGACGATGCGCTATGCCTCAAGGCAACCAGCCCCCAGCCTTGCCGCGACATAACGGCCTCCGGTTGCAGGATCAAGACCTCATGTAACGCTATCAAACTGGGCACCGAGTCGCTCGGCGACTTCGAGAACATTCGCATCAGCGACTTCCACATCCGCGACATTGGCTTGGCGGGCATTGCCCTCTATTCGGTGGATGGCGCTCGTCTGCGCGATGTAACCATTGCCGGCATCACGATGGACGGCGTAGCCGTGCCGGTGAGCGTGCGTCTCGGCGCGCGCCTGAAGACCTTCCGCGCGGGCGATCAGCCGAAGCCGCCCGGCTTGCTGCGCGACGTCACCATCCAAAACGTGCGCGCAACCGGCGTCCGGCAAATCGGCCTGCTCATCAACGGCATTCCCGGCCATCCGGTGGAGGCGCTCACGCTGGACAATCTCCGGATAGAAGTTGCCGGGGGCGGGAAGCTCGAAGACGCCCAGGTGCAACTGCCCGAAAAGGAGTCGGCCTACCCGGAGATGAGCATGTTTGGCCCGTTGATGCCCGCTTATGGCCTCTATTTGCGGCACGTGCGCGGAGTGAGCTTCAACAACGTGCAGGTCACTTTGGGAAGCCCCGACGCCCGCCCTCCTCTCGTTCTGGTTGATGTGGAAGGCGTGACGCCCGCCGGCTTTGTCTCCAGTTTCTCTCCGGCCGCCAAGTGAACAACGAAGCATCGCATCCGATAACCAATGCGTGTTGGCGAGCCTCCATTCCCCGGGGGTTGCTTGCAGTGTGCGCAAAACCAGGCTGCGGTGTTTTTATCGTAGCGGCACCTATAAAAACACCGTTGCCCTTGGCTCGCCAACATCATTCTGGCAGAGTTCTCTTCCTTTACACTTACAGTGAGGTGGAACTATTCAGAGCTTGTCGCCGTGACTTACCCTCCGACACTTCGATAGCTTAGGGCGGCGCGATTCTCCAAGAACGCCCCCCGGTCGAGGACGGATGAGAGCGGAGCTCGTGGCGGCGTTATTTCGGGTTATCGGTATGTATGGTCCGCCGCGGAGTTGCAAGCGAAAACTGAATGGGTT
>CAZZHN010000387.1:0-1873 GCA_964654065.1 uncultured Solibacteraceae bacterium
GCTCACGTTGATGCCGATGCCGGCGATGGCCTTGGCGCCGGACAATTGCACCAGAATGCCGGCCACCTTCCTGTCCGCAATCATCACATCGTTGGGCCAGCGCAGGTCGCACGCAATGCCGGTGGATTTGGCGATGGCATCCACCGCCGCCAGGCCCAGCGCCAGAGTCAGGACCGGCGACGGCGCCAGCACCATCGAACAGTAGATTCCGCTGCCCGCTTCCGAGTGCCACGTGTGCCCGTGACGGCCCAGGCCGGCAGTTTGTTCCTCGGCCAGAACCACCGCGCCAGTTTCCAGCGTTGCCGCCACGCGCATGGTGGAATCGACAGACGCGTAGTACTCGATCCGGCGATCGGGAAACTCGCGCCGCAGGCCGTCGATATCGAGCGGTGTCATTCCGCGCTCGCGTCAAGCTTGCCAAGCTGCGTCTTGTATTCGGCCAGCTTCTGGCGCATGCCCTCGATCACGTGCGCGGGGGCGCGGCCCAGAAATTTCTCATCGTTCAACTGGCGCTCGTTGTTGGCGATGTTCTTGACGAGCTGCTCCCGTTCTTTGTCGATGCGCTTGAGTTGTGCTTCTTCCTGGGCTTTGGGCAGATGCAGCGCCAGGTCGAACTCGGGGCCGGACCGTATACCCGGCGCCTTGGGAGCCGCTTCGGCTTTCAGCTCCAGCTTCACATTGGCGAGCTTGCGAATCGCTTCCTCATTGCGCAGCGCCACTTCGAGCGCGGGCCCGAGAGAATACAGCACGCCCTCCACCTGCATCTTCGGATCGAGCTTCGCCTCTGTGCGCAGCGTGCGGGCGACGGTCACAATCTCCTGCAAGGCGCCAATTTCACGCTCCGCCTGGGCGTCCACCCGGTCTTCGTGAGGCTGTGGGTAGCCCGCCAGCGCGATCGACGCCGGCCGGGTCGCGCGATCGGTCGCCAGCCGCTGCCAGAGTTCCTCGGTGAGAAACGGCATCGCCGGATGCAGCAGGCGGAGCGCGGCTTCAAAGGCCGCCAGCGCATTGCGCCACCCCGCGGTGAGGCCGGAGTTCTCGCGAAATCCCAGCTTCTTTAATTCCAGGTACCAGTCGCAGAATTCGTGCCAGAAGAAGTGCCACAGCACCTGTGCGGCTTCGTGATAGCGATAGGTTTCGATGGCGCGGTTGGCCTGCGCGGCGCACGCGTTCAAGCGGCTGAAGATCCAGCGGTCCTCGATCGGCACCGCCCCGGTCGCCGGGTCCGCCTCCGGCCGGAACTCCTCCAGGTTGGCCGGCAGCCACGGCTCGACGCCGCAGAATTCCATCTTGCCCAGCAGAAACCGCGCGGCATTCCAGATTTTGTTGGCGAAGGCGCGCGAGCTTTCCATGCGCTCCTCGGTGAGCACGATGTCTGTGCCCGGCGCGGCGCCCTGCAGCAGCGCCATGCGCACCGCGTCAGTGCCGTACTTTTCCGTCACGATCAGCGGGTCGATGGTATTGCCCTTCGTCTTCGACATCTTCTGCCGCTCGGCGTCGCGCACCAGGCCATGGATGTAGACCTGCCGGAACGGCACATCGCCCATGAATTCGATCCCCAGCATCGCCATCCGCGCCACCCAGAAAAACAGAATGTCGAAACCGGTGATCAGCAGTGAAGTCGGATAAAAGGTCTTGAGATCCTCCGTCTCATCCGGCCAGCCGAGGGTGGAAAACGGCCAAAGGCCGGAGCTGAACCAGGTGTCGAGCACGTCGGTATCCTGCTTCAGGTCGGCCGAGCCGCAGCGACTACACGTCGCGGGCGCTTCCCGCGCCACGATTATCTCGTGGCACTCCTGGCAGTGCCATGCAGGAACACGATGGCCCCACCAGAGCTGCCGCGAGATGCACCAGTCGCGGATGTTGTACATCC
>CAZZHN010000388.1:0-1870 GCA_964654065.1 uncultured Solibacteraceae bacterium
CGCTCGCCGCGCCGCTGCGCTGGACCCCTCGGCCGCACTGCGCGAGGAGTAGCGCTCTCCCGTCCGCGAGGAATTGGCGCTCTGGCCGCCAACCGATGTCTTGCCTATAATCATTGCCATGCGGCGCACCGCGTTCTCTTGCCTGACGGGCGGCCTCCTGGCCAGTTTCTTGTTGCTGACGGCCGAAACGCCGCCGGCGGCTTCCGTGATCATGGAATCGGCGCAGAATACTGCCGCGGCGGAACATAAGAGGATCTTCCTCATCTTTCACGCCTCCTGGTGCGGCTGGTGCAGGAAGCTCGATCAGTTTCTCGAGACGCGGGAAGTCAAGCCCATCATCGACAAGTATTTCGTGCTAGCCCGCCTGGATGTGCTGGAGCAGAAAGACAAGCAATCGCTGAACACGCCGGGCGGCGACGAGGTGCGCGCTCAGACCGGCGGGAAAGACGCCAGTGTGCCGTTCTTCGCGTTTCTCAACCAGAAGGGCGAGACCATCGTCAACTCCATCCGGCCGGGGAAGGGAGATGCCGGCGGCAGCAACATCGGCCATCCCGTCCAGCCGGAGGAGATCGACTGGTTCCTGGTAATGGTCAAGAAAGCTGCGCCGGCCATCACTCCGGAAGAAATCAAGGTTCTGGAAGCCTGGCTGCGGGCACAGAAGAAATAGAGCGGCCGCTCTAATCCATTCCTATTATTGAAGCGAATCGTAATTACGGATACGATACTCTTCAATAACCTGCCGGGCAGGCGGCGGCTCGTCGATCGCGTTTTCGGTTCGACCGAGTCACGTTGAACGCTTCCGCGCCGGCTTACAGTCTCGCTCTCATCAGTACGGAACAGTAAAACCGGCGCAACGCCCTCTGCGGTGACGCGGGATTCGTGTGTTCGCCAAGCGAGTCATTGCGGGGACTCAGCGACCGAAATGAGGACCTATCCATGTTCAAGCTCTTGGCAGCCATAGTCGCGGTTTGCGCGGCTCTTTGCGCGCAGAGTAACTTCGCGACGTTAAGTGGAAGGATTCAGGACCCATCGCAGGCGCCCGTTTCCGGCACCCATATCACGGTAACGGCCAAAGCGACCGGCGCGGTCCGCCTGGCAGTCACAAATGGCGAGGGGCTGTTCGAACTCCCGAATCTGCTTCCGGGCGGCTATTCGGTTCGGGTCTCCGCGCCCGGATTTGCCGAACAGACCCGCGACGTGTTGCTCGAAGTCGGCCAGCATATGGCATTGGATCTGGCGCTCGCGATTGGCGAGAAACGCGAAACCGTGGAGATTGTCGAGTCAGCCGACATGCTGCGAACCCAGGACGTCAGCCTGGGCGAGGTGGTCGAGCCCAAGTCGATCGAGGAACTGCCGCTGAACGGCCGCATGTTGATCGACCTGGCATTGACCGTTCCGGACGCGCACATCGGCCATGGCGCTCAGACCGGCGACATGAGCCCGCTGTACTGGCGTCCCGGCCAGCGCTCCGCTATTACCATCGGCGGCAACCGTCCCAATGCCAACTATTTTCTTCTGGACGGCGTAACCAACACGGACCCTACCTTCAATGCGATGAACCTTAGCTTGTCGCCCGATGCTGTGCAGGAGTTTCAGGTTCAGACCGGCAGTTATTCGGCGGAACTCGGCGGTGCCGGCGGCGGTCAGATCAACGTCATCACTCGCCAGGGCACCACGGAGTTTCATGGAACCGTGTATGAGTTTCTGCGCAATAACGCACTCGACGGGCGCACGTGGAACGAGTTGCCGGGCAACGACCATCTGGTACAGAACAACTATGGCGGCGCTCTGGGCGGCCCGATTTTCGGAAAGAACACGTTCTTCTTTGCCAACTATGAAGGTTACCGGCAGACCCAGGCGCAGACCGCGA
>CAZZHN010000389.1:0-1867 GCA_964654065.1 uncultured Solibacteraceae bacterium
CCGACCTGGTTTACCGCGAGGCGCTTGATGGAGCAGCCGGCCGACAAGAACAGCACAATCAGAGCGATCACCGGTTTCATGGGTCCTTCACTTCCCCTCTCGCCGCGGCGGCGGCCTCAGTCACTGGCAGCTGCACTTGCTTGAATAGTCATGCGGCAGCGCCAATCGTTACAACCTTGCGGAGCACCGAACACTATTGGCGTCAATATATCAGCCCGCGACCTCCCCTCGCTGGCTGTTGATCGAGAGGCGCGTACTCTGGCCGGCTCCGTTGCCCGCCTCCGGAGTGCAGTTGGCAGGGGTGGGCGGCGGGACGTTAGCCTGGGCGTGTGCTTTGGACACGTCTCGAACCGCCACCGGCGATTGACAAGCTCCTCGGAGCTGGATAGAGTTAGGACAGTGCGCTGACAGGGCGCCTCCTACCCGCGGCAAGGGAAGCATCCCACCTGTTCTTAAGTTCAGGCGCTCGTTACCTTCTTTCAGCCTGGTATCAGCGGGACACCGGCGATATGAAAGGAGGTCTTGTGACCGCATCGAAGTTCTTCCCCTCTCACTCTTCCTTTGAGTCCATCCGGAAGCAGGCAAAGAAACTAGTTCGCCAGTTCGCCGCCCGCGACCCCGAGGCTCTGGCCCGTGTCCACGCCCAACTGCCGGCTCCGAACCTTCCACTATCACTGCGAGACGCCCAGCTTGTGCTCGCCCGGGAATACGGCTTCGCAGGCTGGCAGGATCTTCGCGCGGCGGCGATCCGCCAGGAAGGCAAGGGCCTGGAATGGGCCGCCGCCGAGGCGGAGCAGGCCATTCACGGCAACAGCGTCGAACGATTGGCGCAACTGATTCGGGAGTATCCTGCGCTTCTATCCTGGCGCGGCGATTCCGGGGAATCCTTGCTCGGGTTTGCCACTGGCTCGTTCGGCGATAGCGGCGATCCCTTCCGGGAGCAGATGTTCACTCGCCTCGAATGCGCTGAGTTTCTTTTAGACGCTGGGGCCACCGCAAACCCGGCGATATGGGAAGACGCAATTCGCGCTCGGGCCAAGGGAGTGTTGCAGCTCCTTTCGCGCAAGGGGGTTCTCCCGCGTAATCTCGACACTCTGACGGCACTCGGCGATTACGACGGCGTGCGGGATTGTCTGACCGGTGCTGACGCCGCCGCGGTGACGCAGGCGTTCCTCAACGCGTGCCGGTTCGACCAACGGGCAGTTGCCGCCCTCCTTCTCGACCGATGCATCGAGCTCGACGCCGCGCTCGGCAAGCGAGTGGAGAACTGGCGTGGACGAAGTGGCTTTGTTGACTATCTGGCTGAACATGCGCCGCAGTCCGGACACTGCTGGCAGAGCGCCGTCAGCCCTTGGCAGACGGTTGTGATGAACGAACTACGCCTGGCGATCGACGAAGACACCCTCCAAGAATTCACCCGGTGGCTCCAGCAGGAGCCGGATCTGCTCGGCGAATCGCAAGTCGCCCGGCAGGTGAGAATATTGGAGCATGCGGTATTGAAAGATCGCGGGCCCTTCATCACGCGGCTGCTGGAGTTCGCTCCCACGGTGGTGACGATGCGCCCTCCCTCGTCCGCTCTGGCGTTCGCTCTGGAATATGGGAAGGCGCATCTCGTTCCTTTGTTGACCCCGATTTGGCCGTTACCGAACGATCTCTGTCATGCGGCTGGCGTAGGGGACTTCTCGGGAGTGAGGGCTTGGTTTGATGAGGTTGGCCGTCCGAGGTTGGGAAGCCTCGGCCAGCATTATCCCACCAACGACCCCTCTGTTTTGCGGAATCTGCACTGGACTCCTGCCAATGCTCAACAAATCCTGGACGTAGCGCTGGCATGGGCGTGCATGAACCGGCAGTTTGAGATTGCGTCTTT
>CAZZHN010000390.1:0-1863 GCA_964654065.1 uncultured Solibacteraceae bacterium
TCCCACCACCAGGATCGTGTACTTGCGCGTGTTGGCCGGATTCACCAGCTTGAGGCTGAATTGGTGCCGGTCCCAACGTGTCTCAATCGGACCTGTCGGACATTTTGAATCGAGTTCCATGTGGCCTCCTTAATACGTCAGCAACCCGGTCAGCACCGCGATGGGGATCGAACAATTACCCACCGCGACCGCTATCGCCAGTACGGCCGCCGCCTTCTTGACGATGGGCGTGTAGCGCGGATGGCTGATGCCGAGCGATTGGAACATGCTCCACATGCCGTGGTACAAGTGCAGGCACAGCAGGATCATGGCCAGAATGTAGAATCCCGAGATCCACGGGTTGGAAAAACCGGTGATCACGTTGTAGCGAACGTCGGGCAGGTTCGGCCCCAGTTCGCGCAGCTCCAGGACCTTCCCCGCCGTGAGATGCAGCACGTGGAAGATCACGAACGCGCCCACGATGGGGCCGCTCCAGATCATCGTGCGCGCCGCGTAGGACGCGGGCAGGTCGGCCTTCTTCACATAGCCGATGGGCCGCGCCGCGCGGTTTTGCAGCCAGAGCTGGATGGCTGCAATGATGTGCAGCACTACCGCCAGCAGCAGCACGCTGCGCGCCGCCCACAGCGCCGCCGCGTTGGCCGGATTGTGCAGAAAGCCGGCGTAGCGGTTGATCTGCTCGGCGTCGGAGGAATAGATTTGCAGGTTGCCGAGCAGATGGGCGAACACGTAGCCGACCAGCATGACGCCGGTGATCGCCATGACGGCTTTCTTGCCGATGGGCGCTTCATAGAAGCGCACCGCCCGGTTGATGGGATGGATTGCGAGAGTACTCATGCGGATATCCTGATTGTCGCGAACCGCGTTCGCGGAAATGGATGGTAGCCCTCCATGCGCAGGGAAAGCCCCAGCAGACTTCTGGGTGTCAATGCCTTATATTAACCGGTTTCGCGCGCGAGTGGCGTGACGCTCCGCGGCGCCGATCTTCACGTGGCGCGTAGCGATGCAATGCGCTGTTTCGCGCTGATGCTCGCTGCCAGCACCAGATCTTGAAATGGGCGGGTGTCGAAGAGCGTGTGCGTCGCCAGATCCCGTTTGAGGGTTGCCGCCGTTCGTTTGACGTCCCGGTAGACCGCCTGCAATTCACGCACGGTCGGCCTGTGGCGAGCTCTAGCCAGGGCATTCGTCAGTTCTCGAAGCACGCCGGTTGGCGTACCTCCGTGTATGTAGGCTTCCGTCCCGTTGATGTCGCTCAATGACTTCACGACGCGATATCGCTTTGCCTCAAGGACGTACCAGCGATGTCCATCGTGGGCATGTTCCGCCCGAGCTACCGCGAGTCCCAGTTCGAAGGGCATATTGAACCGCGGCGTCTTCGGCCGACGGCTGTCCAATTCAACCCGGGAGAGGTCGTGAAACGAATATTGACACGTCCCGAGCAGGTCAATCAACCGGTCGAGCCGCCGCTGGCTACCCGGAATCTGTAGCACCGCCTGCGGAATCAAACCAAAGCCGCTCAATCCGGCGATGAAGGCCAGGTACAACGGCTCAAACTGCTGGTCGAAAGGAATGTTCAGGAAGGCGAATATGGGATCTGGCTTCGGCCGCGCCTTTCGGCGAGGTGGTGACATCCGGCCTCTATCAATGCGTTCGCGTTCGCGGTGCGCTCTTGGCATCGACGCGCCTCGATGCCTTTCTGGGCGCTTCATCGGCATTGCGGCCATTGGCACCAGTAGCGGAGAGCCCCATCAGAGCCGCGATCCGCCGCACGCGAGACTCCGGCAATCCGAGCTTACGAGCCACCTCGGCCGACGAAGGAAACGGATCTGTGATCAGCGCCTGCGTCATGGCTACCTCTTTAGTTTA
>CAZZHN010000391.1:0-1850 GCA_964654065.1 uncultured Solibacteraceae bacterium
GCAATCGGTGCAACCCAGCCGGCAGAGCAGCCAGGAACCTGCCCGCCCCACCGCGTCGGCAACCGCCCGATCCACAATCTGGATCAGGTCGGAATCGGCGGCCGTCGAGCCGCCCTGGCTCATACCCACCAGGCGGCGGCGGGAGGCTGGCGGACAATCAGGCCGTTCAGGAACGCGGCCGCTTTGGTCAGCCCTTCCTCGGGCGACATCAGGCTGTCTTCGTGTTCGATCGAAAGCACGTAGTCGTAGCCGAACATGCGCAAGGTGGATACGAACTCGCGCCACCACTCTTCGCCGTGGCCATAGCCGCAGGTGCGAAAGATCCAGGCGCGGTTGCGCTCATCGGTGTAGGACTTGGTATCGAGCACGCCGGTGAGCGGTAGATTGCGGTCGTAAATCTGCGTGTCCTTGGCGTGCACGTGGAAGATGGAATCGCCCAGCACGCGGATGGCGGCGATGGGGTCGATCCCCTGCCAGAACATGTGGCTGGGATCGTAATTGCAGCCGATCGCGGGTCCGGCGATGGAGCGCAGCTTGAGCATCGTCTCCGGGCTGTAGACCACGAAGCCGGGGTGCATTTCGATGGCGATCTTGACGCCGTGATCGGCAGCGAACTGGGCACGCTTGATCCAATACGGGGCCACCACTTTCTCCCACTGCCACTTGAGGATCTCCAGGTAATCCGGCGGCCACGGGCAGGTCACCCAGTTGGGCCACTTCGATTTGGCCGAGTCGCCCGGGCAGCCGCTGAAATCCACCACCACCGGCACGCCCAGCTTTTCCGCCAGGCGGATGGTCTTGCTGCTGACATCCTGGTCGTGCCGGGCGCGCGCCGAATCGGGATGCAGCGGGTTCCCGTGGCAGCTCAACGCGCTGATCGAAAAGCCGTGATCGGCGAGCTTCTGCTTGAACTCGCGCAATTCGCCTGCGCTCGATAGCATGCTGAGCTTGCAGTGCGGGTCGCCCGGGTAGTTGCCGGTACCCAGTTCCACGGTATCGATATTCAGGCTCTTGAGTTTCTTGAGAACGTCTTCCAGCGACAGCTGCGACAACAGCGGTGTGAATACGCCGACTCTCACGGTATGTCTCCTTACCTTGTTAAAAAACCAACCACAGAATATCACGCGGACGTGTTGCGTTGGACTCGAAGGCTGCGCAGGGAAGAGTAGCCCCCGGGCAGTCCGCCATCAGTGGCCGGTGCGCGATCCGGCCATCGATTCCGGCGTTTTGGCGGGTGCGCCGCCCAGCTGCGCGGCAATCTTGGTGGCTTCCTCGACGGCGCGCGCCAGCACCGAGCGGACCCTGCCGTCCTCCAGCATCAGCAGGCCGGCGATGGTGCAGCCGGCCGGCGTGGTGACGTCGTCGCGCAGCGCGGCCGGATGGCGGCCGGTGGCGAGGACCATGCGCGCGCTGCCGAGCGCGGTCTGCGCCACCAGCGTGAGCGCGAGTTGGCGCGGCAGTCCAACGCGCACGCCGGCATCGGCCAGCGCTTCCATGATGAGGAACTGGTAGCCAGGCCCGCTGCCGCTGAGCGCGGTGACGGCATTGAAATGAACTTCGTCCACCGGAATGCACCGGCCCACCGCTTCGAAGATCGCCTGCGCGCGCTGCAAGTCGGCCTTGGTGGCGTAGCGCCCGCGGCAGATCACGGTCATCCCCTCGCCGACCACGGCCGGAGTGTTGGGCATGGCGCGGACCACCGGATTCTCGGTGCCGAGCAGCGACTCCAGGCGGTCCGTGCCGACGCCGGCCAGGATCGAAATGAGAAGCGTCTCGCGCCGCAAACCGGCGTTGCGCAGCGCGGCCATCACCACCGGCGCGTCGTTCGGCTTGACGCACAGCAGAATCAG
>CAZZHN010000392.1:0-1846 GCA_964654065.1 uncultured Solibacteraceae bacterium
AACGTGGCCAACCTGCAGTTTGCGCGCGCCCTGGGCCGCTCGCGCGAAGTTGCGGTGCGGGCCGCGCTGGGGGCCGGGCGGGGGCGGCTGATCGCCCAATACCTCACCGAGAGCCTGGCGCTCTCGCTGGCCGGCGCGACGCTGGGGCTGCTCATCGCCGGTTGGGACATCCAGGCGATCCTGGCCGGCATGCCGCCCGAAGTCGCCAAGTACATCCCGGGGTGGTACGACATCCGGATGGATCAGCGCACCCTGTTATTCACGCTGTTCGCCGCGGTGGCGAGCGGCATTCTGGCGGGATTGGTGCCTGCCTGGCAGGGCACGCGCTCCAACCTGCAGGACGCCCTTAAGGAAGGCGGCCGCAGCGCGTCGTCCAGCCGCGGCCGCAACCGCCTGCGCGGCCTCCTGGTCGCCGCGGAAATCGCTTTGTCCATGGTCCTGCTGGTCGGCGCCAGCCTGATGATTCGCGGCACCGGAGCACTGATCAACAACAGCCGATGCTTTGAGCCGTCCACGCTGCTCACCTTGCGCCTCTCCATCACGGAGAACCGCTATCCCAAGACCAGCCAGCAGGCCGAGTTTTACAGGCAGGTGGTGGATCGCGTCAGCACTGTTCCTGGCGTCCGCACCGCTTTCGCGGTGAAAGCCATGCCCTACAGCGGCCACTATTACGGCCGCCGGTTCACCATCGAGAATCGCGTCCCGGAGCCCGGCAACCAGCCAGCGGGCCTATTTCAGGTGGTGAGCCCGAGTTACTTCGCGACCATGCACGTCCCTCTTCGCCAAGGCCGGTTTCTCAGCCCGTCCGACGGGCCGGACAACAGGCACGTGGCCGTCATCAGCGAATACACCGCGCGGCGCTGGTGGCCGGGCGAGCCGCCGCCCATCGGCAAGCGCTTTCAGTTCGATTTGTCGCAGGGCTCCGGCGAGTGGGTGACGGTGGTTGGCGTGGTGGCGGATGTCCCGCACGAGCCGTTCGAACGCGGGCCCAGCTCGGTGGTCTACGTCCCCGTCGAGCAGTTCCCGCAGTCGCACATGGATTTCGGCCTGCGCACCGCCGGCGATCCGAGGCTGGTCGCGGCTGCGGTGGTCAAGGCCATCCACTCCGTGGACGCGGAAGAGCCGATCACCGACGTGTTCACCTTTGAGGATCTGGCCAAACATCAAACCCTCGGGTTGATCTACGTGGCGGTCATCATGGGATTCTACGGCCTGGTGGCGCTGATTCTCTCGTCGGTCGGCGTCTACGGAGTGATGAGCTACCTGGTTTCGCAGCAGACTCACGATATCGGGGTGCGCGTGGCCTTGGGCGCGTCGCGGCCGAAAGTTCTCGGGTTGGTTTTCCGCCGTGGCATGCTCACCGTGGTGGGCGGCATGGCGGTCGGTATGCTGGCCGCTTTCGCCATGGCGAGGCTACTGGCGTTGCTGATCTTCGGCGTGCCCGCCAGCGACCCGGTTACCTTTCTAGGCATTCCTCTTCTTTTGTTCGCCGCCGCCGCGCTGGCTATCTACATCCCTGCCCGGCGCGCCACCAGCATCGATCCGATCGTCGCGCTGCGCTATGAGTAGAGCTGGCGCACGCATTCCTGCGTGCCGTGGCGCGACAGACGACGGAAAACGATCGTCTGTCCTATTTCTCTCAGGCAAGACTGCGCGCGCCACCGTTGGCGCCACTACAATGTTGGTTGATGATCGCCTCCATCAATCCCGCCACGGGAGAAATCATACGGACATTCGAAGCCGCCACTGAGGTTGAGATCGAGGCCAGCCTCGCCCGCGCCGACGTAGCCTGGCACTCTTACCGCCGCACCTCGCTCGCCGCGCGAGCCGGGTGGCTCACCGCCGC
>CAZZHN010000393.1:0-1845 GCA_964654065.1 uncultured Solibacteraceae bacterium
AGCTGCGCAAACTGGTGCGCAACATGATCTACGACGGCGTGGTGGCGTGGCTGCTGTCGATCGAAATGGAGGAAGTGCGGCGCGCGCTGGTGAAGCAGTTCGGCAAGCGCAAGGCCAAGGCCGCCGAGCTCAACTGGGGCGCCGCGCAGGCCGGGTTCGACTACGCTTCCAAGACCCTCACCAAGACTGACCCGTGCCGCGTAGAGCGCATGAACGCGACCGCCGGCAAAATCATCGTCGACGGCAATGCCGCGTGCGCCCTGGGCGCCATGTTCGCCGGAGTCACAGTGGTCACCTGGTATCCGATCACGCCGTCTTCGTCGCTGGTGGAAACGCTGATCGGGTACATGCGCCGTTTCCGGGTAGAACCCGAAACCGGCAAGGCGACCTATGCCATTGTGCAGGCCGAGGACGAACTGGCTTCCATCGGCATGGCGCTGGGCGCGGGCTGGGCGGGCGCGCGCGCCATGACCGCGACCGCCGGCCCCGGTATCTCGCTCATGTCCGAATTCATCGGCCTCGGCTATTACGCCGAAGTGCCGGCGGTCATCTTCGATGTGGAGCGCGTGGGCCCTTCCACCGGCCTGCCCACCCGCACCCAGCAGGGCGACCTGCTGACCACCGCGTTCCTCTCGCACGGCGACACCAGGCACCCTCTGTTCTTCCCGTGCTCGATGGAAGAGTGCTTCGCCATGACCATCGAGGCCTTCGACTTCGCCGAGCGCTTTCAAACGCCGGTGTTCATCATGACGGACCTCGATCTGGGCATGAACAACTGGATGTCCACTCCGTTCGCCTACCCGGAGAAGCCGATCAACCGCGGCAAGGTGCTCACCGCGGAGGACCTGGACCGGCTGGGCGGATTCTCCCGCTACCTGGATGTGGACGGCGACGGCGTGGGCTATCGAACGCTTCCCGGCACCAATCACACCAAGGCCAGCTACTTTACGCGCGGCAGCGGGCACAACGAGCACGCCCAGTACACGGAGCGCGAGGACGACTACATCCACAATATGGACCGGCTCGCCCACAAGTTCGAGGTGATGCGAAGCCATGTTCCCGAGCCCGTGATGGAAGCCCGCGCCAACACCCGCGTGGGCATGATCGCCATCGGCAGCTCAGACTACGCGGCGCGCGAAAGCTGCGACCAGCTGGAAGCCGAATACGGCGTTGCCGTCAGCTACCTGCGGCTGCGAGCGTACCCGTTCACGGCGCATCTGCAGGATTTCATCCGCAGCCACGACCGCGTCTACGTGATCGACCAGAACCGTGACGCGCAGCTCCTGCTGATGATGCGCATGGAACTGGAGCCGGACCTGATCGCCAGGCTGCGCAGCGTGCGCTACTACGGAGGGCTGCCCATCGACGCCCGCACCATCACCGATGACGTGATCAAACAGGAGGGGAAATGAGCACAGCCGCCGCGCCGCCACCCAAAAAGACCAACCGCATCGGGCTGGAAGTTCTCAGCTACAAGGGCAGCAAGACCACGCTGTGCGCCGGCTGCGGCCACAACGCGGTCTCCGAGCGCGTCGTGGAATGCTTCTACGAACTCGGCGTCCAGCCCTGGCAGGTCGCCAAGTTTTCCGGAATCGGATGCTCTTCCAAGTCGCCGGCGTATTTTCTCGGGCTGTCGCACGGTTTTAACGGCGTCCACGGGCGCATGCCCGCCATAGCCACCGGCGCCATCCTGGCCAACAGCACCATGCTCGGCCTGGGTGTGACCGGCGACGGCGACACCGCCTCCATCGGTCTTGGCCAGTTCATGCACCTGGTGCGCCGCAACATCCCGATGATCTACATCATCGAGGACAACGGCGTCTACGGCCTCACCAAGGGCCAGTT
>CAZZHN010000394.1:0-1844 GCA_964654065.1 uncultured Solibacteraceae bacterium
GCGACGACTTGAACTGGTCAACAAGCGTCGCAAAAAGCAGTAGCTCTCTGGGTGCGTCGTAGCAGCGGGTGTCGCAGAAACCATGGGTCTCTTGCACACACCCCTGTGCAGCAAACCAGAGTTTTCTGCACATTCTGTATTCCTATTTCTTTGCCTTATTGCCTGAACTCTTCCTGTTAGCAGGCAAAATGTCCTCTCCGCCTTTCTCGCTATGGCTGGAGCGTCAAGGTGGCTTTTCCGGCGGCGCCCTTGTAAACCAGCTCGATTGTATGGATGCCCTTGATTTTGCTGTACGGGAAATAAATCAGCCCGGCCACGGGAAGAGCGCGATCGCCTTCCGGAAGCGAGGCCTTCCGCACGCGCTCTGCCATGGCGCGCTGCACCTCGATGGGGATGCGCACCGGAAACGGGGGCTCCTTTTCCCCACTTTGAATACCGCCCCGACCGCCCCGCCCACCCGGGTCGTCACCGACGCTCAAGTTGCTTGGCTGCTTTTCCTTTGGCTCATCCGGCGGCACCCATTCGGGATCTTTGACGCTCCTCAGCACCACCCCATATGGCTGGCTGGGCAAAGGCTTCTTCCCGTTGATGACGAGCGTAAAGTCATCGAAGGAGAGCGTGATTCGCGCGCCCGGCGGTCCGAAGAAACCCGTTTCGACCACCACGTAGTCTTCGGTGGTCAGATTCCCTTGTATGGTAGGCACCGAGTGTCCCTGATACTCGGCTCCGATCGTGACCTTGCCGGCCTGTTCCTGCGCCTGGTACTCGCCCGCAGTCGGCCTGGGCGGCATGCCCTTCATCTCGGTTTGCAATTCCTTGGGCGGCGAGCCGGGGCTGGGCGGAGCTTGCCCGCGCACACAAAGGCAGATGGCGGCGATCATGATACCGGTTCTCAACGACGGAAAAAATCGCATTTCAACTAAAAAGCTAGCACAGGCGAGGGCGCGGCTGCCGGTGACGACGATGAGGAGTGACGCCCGAGCCGAAGCGGTCGCTGCCGTGCCGGCCTCGGTACGAGAATGGGATTATGACCCCCGTGAGAGTGGATAAGTGGCTCTGGGCCGCCCGATTCTTCAAGACGCGCACCCTCGCCGCAAAAGCATGCGAGCTCGGGAGAATTGAGTCCAACCAACAAACGGCCAAGGCTGCGCGCGAGGTCCGCGTCGGTGACATGCTGCGGGTGAGAAATGACAGCGGCGAGTTTCACATCGAGGTGCTGGTGCTGAGCGAGATGCGCGGCCCCGCGCCAGTCGCGCAGACGCTCTACCGGGAGACGGAGGCGAGCCGCGAATTGCGGCTCAAGCTGGCAGAAGAGCGCAGAGCCATGCCGCATTTCGAAGCGCTGCGGGAAGGCAAGCCATCGAAGCGCGATCGCCGAGAAATCGGCCGGCTCCGGGGTAGGTGGTAGCCACCAAGCGGAGTGGCACCGCCTTGGGGCCCGGCTGCTTCGTTCAGAGCGAGAGGACGTTCCTCTATTGGCGCTGGAAGACGAGAGAGAGCGGCTTGCGATCTGGACGCACGACGCTGACGATCATGGTACCATCCGCGGCGAGCGTGTACCGTTCCAGAGTAACCGCGCCGGATTCGGTAGTCGTCACCTTCAGAACGTCGTGATCCCAACTCGACTTGCTCTTGAGGTCCTTGCCAGTGTGAATCGTGGCGTTGTTGTCGGCATCGGTCATGTCGTTGTAGAAGTAGGTCTGGGTAGCTCCTTCATACACGAAACTGCGAGAGACGGTGATGATGCCCTCCCGCTCGTTGATCGTGACGGTGCCGGTTTGCACGACGCGCTGGCCGGCAAAATCGCTTTTGGCGGGCACCAGCGTCCACGTGCCGTTCAGGGC
>CAZZHN010000395.1:0-1827 GCA_964654065.1 uncultured Solibacteraceae bacterium
CAACGTCCCCGGCATCGAAATCTCTGAAAACTTCCCGCGCACCGCCCGGCAGGCCGACAAATTCTCGATCGTCCGCAGCGTTTACCACACGGCTGCCGCGGTCCATGACACCGGCCACCAGATGATGCAGACCGGCCGCTTGTTCCAGGGCGGGATCGAGCATCCTCACATGGGTTGCGTGCTCAGCAAACTGAAAGGTCCGAACGGCGACGTACCGGCGCACGTGCTGCTTCCGCGCCCGATCGGCAATACCGGCGGCAATATGCCCCACGGACAGAACGCCGGCTACCTGGGGAAGGCGTACGACCCGTTCGTTCTCAACGCCGACCCATCTGACCCAAATTTCAGAGTGCCGGACATGCTGCCGCCCGATTACCTGAGCGCGCTCCGCGTGGACCGCCGGCGCAACTGGCGCGACATGGTGGATAAGTCGGTCAGCGAATTCGAAACGTCGGCGGACGCGCGGCTGCTCGATTCCACCTTCCAGCAGGCCTATACGCTGATGTCCTCGCAGAAGGCGCGAGCGGCCTTCGAGCTCCATCAGGAGCCGCAAGCCACCCGCGAGAAGTATGGCATGAACCGCTTCGGCCAAAGCTGCCTGCTGGCCCGCCGCCTGATTGAGGCCGGCGTGCGCTTCGTGACCGTCAACATGTTCGAAACGGTGTTCGACGAAATCACCTGGGACATACACGGCTCCAAGCCCTTCAGCCCAATCAGCTGCTACCGCGATCTCGTGGGGCCGATGTTCGATATGGCATATTCGTCGCTGCTCTCCGAACTGGCGGAGCGCGGGCTATTGAGCAACACGATGGTGGTGGCGACCGGCGAATTCGGCCGCACGCCGAAGATCAATCCGGCCGGCGGGCGCGATCACTGGCCGCAGTGCTGGAGTCTGCTGATGGGCGGCGGTCCGCTCAAGGGCGGCATGGTTGTGGGAGCGTCGGACGAAATCGCAGCGGCGCCCAGGGACAGGCCGGTGACGCCGGCGCAGGTCGCGGCCACCGTCTACCGGGGCCTCGGCCTGGATCTGCAAACCGAACTCCCGGGCGGGCAGGGCCGGCCGATTCCGCTGGTAGACCGCGGCACCGAGCCTATTCGGGAGCTGCTTTGATGGGCACGCCGGTATTGCCCGCAATGTCGGCTCACCGGTTACGGCGGCGGAGTTACTTAACGGGGGTCGTTGGTGGCGCCCTCGCCTTGCTGTTTGCCGCGCCCGGGTTCGCGCAAAGCCTGGCGATTTTGCCAGCCACGATCGAGCTCACCGGGCCCGAAGCCCGCCAGCAGCTGCTCGCCGAAGCCACGGCGAGCCAGCATCAGGAAGACTGGACGCCGACCGCCGAATGGTCGTCGTCCGACCTCAGGATTGCCACGGTGGACGCGCACGGCATGGTGCGGCCCGCCGGCGATGGCGAAGCCCGCATAACGGCTCGCGCCAATGGCCATATGGCCACCGCGACCGTTCGTGTGGCGGGCTCGCACGCACCCTTTCAATGGAGCTTCCGCAATCACGTGATCCCAGTGATGACCAAGATGGGATGCAATCAGGGCGCGTGCCACGGCGCGCTGGCGGGCAAGAACGGTTTCAAGCTCAGCCTGCGCGGCTACGATCCGCAAGCCGATTACGACACCCTCACCCGGCAATCGGTTGGCCGGCGCATCTCCCTGGCCGAGCCCGCCGCGAGCCTGATGCTGCTGAAACCCAGCTTCGCGATTCCGCACGGGGGCGGCAAGCGCTTCGCGAAGGATTCCCTCGAATACAGGATCCTCGAGGAATGGATTGCGGCCGGTGCGCCGCCGCCCACGGATCAGGACGCAGCGATCGCGGGG
>CAZZHN010000396.1:0-1816 GCA_964654065.1 uncultured Solibacteraceae bacterium
GAGGCGGACCCTGCCGGATGCGGGCATCAGATCTGCGCGGGTTAATGCGGCGAGAAGGGCCTCGGTAGGTTGAGCCCAGAGGTAATCGATGATTACGTCAAAGGGTTTTGCCGCAGCTTCGCGAGCGAACGCTTCCATCAGGTCTTGTTGGGAAGCCTCGATCTGGATGGTTGCGTCGGCGCCGAGGTGGTGAAGTGTGCGTAGGACCTGCTCGTTTCGTCCGGCCGCGACGACACGTCCTGCGCCGAGCAGCTTGGCTGTCTGTATGGCAAGCTTGCCGGTTACGCCGGTGGCGCCAAGGATCAGAACCGTCTCACCCGTCGCTACCTCAGCCCGCCAGGCAAGGGATGCCCAGGCGGAGAGTCCCGGATTGAATACGGCTGCGGCTGTGCAATCATCCACTTCATTGGGAATCGGGAAGCAGAGAGAACGGGCAACTACCGTGCGGGCACCATTGCGCCATAGGGTGGCCGAGGTCTCACGAACAATGCCCGGCCGATGCCCTCGACATATCCCGCGCCATCGGTGCCGCACACAGATGGCAGACTCTGAGAGCTGCTGCCATAGTGCGAGCCGCTAGCCAATTGTTTGTCAATAGGCTTGAGCGCTGCGGCGCGGACGTGGACAATCACCTCCTCGCCGCTCGGAACGGGCTCGTCGAACTGCTGGAAACGAGGTATTTCGCCCAAAGTATGCAGTACTGCTGCGTTCATGATCGTCCCTCCTCGGTTATGCCGTCCGCCGTCGCGGTTCGCGCTGGTCGGACGGGTTCACACTTCCTGCTATGTACAGTAGCCGCCTTAACGCGACCCTGCTAACGGAGAAGTGGCAGTTTCTGTCGCGAAAGGGTCAAAATGATGAGCGTGTCTAGAATGAGTGTTGACGAGCTGCGATGTGCCTGGGAGAGCGATGCTCCAGTCCTCGCCTTCGAGTACTCCAGACTTGCAGAAAAGGACTGGGCGCCGGCGCACAGCCACGAACGCGGGCAACTGTTCGCCGTGGCCCAAGGGTTACTCATTCTGGAGGCGGCAGGGGCACGCTGGATGTTTCCTTCCCAACGCTGTGCATGGGTTCCACCGGGGTGCGTGCACGCGGCACGATCAGTGGGAGGGGCCGCCGGCTCGATGCTCTACTTCTCCGCAGAGTTCAGCCGAGGGTTGCCGCCGGAGCCACGCCTTCTTGGTTCTTCAGAACTGCTGTTCGCGATTGTGAATCGCGTTCTTGGTTGGAGCCGCTCTCAATCAGTCGGCCCATCACAGCATCATCTTCTTGCTGTTTTGCGAGATGAGATTCAGAGACCCGAAGAGCAACTCCTTCGCCTGCCGATTCCGAGACAGGCGAAGCTTGCCAAAGTGGCACGCGCGCTCCTTAAGAATGTCGCTGACGATCGCACACTCGATGAATGGGCTAAAGAGGCGGGCATGGCCCGGCGCACGTTTATGCGCGCCTTTTCTGCGGAAATGCTCATGCCGTTTGGCCGCTGGCGGCAACAGGCGCGATTGTTCGCTGCTCTTGAAATGCTCGCGCAGGAAGAATCGATAACGGACGTGGCTATTGCGGTTGGCTATAACAGCGTGAGCGCTTTCATCCAGGTGTTCCGCGCGACACTCGGATCAACGCCAGAGGCCTACTTCGGCCGCCGGAAGCAAAGCACACGGAAAAATAATGAGAGTCCGAGGGGGCATTGGGAATGGCGAGAGGACGACATTCCTCCTGAGTAGTCAGGAAGGGCCTGGCAACCCGACGGGAGCAGGCCGTTAAGACCAGATATAGGTAGCCCCTCGCCGCCAGCCCAAGCACACCAGCGGGTTGAGCG
>CAZZHN010000397.1:0-1813 GCA_964654065.1 uncultured Solibacteraceae bacterium
ATTCCGCTGGTAGAAGGCCGTGAACAGGTTCAGGGCCATCGACATCAGCAGCCAGAGCACCAGCATCGCCTGCCCATCGTGTGTGTAAACGTGGTCCCCGTGCCAGCGGGTGACCATCTCGTTGAAGCTCTTGTTCTCGATGCTCCAACGCGAGTGGCCGATATTCACCACCGCCATCGTCGAGGCCGAGAGCGATGGCAGCGTGGTAACCCAGGCCCACTCGACTGTCTTCTCCTCGATTTTCTTGTCCAGTTGCCGCTTGATGCGCTTGGTCTCCAGGCTGCGGACCACCCGCACCGGGTGCTTGCACTGCGGCCAGGTCGTGTAGCCCTCGTCATCCCATAGCTGATAGTGAACGCCGTTGGCGTCCCTGGCGGTCGGCGCCGCCTGCTCCCACAGCCCCCGGGCGTCTTTGAGCAGGTCGCGATTCTCATCCTTAAGCACGGCCAGGGCGTGCTTGCCCTTGCTCCTGACGTGATTGAAGAAGTCCGACCGGGCGTAAAGCGCGTCGCCCGCCACCACGTCGAAGGCCCGGGGATGGCTCTGGACCACCCGGTCGAACAGACGCAGCGCCGCCGCCACCTCGTCCTCGCCGGGCTTGATCGGCTCGGCGTCGAGCTGGAAACAGCACCCGCGCCCCACCAGGTTCATATGCACCAGGCGGTGATAGTATTCGGTCCGGTCGCCCTTCTTGGTATGGAGCGTGCGTTTGAGGCAACCGCCGCAGCAGCGGCGCTCCGTGGCGTGGGTCTCGTGCCCGTCCAGCACCGCCACCATCAGTCCGTGGGCCGGCGGCTCCAGCGCCTTCATGCGTTTGAAGCGGGTGTAGAGGTCCTGCTTCATCGCGCGGATGGGGCCGGCCTCCATCTTCGTGCAGACATCGGCCATCGTGTCGGCGCTGGGCAGATCGGTCCCCAGCAGCCGCTTCCAGTAGCGGCCGCGCTTTGTCTGCTCCAGGGCGTTGAGGCTGCCCAGGCGGGAAAGCATCATGGCCAGCACGCTGTGGACCACGGTGCCGGTGGCGATGCGCGGCCGCTGGCGACTGTCGCGCATGCGTTTGAGGTGTCCGGGCAGGTCAATGAGTTTCCTGGTGTAGGCGAAGATTCGGTTGAGCATCGACGATCCTTGTCGGTTTGGGCGCGGGCTATCCTTCCCGGCGTTTGATTCTGTTCCAGTGGAGTTCGGAGATCGCGTTGATCAGTTCGCGGGCCTTGCGGTGGTTGTCCACCCATTGGCGGACGCGGTCATGCCAGTCCTTGGGAACGTAAAGCTGCCGCTGGCGTTTGCCGTCGGAGAGGACCAGGTACAGGGCGGGGTGCCCCGGCCCCTTGGCGCAGTGGCACCCCGGATTGCCGCAGCGGCGACGGCGGTCCAGCAGGGTGCCGCGGATGAGGCCCTGGCCCGAGACGATCTGGGTGAGCTTGGAGCGGAGGGCGCGTTCGGCGGGATCGATGCCGGTACGGGAGGCGGGTTCCATTGCTGGCATAATAACATTATGTCATATTCCGGGGTGGGCGTCAAGAAAAATCGAATGCGAATCTGCTACTAATTTGGATGATGGGGGAAATCCGAGTTTTTTCAGGTCGACCCGGTAGTTGTTCCGGAATCGCTCGCAGCTTGAGATCTTGGGACAAGCGTGACAACTCTTCCGGCGGCAGGGCCAGCAGTTGTTCGTCGGGGGTTTCAGGCAGTTGAAGGACTTGCTCATAGGCGTGAATGAGACCGATTCTCTCGCCGACGCGCGGAGTAATAGACGACGCGCTTCGCGTAATACGATTGGGCCAGCATC
Organism: uncultured Solibacteraceae bacterium; assembly: GCA_964654065.1. GTDB lineage: Bacteria > Acidobacteriota > Terriglobia > Bryobacterales > Bryobacteraceae > Bog-375. Next base: position 1,790 of record CAZZHN010000397.1, read on the forward strand.
TGCATCTCCACGTTGAATAACCGG
>CAZZHN010000398.1:0-1791 GCA_964654065.1 uncultured Solibacteraceae bacterium
ATACCGTTAGAGCAGGTATCAAGGGCATCAATGAAGAAGATCCTGCTGATCGAAGACGACGTAGACCTTTTCTCGCTTCTCAAATACAACCTCGAAAAGGAAGGGTTTTCGCTTTCCGGACTGCAAACCGGCAAAGGAGCCATCGAGCTCTGCCGCCAGGTCCGGCCGGACCTCATCCTCCTCGACATCATGCTGCCGGATTCCGACGGCCTGGACATCTGCAAGGGTATCCGGCGCGATCCCGACCTGGCAGGCGTCCCGATCATCTTCCTGACCGCGCGGGCTTCGGAGACCGACCGCATTGTGGGCCTCGAACTGGGCGCCAACGACTACGTGGTGAAACCGTTCTTCGTCCGGGAGCTGATCGCGCGCATCAAGCTGCAGTTCCGGAATCAGAGTTCGCCGCCGCGCGTGCTGGAGGCAGGCGGGCTCGAGCTCGATACCAGCAGCCGCCAGGTGCGGTTGAACGGCAGTCCGCTGGCGCTCACGGCGACCGAGTTCCGCCTGCTCGAGTTCCTGATGACGCGCCCCGGCGTGGTCTTCAGCCGTGAGCAGCTGCTCAACTCAGTCTGGGGCCAGGACCGCGCCATCACGGACCGCGCCGTCGATGTGTATGTCCTGCGCCTGCGCCAGAAGATCGAACAGGACCCGACCGAACCCACGCTCATCCACTCGGTACGCGGCTTTGGCTATACCTTCGAACCGCGGCGCGCCATGGCCGGCGCGTAGGTAGGACAGACGATCGATTTTCGTCGTCTGTCAGGTTTTGCTCCGGAGAACGACAGACCACGAAGGACGATGGTCCGTCCCACCGGCGATCAGCAGCAGCCCATCTTGATATCGCCGGCTGCGCTGACCGGTTCACCAAAAGCTTCTTCCGGCGCCGGCGCGCCGTGCAGCACGGCGATCCAGCGGCGGCCAGCGTCGAACACCACCAGCACCACGCCAACGATAAAGATAGCCATCAGCCCGGAATCCAGGTAGCCGGTAATCATCGGCTGTCCCGTCTTCGACGTCAGCGGCCAGAAGATATTCCGGATCGAGAGGACGCCCGCAATGACCGTGGTGACGCCCACGAAGCACATCGGGATCGCGCTGATCCAGGCGTACCGGGCCTTCCCCATATTGATCAGGAAGGTCGTAACCACCGCCAGGGCGATGGTGGCCAGCAACTGGTTGCCGGTTCCGAACAAGGGCCAGATCGTCGAAATGTTGCCGGTATAAATCAAATAGCCCCACCCGAGCACAACAAAGAAGGTAGTGCCGAGATTGCCGGGCAGCCAGGCTGTGTCGCCGAAGCGAGGGATCGCCTTGCCGAGCAGTTCCTGCAGAACGTAGCGCGCCACGCGGGTGCCGGCGTCAATCGTGGTGAGGATGAAGAGCGCTTCGAACATGATCGCGTAGTGATACCAATACCCGATCAGGCGGGCCATACCGGGAAGGCCGCGGAAGATCTGCGCCATGCCACGGCCAGGGAGACGGCGCCGCCGGTGCGGCCGGCGAGATGTTCGCCCACTTCGCGCGAGATCGTATCCAGGTTCATGGTGTGCAAACCCAGCCGGGCGAAGGCCTCGGGAGCGCTGTTGATGGCGAAATAGTCTCCCGGATACATCGAGGTGGCCGCAATCAGCGCCAGCACGCCGACCAGTGATTCGCACACCATCGCGCCGTATCCGATGAAGCGCGCATCGCTTTCTTTGTCGATCATTTTGGGCGTTGTGCCCGAGGCCACCAGGGAGTGGAAGCCGGAGATGGCGCCGCAGGCGATGGTGACGAAGAGGAACGGGAACA
>CAZZHN010000399.1:0-1789 GCA_964654065.1 uncultured Solibacteraceae bacterium
AAAACCCATTCAGTTTTCGCTTGCAACTCCGCGGCGGACCATACATACCGATAATGCCGGATATCGCTGCGTGTGTACCCAAAGATTGTGGAATCGGCGCTGCGAGAACGACGGCGCGCACGGCTCAGCGAAATAAGCTCAGTGATAAACTGTTCTTCGGAGTGCGTCATCGTTCACGCTGTGTGACGCTGGCTGGAGTTATGACTAAGGCTTTCTGTGCCCTGGTGTTTTGGGTTTCCTCCGCCGCAGCGCAGACGGTCGAGGGCAGCGTGATCAACTCTGCCACGGGCCTCGGTATCGCAGGTGTGGAAGTGAGGATTGTACAGGCAGGGGAGACTGTTTACACTGCCGCCACTGATTCGCAGGGCCACTTCCTTATTGCAGATGTCAAGGACGGCTCGTACACGGTCCGCTACTCGTCGCCCGACTATTTTCCGAACGCCGACCTAGGGGCTACCCGGCCGTTTCAAGTGACCGCTGGGGGCAACCCAGTCAAGCTGGAAGCGCACATGATGCCGCTTGCCAGCTTGACCGGACATGTCGTCGATGGCAAGGGTGAAGCTGTGCCCAAGGCACGGCTGGAGTTGGCCGGGTCGGGGGCGGTGATGAGGTTGGCCACCGACAGCCATGGAAGGTTCGAGTTGCGCCGTCTCCTCCCCGACGCTTACACGCTCTCGGCGGTTCCCCCGCCGGGTCTAAAGCCACCTGACCCGGAACCCGAGAGTGACCGCGCGCGAGCCTGGACGCGAACCTATTACCCCGGCGTGGCGGTTCGGGAGGCGGCGTCGAGAATAGTACTGCGGCCAGGTGGCGAGGTTTTGGACATCGAACTGAAGCTGCTAGCGGTCCCTGCACATGCGGTGCGCGGGGTGCTTCTCAACCCGGATGGCAAGCCCGTGCCAAACGCCAAGATTTCGCTGGGAGAAGGCTTCCTGAACCCGCTGGCGTTCCGCGTGGTATCTGAGCTCGACGGCACGTTTGTGTTTCCAGCTGTAGCGGATGGCGAATGGGGGCTTTCGGCCTCGCTGACAAGCGAAGGCGTGCTGTTAAAGGGTGCGCAGTGGATCGAAATGGAGGGGCACGAGATCGAGGGCGAAAAGCTTCGCCTCAGCCGGCCATTTTCAGTGCGAGGCAGGATGGTGATGGACGCACCGAAAGGCGCGCCGCCCCCGAAGCCGCCCTCTGTGACCCTGGTCTGGCATGTCAGCCGTAATGGGCTGACGCTCGGTCCTAGGTTGGGATCGCCCTCCCAGCCGGACGCGGACGGCATGTTCCAGGTTGATAACCTCTACCCTGGTGTCTACCGGATCGTCGCGGACGACCCACCACCGCCTTACTACCTGGATGCGATTCTGCTGGGCGAGGCCGAACCGGCCACGGGCGACGTGGAGCTTTCCTCGGGCGCGGTACCGATCACTCTTGTGTACAAGACCGATGGCGGCACGGTGCGTGGCATCGCACAAAAGTGCGCTTCGGGCGGCGTGCAGATGGTTCCGAAGGATGGAACCTTGCAGCGGCCGGGATTTCTCCGCTGGGCGCGATGCGATTCCAACGATCACTACGAAATAGACGCGGTGCGCCCGGGAGAGTATTACGCGCTGGCGCTAACCGGGAACAGTTGGCCATGGGACGCCACTGACTTGGACGACGACTTCCTCAACCAAGCGAGTAGAGTCACAGTGCGCACGGGTGAAACCTCCTCGGCCGACTTGCGCGCGATTACGCGACCGGCGTATTGAGTCAGGTGATGGCGGTTAGCCGAATAGCTGCCGATAACAAACCTTAACGC
>CAZZHN010000400.1:0-1782 GCA_964654065.1 uncultured Solibacteraceae bacterium
TCCCCTACTACACCGACGACCGCATCCATGACAGCCAGGATCAGACCGGCGGCAAAACCATCCTCCGGGTTGGCCGCGGCGGGCGCACCGAGCTGTGGGAGCCCTTCTCGCAGCGGTACGAGGGCCTCTACCGCGTCACTCGCAGCCTGTCGAAGAGCGTTTACGGCAATCAGCTGATCTTTGAGGAAGTCAACCACGACCTCGCGCTGTCCTTTTCCTGTGCCTGGATGACCAGCGATCGCTTCGGCTTCGTGCGGCGCTCGGCGCTGGTCAACCTGGGCGCGGGGCCGGTCGAGGCCGACCTCCTGGACGGCATCCAGAACATCCTGCCGCACGGGATCTCGCGCCGCTTCCAGATGGAATACAGTACGCTTGGGGACGGGTACAAGGAGAACGAACTGGAGCGCGAAACTGGTCTGGGCCTTTTCAAGCTCAGCTCCGTTCCAGCCGACCGGCCCGAGCCGAATGAGGCGCTGCGCGTGACCACCGTCTGGTCGGAGGGGATCGAACCTGCCCGCCGGTTGCTGTGCGCCGAGCAGCTCGATCGCTTCCGCCGCGGGGAGGCGATCGAGGAAGAAACGCTGATTCGCGGCCGCCGCGGCGCCTATTTTGTCAACGCCAGGTTGCAGCTTCCCGCGGGCAGCCACAAAGAGTGGAGCATGGTGGCGGATGTGGATCAGGACGCCGCCGCGGTCGCAGCGTTGGTCGGACTCCTCAAGGCCAGCCTTCACGACAAGGCCGGCCTGCGAGCGATGCTTGATGCGGATGTCGAGCGCGTCACGCGTAACCTGGTACGTATCGTGGCCGCGGCCGATGGCCTGCAAGCCACTGGCGACGAGCTCAGTTCGGACCGGCATTTCTCCAACGCCCTGTTCAACGTGATGCGCGGCGGAATCCCCGACCGCGGGTATATGGTTACCCGCTCCGACTTCAAGAGTTTCCTCGCCAAGGCCAACCGAGCCGTCGCGGAACGGCAGGCCACCTTCGTCGACTCGCTCGAAGAAATGCTGCCGCACAGCCGTTTGCTCGCGCTGGCGCGCGCGCAGGACGACCCGGACCTCGAGCGGCTGGCGCACGAGTACCTGCCTCTTACCTTCAGCCGCCGCCACGGCGATCCCAGCCGCCCCTGGAACATTTTCAGCATCGAAGTGAAGAGCGAACACGGCGAGCGCATCCTCAACTATCAGGGCAACTGGCGCGACATCTTCCAGAACTGGGAGGCGCTCGCGCTTTCGTTTCCCGGCTACGTGGAGAGCATGATCTTCAAGTTCGCCGGAGCGTCCACCGCCGACGGCTACAACCCGTACCGAGTGATGCGCGACGGCTTCGATTGGGAAGTGATCGATCCGCACGACACATGGTCTTACATCGGCTACTGGGGCGACCACCAGGTGGTCTACCTGCTGAAGCTGCTCGAGGTGTCGGCGCGCTATCACCCCGGCGCACTGACAGGCCTGTTGACGCGGCGCGTCTTCACCTATGCCAATGTCCCTTACCGCATCAAGCCGTATCACTCGCTGCTCGATGACCCGCGCAACACGATCGATTTCGACGCCGCCCTCGACCGCGAGATCCGCCGGCGGGCGGAGGCCATGGGCGCGGACGGCAAGGCTCTGCCCGGCCCCGATGGCGCTCCGTACCGGGTAAACCTCGGAGAGAAATTGCTGGTTCTGATGCTCGCGCGGCTGTTCAACTACATCCCCGACGCGGGCTTGTGGATGAACACCCAGCGGCCGGAGTGGAACGACGCCAACAACGCCCTGGTCGGCTCGGGCGTCTCGA
>CAZZHN010000401.1:0-1756 GCA_964654065.1 uncultured Solibacteraceae bacterium
AGCGCCTGCCAGACTTTTTCCGGCGAGTGGCGCAGTTCTCTGACCAGAATGAGCGTCCACTTGTCTCCGTCCTTGCGCACCTGCGCTGCACTGGCCGGGCCCGGTATGTACGGTTCGCGTTCGAGCATTTCTTTCTCCTTGTTCATCTCGTCCTGCCATGCAAATCCCTGTCGCCTTCCTCGGCTGCTGCAGGTGTGCCGCGTATTGGAGACGGCGGCCCGCCTGGCCGCGGCCGGCTTACCGCGCGGCCTGCACCAGCAAGACGTGATTGCCATCCGGATCCTCAAGCTGCAGCCACTTCACGCCGGACCCGGGGCCGAACAGGTCGTCGTTGACTTGGCTGACCTTTGCGCCCTTTGCGATGAGGTCCTGGTGGGCAGCGGCGACGTCTGGTGACGCAAAGTACAGCTTCATGGTGCCGGGCTTCATGTTTTCGTGAGAGGTGGTGAGAACAATCGAAGGGCCGCCATCCGGGAAAGCCAGCGATACCCACCAGTTGTTGTCGTCCTGGCGATGGTCCGATGCGACCTTCAAACCAAGTTTGTCCGTGCAAAACGCCTTCGCCTTGGGCATGTCGCTGACGGCCATGCTGAACATCATAAGCTTGTCGATGGTGTTTTTCATTTCCTTGTCTCCCGTCTCGTCGCCGGCCAGGGCCCCCGGCAAAAGTAACAGGGCCGCGCCAGCGAGGCTGCCCTGGATGGCAAACATACGTCGGTTCATATTCCAAAATCTCCTTTTCGTACAACTTGACAATGGTCCGGCCTTGCCGGCAGGGTGGTGCTGCGCGCCCTCAGCTTGCGACCCTGCGCACGATGGCGGAGAGCCTGGCTTCGGTCGCGTCGTCCAGCCCGGCGAAGAACCACGCGGATTCCATCAGCTGGTGCGGCGCGCCCTGTTCGGGGGCGAGGTTCGCTTCCTGGGTGAAGCCGAACGTCATGTATTTCTTGTCCGCGCGGAAAAAGCAGATTGTGTTGCCGTCCTTGGTATACGCCGGCATGCCATACCACACGGTAGGCTGGAGCGCCGGCGCGCTGCGCAGAATGAGCGCGTGGAGGCGCTCGCCCATAGCGCGGAAGGGCGCCGCCATCGCGGCAATCTTCTCGACCGTCGCGGCCGCGACGCCGGCCTTAGCGGCGCGCGGGCGTGCAGCGTCCTTCCGGGCAGCTGGCTTCACGGCCTTCGCCGCTTTGCCGGCATTTTTCGATTCGCGTTCGCTCATTTATTTTCTCCCTGGCGTCCGTTTCACCGGCCTGGGTGGATCCGTGCGGTTGAGGCGGCGCTCGAGAGCATCGACGTAAGCCGACCAGAACCGGCGAAGCTGCGCCATGGTGCGGAACAGGCGCATTTAATAGCGTGCCAGCTGGTTGAGCTGAATGAGGTTGCCGCAAGTGTCGTTCAACACCGCAATGGTCGCGCCGGTCACGCCGGTGGGCGGCATCGTGAACTGGGCGCCGCGGGCCTTGATCCGCTCGTAGTCGCCATTGACGTCGTCGGTGTTGAACATGGCCGCGGGCTGGCCCTGTTGAAAGATCGCCTGCTGATACGTTTTGGCCGCGGGGTTGTCGTTCAGCGCCAGCTGCAGCTGAGTGCCGTCCGGCTCCTCGGGCGAGCCCACGGTCAGCCAGCGAAATGGGCCCTGACTGAAATCGGTCTTCTTGGCAAAGCCCAGTACCTCCGTATAGAAGCGCAGGGCCTTGTCCTGGTCGTCCACGTATACGCTGGTCACTTTGATTTTCATTTCGTTTCTCCTTTG
>CAZZHN010000402.1:0-1755 GCA_964654065.1 uncultured Solibacteraceae bacterium
CCACGCAGGCGAATTTCATCTTGCCGCCCACCGTCACGCGGCACGATCCGCACATGCCGGTGCCATCCACCATGATCGAATTCAGGCTGACAACGGTGGGAACCCCGAATGGCCGTGTTGTCTCGGCGCAGGCCTTCATCATCGGAATCGGGCCGATGGCCACCACTTCGCTTGCGTCCGTGAGCCGGGCGAGCACGTCGGCTAGCGCGTGGGTGACGAAACCCTTGCGCCCATAGCTGCCGTCGTCGGTGGTGACGATCAGTTCATCGCTGACGGCGCGGAACTCGTCCTCCCAAAACACGAGGTCGCGGCTGCGGAATCCGACGATCGAGACGGTGCGGTTGCCCATCTGCTTATAGGCGCGCAGTTGCGGATACACGGGCGCTACTCCCAGGCCGCCGCCCACCAGCACGACGGTACCCGGCAGCCTGCGGATCTGGCTGGGGAGCCCGAGCGGCCCGATGAAATCCAGGATGGTGTCGCCGTCGCGCAGCGTCATCATCTCAAACGTGGTCTTGCCGACCGCCTGGATGACCACCGTTACGGTGCCGCGCGCGGCGTCGAAGTCCGCCACTGTCAATGGGATACGCTCGCCGTGCTGGTCGATGCGGGCCATGATGAAGTGGCCCGGCCGCGCTGCCCGCGCGACGTCCGGCGCAGCCACTTCCCATAAGAATGTCGTCGGGGCGAATTGTTTCCTACGAGTGATGACAAACACAACACCCCTCCGGAAGCAACATATTATCAGGATTACGGATAAGAAGGCCGGTTAATGTGTAAACAGTTGCCTGGGGGAGCCGTCTCGCGAGGAAGCAAGCGAGGACTTGATGGGCCGCTAGAGCGGGCTACTGCACGACTCCGCCGCCGGCCTGCGGCTCGAGCTTGATTTCGCCGAACGCCGTCTCATACTGGGTGACGTTCTGTTGCAGCACATTGAGCACGGCTTTGGCCTGCTGCGGGCTCACGTAGATGCCCTGAAAATTCTGGATGGACACATTGTCGGGCGCGGTCTGGCTGACGCGGCCGAACAAGAGAAAGAAGTCCCACAGGTTCACCCGCACCTGGACACTGTTGGCGTAATTCTCGCGGTATTCGGGCGCCTGGATGAGTTGGATCTTTGGAGGAACTGGGGTCATCGTCTTTCCAGCGTATCATTCCTCCTCGCAGCGAAATTTAAGAATCTTTACGATTGTTTCCGAACCCGGGGACGGGCAGGCGCGTCCGATGGACTGAGGGGAGATGGTTATGAAAGTATTTGCTGAAAGCCGCCTGCCAGGTCAGGTTTACTGCCCGATCTGCACGCACACCGTTCCGGCCGAAATTGAATTGCGCGCCAAGAGCGCCAAGGTGGTGGCAGGACAACGTTGCCCCCGGTGCCACGCGGCGCTGGAAGTGGCTGTGATTGTACATATCCCGGAAGCAGCTTGAGCGGAACACGTCTAGACCGCTTAGTACGCGCTATCCGCTAAAAACAACTTGTCCCTCTGTGCTGTTTCTGCCATAGTGGGATCAGTAAACGGGATGCCATGCGACGCAAGCTGACACCAAAACCCGACCAGGTGGTTCCGGCGGAATTGTTGGAACTGGCCCGCCAGGCCATATCCGCCGACCATTTGAAGAAGCCGGGGAGCAAGTGTTCGGTGTGCGGAGGCGAGACAGCCGACGGCTCTGACGAGCCGCTCTGCTGGGTTTGCCGGCGTCTCAAGATCAGCGCCTGGCGCGACATCGAGCACCAGATGCCGATGCAGGAATAGC
>CAZZHN010000403.1:0-1736 GCA_964654065.1 uncultured Solibacteraceae bacterium
CGAAGCCGAGGCCGTCGTCTGCATCCACAATGTCCGGAGTAACCTGCGGAGCAGTTGGACCGGCGGCGGGCAAAGGGCGGGTTGCGCCGCCGGCGGCCGTGCGCCACAGCGGTCCCCGGCCGCGACATCGAGCAAGCGCCGGTCGCCTGGCTGGTTCGCTTACACCTGCAACTGCCGCAGCTTTTCCCCTAAAAACCGCAGGGTCTCCCCCGCGGACGTCTGGCCGTCCAGCGGCAGCAGCAACACCCCCGCCGGCGTGAATTGCGCTCCCCTGGTCCGGCTGACAATGTGCATCAACCGCGCCGGGTCCACGCGGGTCGCGGTGTGGAACTTGATGCTCAGCACGTTGTGGCGCCGGTCTATGGCCTCCACCCCGATCTGCTCGGCCATATTCTTCAGGGCCGAGTATTCCAGCAGGTTGCGCACCGCCTCCGGCACCGCGCCGTAGCGGTCGGCCAACTCCTTTTCGGTGCGGTCGCGAGCCTCCGCGTCGGCCGCGTTGGCGATCTGCCGGTAGGCCCGCAGCCGCTGGTTCTCATCGGCCACATAGTCGGGCGGAATGCGGATGTCCAGGCCCAGGTTCAACGCCGAGTGGATCTCCGGCGCCACTTCTTCGCCCTTGAGTTCGCGCACCGTCTCTTCCAACAGCCGGACATAGGTGTCGAAACCGACGGAATTGATATGTCCGTGCTGCTCGCCGCCCAACAGGTTGCCGGCGCCGCGCAGTTCCAGATCCAGGGCCGCTATCCGGAAACCGGCTCCCAGATCGCTGAACTCCTTGAGCGCCGCCAGACGTTTGCGGGCGATGTCGGTCAATTCCGTATCCGGCGGCACCAGCAGGTAGGCGTACGCCCGGCGGTTCGAGCGGCCCACCCGCCCGCGAAGCTGATACAGCTCCGACAGGCCGTAGCGCTCGGCATTTTCCACCAGCATGGTGTTTGCCAGGGGAATATCCAACCCATTTTCTATAATTGTAGTGCAAACTAGGATATCGAAATCGTGACGCATGAAGCGGAGCATGGTCTTTTCCAGTTCCGCCTCCCCCATCTGGCCGTGTCCCACCCCGATACGTGCGCTGGGCGCGAGTTCCTGCAGCATGGCCGCGCGTGCCCAGATGGAATCTACCCTATTATGTAGAAAATAGATCTGCCCACCGCGGGCCAACTCCAGTTCCACCGCCGACCGGATCAGTTCCGGCTGAAACGGCGCTACCACGGTGTGGATTGCAAGCCTGTCCTTAGGTGGGGTCTCGATCACAGACATGTCGCGCAGACCTAATAATGACATATGTAGTGTTCGAGGAATGGGCGTGGCGCTCATGGTGACCACATCGACCGCCTGTTTCAAGTGCTTGAGCCGCTCTTTGTGCTTCACGCCAAAGCGTTGTTCCTCGTCTACTACAACCAGCCCCAGATCGCGGAACTCGACGTCCTGGGAAAGCAGCCGGTGGGTCCCGATGGCAATGTCCACCTTGCCTTCGGCCAGGTCCGCCAGGCTGGCTTCTAGCTCCTTGGGGGAACGGAAGCGGCTAAACATCTCGACGCGCACGGGGAAGGGTTGAAAGCGCCGCTTGAAAGTCTCGAAGTGCTGGAACGTCAACACCGTAGTCGGCGCCAGGACGGCCACCTGCTTGCCGTCTCCCAGCGCCTTAAAGGTGGCTCGCATCACTACCTCGGTTTTACCGAAGCCTACGTCGCCGCAGAGCAGCCGGTCCATGGGTTGCGGGCTTTCCATAC
>CAZZHN010000404.1:0-1705 GCA_964654065.1 uncultured Solibacteraceae bacterium
GGCGCCACCGTCTCCACCTGCTTCAGATTGGCCTTGAGCGCGCGGCTCTGGCCGATGATTTCCTCAAAGCGGCTGTCGGTGCGGATTTCGTCTTCCAGATACACTTTTTCTTCCGCTAGGCGCGCGTTCAGCTCCTCGATTCGGCGGTAGGAGAGCGCGTTGTCCAGCGCGATCGCCACCTGCCCGGCTACCTGCGTATAGAAATCCGTGTCGCCTTCGGAAAAGAAACCGTCACGCCGCGAGCCGACCGTGAGTACGCCCAGCGCCTCGCCGTGCGCCACCAGCGGCATGGCGCAGAACGACCGCACACCCTCCGCCGCCATCACCCTGGCAGTTGCCGGCGCCAGAGCATCCATCTGGTCGAAAGTGAGAATACGGCCTTGCCGGGTCCGGAACACGTGCCCAGCCACCGAATCCGCCATTGGCACCAGCGTGTCTTCGCGCAGCTCACCCGCGCCGTCCGGAAAATCCAGCGCCGCCACCCGCAGGTCGCCGCTTTCCGCGTCGAGCAGCAGCATACTGGTGTAGTCCAGCCCGAATACGCGCCGCAACGAGGCGGATGCCGACCGGTACAGCTCCTTACTGGCCACTGCGCTGACCACCGCGTTGTTGATCTCGAGCAGCGCCCGCAGCCTGTCGCGCTCGCGCGATAGCTCCTGTTCATACGTCCCCACCGATTCGAAGTTCAGGGCGTTATCCACCGCCACCGCCACCTGGTGGGCTACCTGTTGCATGAATTCGATAGTCTCGGCGTCGTACGCGTCCGGCTTGGTCGATCCAAAGGTCAAGCCGCCGATCTGGCGTTGCGCCGTGCGCAGCGGCAGCACGCAGAACGATTGCACGCCGTTGGTCGCGAGGATCTCGTGCAGCCTGGGAAACGGCAGACTCGCATCCACGTGTGGTACGTAGTACGGGGACTTTGACTCCAACGCGACCATCGTGGGAGTTTCCGAGAAAGGCATCGGGCCTAAAGGCTCGCCCTTCACCGGTTGGTCGCTTTCCAGAATGTGCACGCGCACCACCCGCTCCTCGAAATCCACCAGGGTGAGGGTGATGTAGTCGAACGTCACCAGCCGTTTCAGGCAGCGGCTCAGTTCGGCAAACAGCGTGGTCAGCTGCCGCTGCGCGGAGATGGACTCGGCGACTTCGAGCAGCGTTTCGTAGCGCGCCTTAACGGTTTCCGGACCTGTCGCGGAAGAGGGGAACATCAGGGCTGCCAGCCGGCTGTTCTTCAACCGTAGCACAGCCCGGCCGGCCGAGGCCCTCCTCCACTAGCGCCCGAATCAGCGGCGTGGCCGCCTCCAGCCGCACTCCGCATTGGTGCATTTCCGATAGCAGCGACTGCCCGTCGGCATCGACGAAATCCACGTCGCTCAGGTCGAGCGATGTGATCCGGCCGCCGGTGGTTGACGATGCAGTCCGCCAGCATTGCCGCAACTCTTCCACCCACGGCCCGGATAGCTTGCCCTCGAGCTTGATACGCAGCTCGCGGGCACTGTCATGAAGCGTGATCCGTAACATGGCCCGATAGTCCGAAGTGCACGCAACCTGCCAGCAGCTCAGTTTGCGCCGTTTCAGGTGGTTGCATGACGGGGGGGTGACCTCAATTCAGGCGAATTGCCATTATGCGGGCAGTTTGGCCGGGCAGCAAGACTTTCTACCCACAAAAAAATGCGCCGGGGCTTGACGTTAGCCCCGGCGGCGA
>CAZZHN010000405.1:0-1700 GCA_964654065.1 uncultured Solibacteraceae bacterium
GGCCTTGATGATGACGTCAGCCTTGATCTCGAGCGCCCGCAGGGTCGCTGCCGTGTCGGTGGAAAAGTAAGGGTTCGAGGTGCCCGCGGCGAAAATGGCGACGCGCCCCTTTTCCAGGTGCCGGATCGCGCGGCGCCGGATATAAGGCTCGGCCACCGGCCGCATTTCGATGGCGGTCATCACGCGGGTGGCGATGCCGATCTGTTCCAGGGCATCGGAAAGCGCCAGCGAGTTGATAACCGTGGCCAGCATTCCCATGTGGTCCGCGGTGACGCGGTCCATTTTGCGGCCGGCATCGGAGACCCCGCGGAAGATGTTGCCGCCGCCTACTACGACTCCGGTTTGGACCCCGGCCGTGGCCACGCCGCCGATCTCCTGCGCCAGGCCCTGCACGCGATCGGCATCGATCCCGAATTGGGCGCCGCCCGCCAGCACTTCGCCGCTTAACTTCAGCAGGATGCGCTTGTAGGCAGGCATTTACTGGGCGACCGGTTCCGGCACGGAATTCTCGCCGCCGGCTTCGGCCGCAGCCACGTCTCCCACTTTGAAGCGGACGAAGCGGCTGACGCTGATGTTTTCGCCAAGCTTGGCGATCTTGGTCTTGACCAGCTGATCGATGGTGAGGGTGGCTTCCTTGACGAAAGGCTGTTCCAGCAGGCACACCTCTTCGTAGAACTTGCTGAGCCGGCCCTCCACGATACGGTCGAGAATCTTTTCAGGCTTGCCCTCCAGAACGGCTCGGGCTCGCGCGATTTCCTTTTCCTTCTCGAGCACGAATGCCGGCACGTCCTCGCGCCGGAGGTAGCGGGGATCGGCGGCCGCGATGTGCATCGCCACATCGTGCACCAGCTCCTGGAAGACGTCCGTGCGGGCCACAAAGTCCGACTCGCAATTGACCTCCACCATCACACCGAGCTGGCCGCCCGCATGAATATAGGTTCCGATCAGTCCCTGCTTGGTAGCGCGTCCCGCCTTCTTGCCGGCCGAGGAAATGCCGTGCTTGCGCAGCACCACTTCCGCCTCCGCAATGTCGCCCTTGGCTTCCTGAAGAGCCTTCTTGCATTCCATCATGCCCGCGCCGGTGCGATCGCGCAGGTCTTTGACCAGTGCCGCAGTGATTTCCATAGTAGCTACGCTTTGATTTCCCATTAGAATTGCCTGGGCCGGGTATTGCCCGGCCCGCTGCTATTAGATTCCGCTCTCCGTGACCACCGGCTCGGCGGCCGGTTCGGCCGTTTCCGAGGCCGGTCCCTTGCGCGGCGAGGCAGGCGCCTGCTCTTCGGCCAGGCTCAGGCTCTCCGCCATGATCTTTTCGGCATACTTCGGGTCCACGTATTCGGTGTACTCGAGCATGCTTTCCTCGGCAGGGGCTTCCTCGGAAGCGGGCTTGGGAGTTGCCGCGAAATCGTGCTCGCTGGCGAGCTGCCGGCCCTCCACCACGGCGTCGGCGATCTTGCTGGCGAACAGCCGGATGGCGCGCAGGGCGTCATCGTTGCCGGGAATGACCCAATCGACCTCATCGGGGTCGCAGTTCGTGTCGACGATCGCGACCACGGGAATGCCGAGCCGCTGCGCCTCCTTGACTGCGATCGCTTCCTTGTTCGAGTCGATCACGAAAAGCACGTCCGGCAGGCCGGGCATGTCTTTAATGCCCGACAGATTCTGCTCCAGGTGCTTGCGCTCGCGCTCCAGGCGAATGG
>CAZZHN010000406.1:0-1680 GCA_964654065.1 uncultured Solibacteraceae bacterium
GACCCTACGACGGTTTAGCAAACCGCTGCTTTCGACCACTCAGCCACCTCTCCGGCGCGATGCAAGGGCCTGCATCCAAAATAGTACCATAGCGAACCTCGCATTCCGCTCCTCCGCCGGGCACCCTGCTCATCCGTCCATGCGCCTTTGTTCGTATACTACAAGGGACGCGCTGGAAGCAGTCCGGCGCCTCCCTCGATGCTGCTGATATTGGCGATAGCGGCCGCCGATGATGGCGGAGATTTTTCGCGGCGGATGGAACGACGGGATAGTCGTGCCCTGGCGCAGCTCTATGATCGCTACGGGCGGATTGTGTACGCCCTGATCCTGCGCATTGTACGGAACCAGGCGGCAGCCGAGGATCTGGTCCAGGAGACGTTCCTCCGTGTGTGGAATCGCGCCCAGAGCTTTGACGCGCAAAAGGGTGCGGTGGGGCCGTGGCTGATGACGGTGGCGCGCAACCGGGCCATCGACTATTTGCGCTCCCAGGAAGGGCGCGACCGCAAGCTGGCGGTTTTCGAAGAGAACGAAGATCCGCGCCTTTATTCCGGCATGGAATCCGACATCGTGCTGGCAGACGAGGCGCGGCGGGTCAAGGCAGCGATGGCCAAGCTGCCGGACAACCAGCGGCAGGTAATTGAGCTCGCCTATTTTGACGGGCTTTCGCAAACCGAGATGGCGGCCAGGTTGGGACAGCCGCTCGGCACGGTGAAGACCTGGGTGCGCAGCGCGCTGGCCGGGCTGCGCAAGACAATGGAAGCGGGAGTGGCCGAATGAGCTGCGGCGAGTTGCGGGAACATTACGAACTCTACGCGCTTGGCTTGGCCGAGGAGCCCGAGCACAGCGAGATCAACGCTCACCTGGAACGCCGCTGTGAGGCCTGTGCAGAGGGCATCCGGCAGGCTCTGGCCCTGGTGGCGGCCGTGGGCGCCTCAGCTCCATCCGCCGCTCCACCCGCGCGCCTGCGCCGGCGCCTGCTGGCTTCGGCGGGTGTTCCCGAACGGCATTATGGCTGGCCTCTCGCCTGGGCGGCGGCCGCTCTGCTCTGCTTGTCCGCGGCGGTCTATTTCAGCGGGCGTGAACGCCAGTACGCGGAAGAAAGCCAGCACCTGCGCCGCCAGTTGGGCGATCAGACCACCGAACTGCGCCGCCTGCAGGAGGCCTTCGCCATCCTTAACGCGCCTGGCACCACCGAGGTGGTATTTGGCAAGGGCCAGCCGGCGCCGCCCAACGGCCGCGTATTCGTCAATCCCACCCGCGGCGTGATGATGATCGCCTCCCACCTGCCGCCTGCGCCGGCGGGCCGGATTTACGAAATGTGGATCATTCCCAAAGGCGGCTCACCCCGCCCTGCCGGCCTGTTCCAGTCGCGTGGCGACAACACCGCCATGCACATCGAGCCGGGCCCCGTGGATGTTGCCGCCACCGCGGCCGTCGCGGTCACGCTGGAAAACGAGGCCGGCGCGCCGCAACCCACCTCGCAGCCGCTGATCGTCGCGGCTCTCCCCCCGCCCGCCCGGTAGGGTTGAGGGCACGATATACCTCGCCGAGAGATGCGTTTGTGCGCGCCGCGCCATCAAAGCAGTTGAACCGCAATGTTTCGGGTTCTACAATGAAGAGGCAGTTGATGTGCGCCCGTAGCTCAGCTGGATAGAGCGTTTGCCTCCGGAGCAAAAGGTC
>CAZZHN010000407.1:0-1670 GCA_964654065.1 uncultured Solibacteraceae bacterium
CCTGCGGGTCGACGAACTTATTGCCCTTGACAGAAATCAACGGCAGCTTTTTGGCATTGGCGGTGTAGGGGCGAAGTCCCGGGCCGCTATCGTGCCACCAGGTGTGCGCGCGGGCGGGAGCGGAAGGAGCTTGCGCCGGCGCGGCTGTGGCAAGCAGCGCGGCGCTGAAAAGAGCTTGCATCGGGCTGTGCTTCATCGGGAATCGCATAGAGATCAAAATGATATTCATAGCCCATTGCTCCCTGGAGGGAAAGGGGGTGGGCTGCACGGAGCGCGACGCGCAGGCGATGAGCGACCCCGGGGGGGGCGGATGGAAGGAGAACTCCGCCCGCATAGAGGGGCGGCTACCGGAGCGCCGCAGTACGCGCTCCGGTGGATGTGGAAGCCGGCGGATTACTTGGGTTGAGCGACTACGCGGAGGTATGGTTTGACGGTTTTCCAGCCGCCAGGATACTTCTGTTTCGCCTCCTCGTCGGACACGGCGGGAACGATAATCACGTCTTCGCCCTTTTTCCAGTTCACGGGCGTGGCGACCTTGTGCCTGGCGGTAAGCTGCATCGAATCCAGGACGCGCAGGATCTCATCGAAGTTGCGGCCCGTGGTCATCGGGTAGCTCAGCATCAGCTTGATTTTTTTGTCGGGTCCAATGATGAACACGGTACGCACGGTGGCATTGGTGGCCGCAGTGCGGCCCTCGGACGTGTCGCCCGCATCGGCCGGCAGCATATTGTAAAGCTTGGCTATTTTGAGCTCCGGGTCGCCGATCATCGGGTAGTTCACTTTGTATCCCTGCGTCTCTTCGATGTCCGCAGACCACTTGCCGTGACTACTCACCGGATCGACGCTCAAGCCAATCACTTTGCAATTGCGCGAGGCGAAGTCGGGTTCGAGCTTGGCCATGTAGCCGAGCTCCGTGGTGCAAACGGGCGTAAAGTCTTTGGGGTGCGAGAACAGAATGGCCCATCCGTCGCCAATCCATTGATGGAAGTTGATTTCGCCCTGCGTGGTTTGGGCTGTGAAGTTCGGCGCTTCGTCGTTGATACGTAAGGACATCCAGGTGACCTCCTGATCCGCTGCCTGGCGGTTTTCGGCCGGCATCAGTGCCAGCTCCTAGATTTTAAGCCAACCGTCGGCATTAATGTCAAGTGTCCAACTAGGGATTGAATTATCTGAACCTCCCGGATTCTCCGGAGCGGAATGCCAAGCTGATACGCTGATACTTGGCCGAGATCGTTATGGACTCCGACGAGGTGAGGGCATCACGGAGGAAGCAGCATGATTTCAGCGACCAGCTTCGCGAATTGGGCTGGTACCACAGCTTCGAGCTGCCCGACGGCACATTAATTCGTGGATACATGACCCTGGAATGGCAACGGGAGCGCTGGTCGCGTTTTCCGCTCCCGGAGGATCTCACAGGGAAGCGGGTACTGGACATCGGCGCCTGGGACGGCTGGTTCAGTTTCGAAGCCGAACGGCGAGGGGCCGAGGTTACCTCGGTCGATTGCAAGGAGCAGGCTAACTATCTCTGGCTGCACAGCAAGCTGGGTTCCAAGGCGGACTACCGCAATCTCGACCTCTTTGAGCTGCCGTGGGTGGACCTGGGCAAGTTCGACATCGTCTTCTGTCTTGGCGTGTTGTACCACTTGAGACACCCGCTGTGGGGCCTGGAG
>CAZZHN010000408.1:0-1660 GCA_964654065.1 uncultured Solibacteraceae bacterium
TTTTGCCGCGCTGCAATCGCAAATACGCCTGTTGGATGAGGGCTTCGGCGGCGGCGCGTTCGTCGGAGAATTGAAAGGTATCGCGCAAAACCGCAGTAATGGCGAATACCGTGGAGGGGCTGGGAACCTCGGGAGGCTCAGGCAAGGCGGCCGCCGTCACCGTGCGGTGACTGGGCGGAACAAACGGGGCGTGAACTTTACCCGACTGGCTGGTATAGCTGCAGCCGCCGGCCAACAAAGCCGCCGTCACAGCGCAAAAACCGCCAAAGGTCTGGGAACGACATGCCATCAATTGCCTCGAACTATTGAAAAGAAAGACCTAGTACATCGTTTCGACAAAACCTGACCACCTATTCGGCACGGAACCGCAGCGCCGTGGGGCAGGATGGCATCCTACTAGGTCCTCGACCGCCTGAAGAAGTTCTAATAAACCATTTTTAAGCAGAATTGTTTTACCGCATACTTGGAGTATGGCTCGTCCAGCTCTGAGTATCGATGTCGCGAAAGAGGATCAGCAAGAGTTGCGGGGACTGCTGAAGGGCGGAGTGCAACAGGTCCGGGTAGTTCTGCGAGCCTTGGCGCTATTGCAGTTGGCCGATGAGGCCGCTGCGCCGCAGATCGCCAAGGTGATCCCCTTGACGCCGCAGGCGATCCGGCGACTCGGCCATCGTTACCAGCGGGCCGGCTTGGATGGCGCTCTCTATGAGAAGCAGCGTCCCGGAGCGGCCGAAGTGCTGGACGGCAACCAGAAGCAGCGCATCATCGCCATGGTATGTGGCGATCCGCCCGAGGGCTACGCCCGTTGGAGCGTGCGACTGGTGGCCGAAGAGGCGGTCAAACGGAAACTGGTTCCCCGAGTGGGTAGGGAAGCCATCCGTGTTCTGCTGCTCCACCACGACCTCAAGCCGTGGCGGGAAAAAAATGTGGTGCGTGGCCGACCTCGACGAGGAGTACATCGCCAAAATGGAGGACGTGCTGGAAACCTATGAGCGGCCGTATGATGCCACTCAACCGGTGGTCTGCCTGGACGAAAAACCAGTTACCTTACATGCCGACGTCCGTCCGGCTTCACCGGCCAAGCCGGGACGGGAAGCGAGACGGGACAACGAATACGAACGCTGCGGCACAGCCAATGTTTTCTGTGCGGTAGAACCCAAGGCGGGACGGCATTTCACCTTCCCCACGCCGGATCGCTCGGGATTCGAATTCGCGCAGGTCCTCTTCCAGTTAGCCCTGCAATACCCCAATGCCGAAACTATCCATCTGGTGATGGACAACCTCAACAGCCACAGCCAGAAGTCGCTAATCGATCTCTATGGGCCGGAAATGGCCAGTGAGGTTTGGGGCTGCTTTACGATCCACTACACGCCCAAACATGGGAGCTGGCTCAATCAAGCGGAGATCGAAATCGGGATTTTCAACCGCCAATGCCTGGGCAAACGGAGAATCCCGGATCTGAAGACGCTTCGACGCGAAGGTCGCGCCTGGAATCGGCGGATGAACCGCAATCGAGTCAAGATCAACTGGACATTCGATCGAAAATCCGCCCGTCGCAAGTTCGGCTACAAAAGGAACTCGTTCACGCGGTCAAAGACCTAGCGCCGCGACGAGTCTCGGCGCTGCAGACACGAGTGTCTGCGCCACGTCGATCTCTCACGAT
>CAZZHN010000409.1:0-1659 GCA_964654065.1 uncultured Solibacteraceae bacterium
GCCTCGCGCGGCGCGTTGCAGAGTTCGACCGCGGGCGCCATGGGCACCAGTGGACGAAACGTCGGGCAGTCCGCCGGGACCGGTGAAGCGGGTGTGTGCTGCGGAAGGCGTGGGTTCTTCACGGAAGCAGACAGGGTGATATGAAGCGGAGCCGACCGGGATGCGGGCCGTGACCGTCGCGACGTTTCGCAATGACCCGCTGTTTCCCAGGATCGAGCGGGTGCACCTTCCTTGGCCCGGAAAGGCGCATTCCACCCGCCTTGCCCCAGTCGCCCCGAGTTCACGGACCGAAGGGCGTCACCACCCGTATTCACCCTGCAAATGCAGGTGGATCTGCAGGTGACGCTAGACCGTGGCTAGACCTGGCTAGACCGGCAATGGCGTTCGAGAGTGGCGGCGTTCACGAGCCTAGTTCTAGAGAGCGGAATATGCGGACTCATTTCGGCTCATCCCGCCAGCGGTTTTCCAGCGTAGGTCCAGCGGAAGGGCTTGGCCATCGTCGTGTTGAAGTAGGTGATGAACCGCTCGATCTTGGCGCGCAGCTCGGCCTTGGAGGCGAAGCTGCTGCGGCGGAGGAGTTTTCGCACGAGGATGGAGAACCAGATCTCGATCTGGTTGAGCCACGAGGCGTGCTTGGGGGTGAAGTGGAAGGTGATGCGGTGCGTCGGGTCGCGCAGGAACGCCTCACGGGTCTTCTTGGACGCGAGCACGCCGGACTTGCCCTTGACGCCGAGCCGGCACTTGAGGCCGCAATGGCGCGCCACCAGGCGAACCACGGATTCGGAGAGGTGAATATTGAGATTGTCGCAGACGATGTCCCACCGCGTATTGGGGGCGGCGCTGTTCAGCAGGTCCCCGAAAAATCGCGCGAAGTCGTTCTCGTTGCGGGTATCGCCGAGCACGCCCTCGACCTTGCCGGTGGTGACGTCGAAGGCGGCGATGAGCACCTGAGTGCCGTGGCGGCGGTATTCGAACTCGTACCGCTCGACCTTGCCGGGCACCATGGGCAGGTCCGGCGCGATGCGCTCCAGGGCCTGGATGCCAGTCTTCTCGTCGATCGAGACCGTACGATGGGTCTCCTCGGCCCCGGACGCAGCCTTGTAGACCGCGCAGATGTCGGCGCACTTGGCATCGAAGGCGGGATCGGGCTTCGGGGTCAGCCAGTAACGGCAGCGATGCGGTTTGAGGTCGGCCTCTTTTTTAAAAAACGCCCCACTGAGCGCTGCGAGATCCTCGGCACCAGGCCGCGACGCATCGCTTCGTCGGCAATTTCGCGCTGGCTCCAATGGCTGATCGGCCGATCGCTCGCCTCCGGCTTCTCGCAGGTCATCGCAACCAGCGCGCAGATCTGCTCGGCCGTGTATGTCGCAGGCGCTCCGGGTCGCGGCGCGTCGCACAGCCGATCGGCCACAGCCACCCCGTCGGCCGCCTTGCGCCACCGCTTGCGCCAACGGCGAACGGTCCTCGGCCAAACGCCGAGCTCCTCGGCACTCTCGCGAACACCCATTCCGTCGGCCGCAGACAGCATGATGCGCGCACGAAGGGCCAACTGCTGCGGCGTCGAATGGGTTCGCACCAGTTGTTCCAGCTCTTCGCGTTGTTCGGGCGAAACGGTCACCGGCTCGGCGGCCAATAGGGGCATGGCAACCTCCCATCTCT
>CAZZHN010000410.1:0-1639 GCA_964654065.1 uncultured Solibacteraceae bacterium
CTTTCCGGCGGGCATCCTGCAGCTGCCCTTTTTCGATCCGCACCGCGACATGGCTCTGAACTACGGCGCCATCGGGGCGGTGATCGGCCACGAAATGACGCACGGGTTTGACGACCAGGGACGGAAGTTCGATGGCGACGGCAATCTGCGCGACTGGTGGACGGCGGCGGATGGCGCCGCGTTCGAAAAGCGCGCCGCGTGCATCGCCGACGAATATTCCGGCTTCACGGCGGTAGGCGACGTGAATGT
Organism: uncultured Solibacteraceae bacterium; assembly: GCA_964654065.1. Lineage (GTDB taxonomy): Bacteria > Acidobacteriota > Terriglobia > Bryobacterales > Bryobacteraceae > Bog-375. Next base: position 250 of record CAZZHN010000410.1, read on the forward strand.
GAACGGCAAGCTGACGCTGGGCGAGAATACCGCCGACAACGGCGGCGCGCGCATTGCCTACATGGCGATGGAAAATGCATTGAACGGCAAAGGAACTGCGATAGACGGCTACACGCCGGAGCAGCGCTTCTTCCTGGGATTCGCGCAGGTGTGGTGCCTCAATCAGACGCCGCAGGCGGCGCGGCAGCAGGCGCTCACCGATTCGCATTCGCCCGGCCGTTTCCGCGTGCTGGGCACGCTGGATAATATGCCGGAGTTTCAGAAAGCGTTTTCGTGCAAGGCCGGCCAGCCCATGGTCAGCGCCAACGCCTGCCGGGTTTGGTAGACGGGAAAAGGTAGGACAGACCATCGCCTTTCGTGGTCTGTCGTTCTCCGGCGAAAGCACGACAGCTTGACAGACGACATGAATCGATCGTCTGTCCTACTATCCCAGCTTCACCTCGACGTTCACTTCCGTTTTCCCGGCCGCTGGAGGCGGAACCACGGCGCCCGGAACCGGCTTTCCATCCACGGTCATGCTCACCGCGTTGCCTTTGCCGGCGCGGCGGACAGTGATGCGGTAGGTGACGCCGCGGAATTTCCTCACCGCCTGGAAGCCTTGCCAGCGCTCCGGGACCACGGGTGAAATGCGCAAGCCGTCGTACTCCGGCCGGATGCCCAGAATCCACTGCGTGATGGCGTAATAGTTCCAGGCCGCGGTGCCGGTCAGCCACGAGTTCTTGGCTTCTCCATGGGTGGGAGCGTCGCGGCCGGCGATCATCTGCGCATACACGTACGGTTCGCAGCGGTGCACGTCGCTGATGCGCTCGCGGGCTGACGGGTTGATGCGTGAGTAATAGTCGTGCGCGTTGTCGCCATCGCCGGCCATCGTTTCGGCGATGATCACCCACGGATTGTTGTGGCAGAAGATGCCGGCGTTTTCCTTGTAACCGGGCGGGTAGGACGAAATCTCGCCGAGGTTCAGGTAATAACGCGAGTATGCCGGCTGCTGCAGCACGATGCCGTGCGGCGTAGCGAGGTGCTTGCGCACGGAATCGAGCGCCTGGCGCGCGCGGCCATCTTCCAGTCCAATTCCGGCGAGCACGCAGAAGCCTTGCGTCTCAATGAAGATCTTCCCTTCCGCGCATTCTTTGGAACCGATTTTCTGGCTGGAGTCGTCGTAAGCGCGAATGAACCATTCGCCATCCCAGCCATGCTGGCGCACGGTCTCTTCCATGCGCGCGCCTTCAGCCAGGTATTTCTTCGCCTCTTCGGCCAACCCGCGCCGCTGCGCAATCGCGGCAATTTCCTTTGCTGCGAGCACGAACAGGCCGGCGATGAAAACCGATTCGGCCACCTTGCCTTCCTTATTGGTGGTGGTCTGAAAAGATTGGCCGGGCGTATCGGAGAA
>CAZZHN010000411.1:0-1632 GCA_964654065.1 uncultured Solibacteraceae bacterium
TGATGATCGACGGCCCATCGTGCGCTTCGGCCTCCTGGAAGGCCTTCACCACGTGCGTGTCGTTGCCGCCCAGCGCCACCTGCGCCACGTAGACCGAGCCGTAGCTCACCGCTTCCATGGCCAGGTCCTTGCGGCTGTTTGTCTTGCCGCTGGCGGCAAACTTCGCCACTGCGCCGCGCGGAGTCGACTTGGACATCTGACCGCCGGTGTTGGAGTAGGTCTCGGTATCCAGCACCAGCACCTTGACGTTCTTGCCCGAGCCGAGCACGTGGTCCAGGCCGCCGAAGCCGATGTCGTAGGCCCAGCCGTCGCCGCCCAGGACCCATACGCTCTTGCGCACCAGCGAATCTGCCACGGTCAGCAGCGCGCGCGCCTCCAGCGAGTTGACCCCGGCCAGCTTTCCTCGAAGCGCCAGCACTCGTTCGCGCTGCGCATTGATCTCGCTCTCCTTGGCCTGACTTGCCGTGAGGAGCGCAGCCACCAGCTCGTCGCCAACCGTCGGCGCAAGCCGTTTCAGCAGGTCCTCGGCGTACTCCTTCTGCTGGTCCAGCGCGAGCCGCATCCCGAAGCCGAACTCCGCGTTGTCCTCAAACAGCGAGTTCGACCAGGTGGGACCGCGTCCGGCGGCGTTCTTGGTGTAGGGAGTGGTGGGCAGGTTGCCGCCGTAGATCGACGAGCAGCCGGTGGCATTGGCAATATAGAGCCGGTCGCCGAAGAGCTGGGTCAGCAGCTTGATGTACGGCGTCTCTCCGCAGCCCGAGCAGGCGCCGGAGAACTCGAACAGCGGCTCGAGCAACTGCACGTCCTTGACCTGGGTGTGCGAGAGGCGGTTGCGGTCGGCCAGGGGGATGGACTCGAAGTAGCTCCAGTTCTCGGCCTCGGGCGCGCGCAAGGGGGCCTGCATCTCCATGTTGATGGCCTTGTGCTTGGCATCGCTCTTGCTCTTTGCCGGGCAGACCTCGACGCACAGTTTGCATCCGGTGCAGTCCTCGGGTGCCACCTGCAGGGTGTAGGACTCCTGCTCCATGCCCTTCCACTTCGGCGTAGCGCTCTTGAAGGTCGCCGGAGCTTTGGCCAGCAGAGAGGAGTCGTAGACCTTGGCGCGGATTACGGCGTGAGGACAGACCATCACGCACTTGCCGCACTGGATGCAGAGGTCCTTGTCCCACACCGGAATCATCTGGGCGATGTTGCGCTTCTCCCACTTCGCGGTGCCGGTGGGGAATGTCCCGCCGATCGGCAGTGCACTGACCGGGAGCGAATCTCCCTTGCCCGCCGCCATCGTCCCCAGCACGTTGTATACAAACTCCGGGGCCTCCTTGGGAAGCATGGGCAGCAGGTCGAAGGTCGCCGTCGCCTTCTCCGGCAGCTTCACCTTGTGCAGGGCAGCCACCGCCGCATCCACGGCAGCAAAGTTCTTCTGCACCACCGCGTCGCCGCGCTTGCCGTAGGTCTTCTTGATGGACTTCTTGATCTGCTCGATCGCCTCCTCGGACGGAAGCACCCCGCTGATGGCGAAGAAGCAGGTCTGCATGATCGTGTTCAGCCGGTTGCCCATTCCCGTCTCGCGCGCTACCGTGTAGCCGTCGATGACGTAGAACTGCAACTTCTTCTTCAGGATCGTCTCCTGCG
>CAZZHN010000412.1:0-1615 GCA_964654065.1 uncultured Solibacteraceae bacterium
CATCCACTCCCTGCGCCAGCGCCTCTTCGCCCAGATACTTGCCCCACTCCCAGCAAGCAATATAGACATCGATCGGGTTGTGGAGCGGGTTCACCCCGACGTCGCCGAAGCCGCGGAACGCAATGGGACGCAAGTAGCAGGCGTTCATCCGATTGACCCGCACCAGTTCCAGCATCGCCTCTTGCAGTTGCGCCGCCGAGAAGCCCAGCGGCTCCATACGATAAATCCTGGCGGAATCCTGCATGCGCCGCACGTGCTCACGGAGCCGGAAAATGGCCGGTGCGGTGGGCGTGGCATAGCAACGGACGCCCTCAAACACCGAGCTGCCGTAGTGCAACACGTGGGAAAGCACGTGTACCGTGGCGTCTTCCCACTTGATGAAACGGCCGTTGTGCCAGATTTTTTCGGTGGGGGTGAGCATGGCTTAATTATAGCGTTAAGGCTGGGGTGGGCCCGGACGGGTGGCGCGCTGCTTATGGGCGGGCCTCACGGCCGCACTTCGCGGCGCGCGGCCTGGGCGGTGCGGGTGGCGCGGTCGCGCAAATCACCCAGGTTGAGACCGGCCAGCGCGGTCGCGATGGCGCCGCCGATCAACAGCGGCAGGGTGAGCGAGAAGAACATGATGAACGAAAATGTTTTGGCGTCGTTCTTTTCCACGTCGAACAGGTGCAGCGCCACCACACACGCCACCTGAAACAGCCCCAGGTTGCCGGGAGCGTTGGGCACTACCGTTGCCAGGCGCACGACGGTAAGCACGCCGCCGGCCGCCCAGAAGGAAAGGTCGAGGCCGTAAGCTTTCATCAGCGCCCAGACGGTGGCGATCTGCAGAACCAAATAGAACAGGCTGAGGAGCGTGGTTTTGCCGAGCGTGGAGGCGCCTCCCATGAGATGCAGCCCCTCCACCACGTGGCGCAGCGTCGAAGCCCCGCGGCGCTGGATTACTACGGCGTGGGCCTCCTGCTTGTGCCACACCACCCAGAAAAAAGCGCCGCCGGCGATGATCAGCAGCCCCGCCATGGCCCGTACCAGCAGGATGAGGTCGCGCGGTATGCCTTTGACGAAGCCGGCCGTCACCGCGAAGGCGGCCAGCATCCAGAACCCGTCAATCAGCCTTTCCACCGCCGCCGAGGAGATGCTGAGGGAAATGCGGAAGTTATTCCAGTGGGCCAGCAGGTAGCAGCGAATGACCTCGCCGGTGCGCAGCGGCAGCAACTCATTGGCGAACAGGCCGATGTAGATGGATTGCACGGTGCGCCACAAGCGCAGCCGCACCACGGGAGCCAGCAGCGTATTCCAGCGCCAGCCATGACAGACATAGACGGAAAGGTCGAAAGCGACCGCCAGCAGGACCCAGCGGAAGTCCAGCGCGGCAATGGCGCTGACGAGATCGCGCAGGGGATAGCCATGCACCACCCAAACCAGGCAGCCGGCCGAAAGACAGTACACAGCCGCCTGCGGCAGCCAGGCGGGGATGCGGCGCCGTTGGGGAGGTGTTGCGGCGGCAGAGGCCATAATCGATCAGCGTGGTGAACGGGCGGCCGGGCGTAGTGGAACTGGCTGGCCGGCAGGCGCCGGCATTGGCGGCCTCACGCCTCCATCATAACGTGGCAGAATG
>CAZZHN010000413.1:0-1593 GCA_964654065.1 uncultured Solibacteraceae bacterium
TCCGCCGCGCGCTACAACGATGGATCGCCCGCGCCGCAGGTCACGCTGGCGGCGACCGATGGCATTCTGCTCCAACGCCAGCAGCCGGTGGCGGCGCCAGCGTCGAAGGTGCGGGCGGTGGTCGATGCCGCCGGCTTTCAGCCTGCCATAGCGTCGGGAGCGTGGGTGACGATTCTTGGCAGCGGTTTTGCGCCCGCGCCGCAGACCTGGGTCCCGGGTCCCGCTGATCAGCAGTTTCCCACCTCGCTCGGGGGCGTCAGCGTAACCATCAACGGCAAGCCGGCGTACATCGACTACATCAGTCCCGGCCAGATCAACGCGATTGCGCCGGACGATCCCGCATTGGGGCCGGTTAGTGTGCAGGTGAACACGGGGCAAGCGAACAGCTACCCGGGCACCGTGGTGAAGCAGCGGATGACACCTGAGTTCTTCGTCTGGACCAGGAATGGAACGAATTACGTCGCGGCGCGCCATGCGGATGGAACGCTGGTGGGACCGGCCGGACCGGGCAGCCGGCCAGCGCGGGTGGGCGAGGAGATCGAACTCTATGCTACCGGGTTCGGCCCGGCCAATCCGCCGGTATCGCCGGCGCAACTGATCTCGCAGGCCGTGCCCCTTGCGGGTACGCCGGCAGTGTCCATCGGCGGAGTAAGCGCCGTCGTGAACGCATCGAATCTGGTGGAGGCGGGTCTCTATCAGCTCAATGTGACCATCCCCCAGGTTCCCACGGGCGACCAGCCAGTACAGGCTCAGATCGCGGGATTCCAGAGCCGGAGCGGGGTGTTTGTGACCTGCCAGAGCCAGTAACGGCTTTCCGGAGCTGCGCGAGGCTCCGCCGCAACGGAAACGTCTAGCCAGCTCCGAGTGGATCGTCGGCCATCCGGAGTGCGCCAGGATAAACCGGCATGTTGTAGGGGATGCGCGCCTTTGGGCGGCGCGTATGCCGATTGTGGCGGAGCAGTCAGCGCGCGCAAGTAGGTTGGGATCGACTCAACCTCGGGATAGGGGTGCAGAACGCGGGGGGCGGGAATCCACCGGTCCAGCACATGGTCGTCCCTACCGCGACAGTTGTTTTTCGCGGATCGATGTGGCGGAAACTTCCGGATGCGCCGTGATATTGGCGCTAACTGCTTCCGGGTCGGCTAGCCGTTCCCTGAGCCTGCACGGGACGGGAGCACTCTCTCCGGCCCGGGTCCTCCCATTGGCTTTTCGTATCCGTTCCCAAGGTTCTATTGGTCCATTCACAGCTTTGAATATCGAATTGACCCTGACCGATTCGCCTTTGCTGAGCAGTTGCAGCCGTTCTGGGTCACGCTGACGGACCTTTTGTTTGAGGTGCATAAGTTCATAGGCAAGCTGTCCGTCGGTGACAGGGATGGAGACCCTCCCGCGTCGCTTCGCAATTTTTGAGACGTCGAAAGCGTAGCCGCGTTCTTTCGCTTCGTCGGCCACACTCCACAGGTAACTTGCGATAGCTCGGCTGGGGTGGCGCGATTGACGGAAACGATCAAGTTGTGGGTGATGGCGGTAGCCCTTGGTCGCTCCAGTCAAGACCTTTTGGGCGAGCAGCGCCTCGCGCCACAGGGCAACAAG
>CAZZHN010000414.1:0-1545 GCA_964654065.1 uncultured Solibacteraceae bacterium
GGAGCCAAACCCCTTCCCACGAACTCCCATTCCTTCCGGTTGACGCCCTGTCACCCTGGAATCTGCGCGAAATGGCCAATACTGCGCGGCCATGGGCTCTCTCCCCGGACGCCCAGAGAGTTGGTGTCTCGCCTTCGAGGCCGCCGTCCGGAGCCACTTCGCTCGGTTCTCTCAGACTCTCCGATAAGGTAGCACGTTCGGTTAACTGGCGCGCCAAGGGGGGCGAGGCAGTTCGTCGCCAGCGGCAGCGAGACGCGAGTGCGGTTACTTCGGCTCCGGATCGCCGAAGAGCCACGCATCAGCTTTGTCCCAGATCTGCCCAGATAGCGGCGCTGCTCTTCCGTGATTGGATGGTGTTCCATAGGGTCGCAATGACGGTGGGCAAATAGGGTTTCGCCAACACTGGACGCGATAATGGGAATTACTCTTAAGGTGCTCTACGGGCTTCTGTGCCTCGCAATTGGGTCCACCGCAGCTGCGGACCTTGCGGCGGGAGTAAAGGCTTACGGTTGCAGGCTAGAACGAAAACGTGGCGGGATCTCAGGCAAGCGACACTCACTATTATCGGAAACTGTTTTTGGCGGCGAAGGGCGAGCGATGGACGTCCAAGCCGTGCGGTGATTCCGATACGGTGGCTGGCAGTGGTGGGTTAGAGATGTATTTCGGCCAATTCAGCTTCGTTGAAGCCGATCGCGCTGAGTGGCTGAGTCAGTCGTGCAGCACAACATTCAGCAAGGAACTGTGAATTTTCAGGCCGCCGTTGTCCAGCGGACCGCGCCGTCATCTGCATGAGTCTGGAAAAGCGAAACGGCGGGTGGCTACTGGAATCAAGAGTGGAGCCCTGAGCGCCGATTCGAGGCAGAGCGATTTATGTACAACGGACCTACCGCAGCTCTTCCATCACTTCTTCCAGCACGGCGCGCGACGGACGCACCCGGGATTCGGGCAGCGTGGCGATGGCCTCGGAGGGAAGGTTGAGGAGTTCGAGGAACGTGGGCTTAGCGGTGTTGACGTAGAGCACGCCGGTCAGCACCTCGTGCTTCGCCTCGGCATCCTCGATGGCGGCCAGCGCCGCCAGCCGGTTGGTTGGATCGAAATCGCGGCCCAGCTTGCGGATGCGCAGGTGGGAGCCGTCGTGGAGCTGCACGTCCATCACGTCGCCCTCGGGAATCTCCACCGCGATATCCTCGCGGAAGGGCACGTAATCCAGTTCGTTCAACACCAGGTCGTGGTCCTTCATGTAGGCGTAGCTCTTGGTGGATCCCTGGTGATCGTTGAAGGTCGTGCAGGGAGAAACCACGTCGATCACTGACAGGCCGCGATGCGAAATGGCGGTCTTGAGGATGGCTTGCAGCTGCCGCTTGTCGCCGCTGAAGGAACGCGCCACGAAGGTGGCGCCCCATTTCAACGCCAGGGCGCAGCAATCAAACGGCGGCAAATCGTTGGGTGTGCCGGTCTTCAGCGTCGAGCCCAGGTCGGCAGTGGCGGAAAACTGGCCCTTGGTGAGGCCGTAGACGCCGTTGTCCTCGATGATGTAGATCATCG
>CAZZHN010000415.1:0-1508 GCA_964654065.1 uncultured Solibacteraceae bacterium
GCGTATACCGGCGGAATGGGGAGATTCTTGGGCAGGAAACTGCCTGCCGCGTTGATGGCGGCCTGCACCTCCTGCTCGGCGATATCGATGTTGAGTTCGAGCGCGAACTGCAGTGTGATCAGCGAACTGCCGAAAGAGCTGATCGAAGTCATCTGATTCAGCCCCGGGACCTGCCCGAATTGTTTTTCGAGCGGTGCGGTGACCGAGGAAGTCATCACTTCCGGACTGGCGCCCGGATAGAAGGTCTGGATCTGAATGATCGGGTAGTCAACCTGCGGTAACGCGGAAACGGGAAGCTGAAAATAAGCGACGACACCAACCAGAACCAAGCCGGCCATCATGAGCGAAGTGGCAACCGGCCTTTGAATAAATATCCGCGACGGGCTCACTGCGCGTTGTTCCCCCCGCGTTTGCCTTTACCCTTGCCTTTGCCCTGGCGCCCGCCGGCCATATCGGATCCGCTCTGGGCAGCGTCCGCGCCGGAAGCCATGCCGGCCGCTGCCCGGCCCCCGGCGCCACGCCCACGCCCGCCGCGCCCGCGTCCACGGCCACCACCGCCGCCCGTGCCATCGTCGCCGGGTTGACGGATGCGTACCTGGCTGCCATTCTGCAACCGATCCATACCATCGACGACTACCGAATCGCCTTCGTTGAGACCGCTGGCGATGGAGGTCGTGTCGTTATCGAGCACGATATCCGGCTGAACCGTCTGCAATTTGACTCTCGAGTCGTCGCCGACCAGAAAAACGAACGAGCCCTGCTGTCCATGCTGTATGGCCACGGAAGGAACCACGACCTGATTGGGCTTGGTATCCACCAGCAGCTTGATATTCACGAACTGGCTGGGGAATAGAGAGTAGTCCTTGTTCTCGAAAACGGCTTTGAGCTTGGACGTGCCCGTGGTCGGGTCGATCTCATTGTCCATCGTCAGCAGGTAGCCAACCCCAAGTTTTTCCGAGTTGTCGCGGTTATAGGCTTCCACCGACAGGCGGGCCCCCGCGTGCAGCTTTTTAATGACCTGCTGGATACTATCCTCGGGAATAGTGAAAAGAACGGCGATGGGTTGGATTTGGGTAATGACAAACAAGCCGGTCGCGTCCGCCGCATGTACCACATTGCCGGGGTCGACCAGACGCAACCCGATGCGGCCGGTAATAGGCGCGGTGATATGAGCATACACGAGCTGGAGCTTGGCGTTATCGATGTTCGCCTGATCCGTCTTGATGCTTCCCTCATACTGGCCGACAAGCGCCTTCTGCGTGTCGAGTTGCTGACTCGGGATGGCGTCCTGCTTGAGCAGCGCGGTGTAACGGTCGAGATCCAGTTTGGCGTCGGCCAGCAAAGCTTCGTCGTGGGCCAGCTGTCCCTGCGCCTGCTCAAGCATCACCTGATAGGGCCGGGGATCGATGAGAGCGAGATCCTGCCCCTGTTTGACATCGTCGCCTTCCTGGAACGCCACGGACATCAACTGCCCGTCCACGCGCGTCTTGACCGTGGTGGTGTAAAAC